>CAZITL010000008.1:0-112854 GCA_964542195.1 uncultured Verrucomicrobiales bacterium
GCTGCAGGTAAAATCCCAGTGTTTGGCCTGCTTAAACGGGGTGGACGTGTTTATAAAAACATCATTCCAAATTCCTGTTCATCTACATTGTTACCTATAATTGAGCGTAAAGTTATCCCAGATAGTATCGTCTATTCGGACTGCTGGCGGGGGTATAACGTGTTGAATGTTTCTGATTTCAAGCACTAAAGAATTAATTATTCAAAGTTATTTGCTGATAAGAAAAATCACATTAACGGGATTGAGAATTTTTGGAATCAAGCTAAACGCCATATCAGGAAATTTAATGATGTACCAAAAGAGAATTTTGGGCTATTTCTCAAGGAATGTGAGTGGCGTTTTAATAACCCTAATCCAGACTCTCAAATAACACTGTTAAAACAATGAGTTAAGGGCATTTTATACTAGTTATCTGGGACGGCCCTTTAATTTGTTTTGATCATATCCCTGACACTCTCCTCTTCCTAACTTAAAATACCCTAATCAGGGCGCATTATAAGCCGAGCTTGAGGATAAAGTGAGGGGTTAGAAAAAGCAGCCACCTTCCAGATAGAGAGTTGGCCGCTTTTAAGGCCGATAACAATGAACCATCTGATCGATGGCGCCACAAATGGACTGACCATCATCGTTGACCATGTCAATTTTAACGCGATCCCCAAAACGCAAGAAAGGGGTCATGGGCGCGCCTATCTCCAGTTGTTCTAACATGCGTTTTTCAGCAATACAGGAGGAGCCTCGTCGATGATCCTTGTTGGCAACTGTTCCTGAGCCAATAATGGTACCAGCGCCCAAATGACGGGTTTTGGCTGCATGGACAATGAGTTGGGCAAAATCAAAGGTCATATCTTCTCCAGCCTTAGGACACCCGAATAACTGACCATTAATATAGGATAACAAGGCTAAATGAACTTTATAATCTCTCCAAGCTTTACCAAATTCATCAGGGGTAACGGCGACAGGTGAGAAGCTAGAGGCTGGTTTGCTTTGAAAGAAGCCAAATCCTTTAGCTAATTCTCCTGGGATTAAATGGCGTAACGAAACATCATTAACCAACATCAATAGCTGAATGTGCTTGCCAGCATCCTCGTAAGTTATCCCCATTGGGACGTCATCAGTTATGATGGCAATTTCTGCTTCAAAATCAATACCCCACCCCTCTTCTGCCAATCGAATGTCATCCTTAGGGCCGATAAATTGGTCAGATGCTCCTTGATACATAAGGGGATCAGTCCAAAAGCTCGGTGGCATTTCAGCGCCGCGTGCACGCCTCACTAACTCCACATGGGTCACGTAGGCACTGCCATCGGCCCACTGATAGGCGCGCGGAAGTGGTGCGGCCACAGGCAAACTATCAAAAGGGACTGAACTATCCAAAAAACCAAGGTTCAGTTCTTCGTAACGTTCTTCCAAGCGAATTTTGACTTTTGCCCAATCATCTAATGCTTTTTGTATGGTAGGAGCGATGTCCATAGCACTGACCGCAATAGACAAGTCACGGCTTACTAAATATAAAGCTCCATCGCGGGTACCATCTTTTATGGTTGCAAGTTTCATGGCTTAGTTATTCCTTTCCAAGAATGAACGTAATCAAGATCTTCAATGCCCGACGGAAGAGAGGCCACCGTCAGAGGGTCACGGGCATCAATCATCACCGCGACTTCATCTGTCTCTTTACGGGCTGATTGGCTCCCAATCTTAAAAGCACCCGGATGGGGTCCGTGAATAAATCCGCTTGGATGGAAGGTAACCATGCCGGGATGGATATTGTCTCGACTGAAAAATTCTCCTCGGTGATAAAAGATCACTTCTTCAAAATCGTCATTGCTATGATAGAAAGGGACTTTAAGTGCCCCGGGGTCGGATTCAATGGGCCTGGGGCAAAATGTACAGATAACCAGTCTATCAGCCACAAAAGTTGTGTGAGCTGAGGGAGGAAGATGATATCGATGGCTCATCAAGGGGCGGATTTGCCGCCAATTCAAACGGATAGGAAAAAGTGTTCCATGCCAACCGACAGCATCCAAAGGGTTGTAAGGAAAGGTAATCTTGGTCAACTGGCCTTGCCTTTTTACGACAACATTGGTTTCTTGTATCGATGAGTATTGAGCTTTAAAAGCATCATTGATTTGAGGGGTGTCGAGCACCGCGGGATCAAAGATGGCTTGAGGGCCTACAATTCCCTTATCTGGTAGCCGGTAATGGTTATTGGTAGCCTCAATCATTAATCCTTGTAAGGGGTTATCAACCTCAAGACGCCATTGAGTGCCTCGGGGGATCATCAAATAATCGCCGTCCCGAAGTGAGAGGTGACCATAATCGCAAAAAAATTCTCCCTGACCTTGATGAATGAAAAGGATGTCATCTCCATCGCCATTCCGCACCAAGTGATCCATGGATTCAGTCAAATGCCACCATCGGACTTGGGTCGATTTGTTGTAAAGGATGGGGGTGGCCATCCACGGAGATGTGTGATCTTCCCTTAGTTTGGTTAAATCAAAAGCTTGAGGTTTAAGGGGGCCATCAAAAGTGCGCCAGCCGGTGGGCGCATGTTGATGGTGCATATGGGTACAAGGGCCAAAAAAACCTTCTTTACCAATTTCCCGCTCATAAGTCCCATGAGGGAGATCCGCATGAGCCTGACGAGAATGGGTACCTTCCATGCGGGGAAGTTGAACCCACTGCTTCATGAAAGGACTCCCCTTTCCATTTGGTCTCGCTCCATAGCTTCAAAGAGAGCTGAAAAGTTTCCTTCTCCAAAGCCCTGGTGTCCTTTGCGTTGAATGATTTCAAAGAAGATGGGACCAATCACGGTTTTGGTAAAAATTTGCAGAAGGAGATCCTTGTGTTCGCCTTCAATTTCACCATCCATCAAAATATGGTTTTTGCGCAAACGCTCAATATCTTGACCATGATGAGGGAGGCGTTCTTCCACCACTTGGTAGTAGCTATCCGGTACGGTCATGAAGGGGACGTGATGGGCTTTAAGTTGTTCAACACTAATGTAAATATCATCACTTCCCAGAGCAATATGTTGAATGCCTTCCCCTTTATATTCTTCTAGATATTCGGCGATTTGAGATTTATCATCAGCGGATTCATTAATTGGAATTCGAATTTTACCGCAAGGGCTGATCATAGCTCGGCTCAAAAGTCCTGTTTTCTGACCGGTAATGTTGAAGTAACGTTGTTCACGAAAATTAAAAAGGCGTTCATAATAATCGGCCCAAACATCCATGCGGCCTTGGTAAACATTATGGGTGAGATGGTCAATGTAAGTGAGCCCCCACCCCTTGGGTTGTGGATCGACGCCTGGTATAGGAATAAAATCATGGTCATAAATGGTATCTTGGCTGTATTTGTCCACCAAAAACAACAAGCTATCTCCAATTCCACGGATGGCTGGAACCTTTAATTCTCCTGCTCCAATAGGCACATTTACTGCTTCAGCGCCAAATTCAAGTGCTCGCTTAAAAGCTTGTTGAGCATCTTTAACCCTGAAAGCCATCGCACAAGCGCTGGGGCCGTGATTGTGGGCATGGTGAGAGGCATAGCTGTTGGGCTCTTGATTGAGAATAAAGTTAATCTCTCCTTGACGATAGAGTGTGACCTTCTTACTGCGATGTTTCGCAATGGGAGAAAACCCTAGGTTGAGAAATAAAGCATGAAGATCTTCGCCATGATTGGATGTAAACTCCACAAATTCAAAGCCATCAGTCTGCATAGGATTTGCTTGACCCTGCGTGTCATGGGCATATTGAACATTGGATTGAACAACCATTGGAACCTCATAAAATTTGTCTCTTATTCCCTTACTTTAACTAAGGGAGATTTTTAGGCAACCCTTAAGACTCATTTTATGAAAAATGTGAAAAAAGCGCATGGTCGGTACTTGGCTCAAAGTATAAAGGCTAAGGGATCAAAAACAGATGCTCTTTGTATTCTCTTTAATTGGGAGGAATGAGCTTGCTTGTGCAGAGGCGCTTTTGGTAAAAACAATATTGTTATAAAAATTTAGGAGAAAATCATGAAAATCCTTGCGAGGATAAAATTTACACTCGTATTTGCCTCTTTTTGCTTCAGTGCTCACAATGCTTTGTCTACGGAAAAGGTTTCTATCTATGACCAGTATGTTGATTCCGTAAGTCAACAATTTGATCAATCATCTTCTGGCCATTATCAGCTCATTTCCAAAGCCGTGAACGTCGACTATCTATCTCGGTTAGAATCCCTTAGCGATTTGGATGAAAATGAGCTTTATAAGGGAGTTTCACGAGATCCCTTGGAAGTAGAGTTAAAGATCAACTATGACAAATCAACCCCCCTTTCCCTTGCTGTTGCCCTTGGCAAAGTTAATCTCGTTAAAAAGTTTCTGACCGTCGTAGATGATATTAACGCGGATGAATTAACGTGCTGGGGCTACCGTCAACCATATACATTAGCTCACCTAGCTCTTGACCCTCAATATCCCAGCAGATCTGATGCAAGCTTATCGGATCGATTGGAAATAATTGATTTAATCGCGGAAAAAGGAGCGGATTTTGACAGAATTATAGGACATGGTTATCTTGGCATTTATGAAAATCCCCCCCTTGCAGCTGGATGTCCCTCTGGTCATGAGCTCAAGGACTATGAATGTTTTAGAGCTCGAGCCTTACTCTATGGGGCAGATCCATCTTTATGGGGGTCAAGCCACCAACCCGTAAAGTTAGAGTCTAAAAAATTTATAAATCTTATTTTTGATTATAGCGTGGATGTTTTGAGCAAAAATCGTAAGATTAATCCCCACCCTTCAGTCAAAACAGTGCTTGAGCGAGTTAGAGATGAAAAAATTGAAATGTTAAAAAAATTATCATTCTAAAGGTTAGGTATCTTGGTGTGGTCAGGATCAAACCTTGATCAACCATGCTTCAGTGGGGACATCCCTTTTTAAAGGGATGTCCCTTATTCTTATTCACCAGATAAGTTAGAAGATTCAACGATGGGTAATGGCTTTTGGATCGCTTGATTTTGGTAATAGTCCTTGATCAGTTCACTGACTGTTTTATGAGTTTGAGGGCATACCCATTGCGGATCTAATTCTACTAAGGGTTGGAGGACAAATAATCGCTCATGAATTCGTGGATGAGGGATGATCAAGTCTGTATCACTCACCATAAAGTTTCCATAATAAAGGATATCAATGTCGATGGATCGAGGGCCAAACCGATAATTTTTGATCCGTCCAATAGTATCTTGTATCTCCTGGGTAAGCTTGAGAAGTTCATGGGGGGATAGATCCGTCGATCCCATCACCACTTGATTGTAGAATTTTGGCTGATCAAGCACATACATCGGTTCAGAGAGCACAATACTGGAAGCTTTGAAATCCTGGAGATGAGGGCTTAAAAGGGCACGAGCCTGACTTAAATGAGTAAGACTATCTCCTAAATTACTTCCCAGTCCTAAGAATACCTTAATCATAAGGACATGAACCTCTTCTTTGCTTCACCTTGTGAGATTATGAAAGGGATTAAGTTTACTTTTAGCCATGCTTTCAAGATTTTGTCGCTTTTGTTTTACTACCTAACCTGGTTGGATTGAACAATCAAGAAAAGATCTCTTTGTAAGCTCCAGGAATATGGATCTAGGCTCTTAGAATTTAATGTTCGACATTAAAAGTTGATCAGGTTTCCTGTTGTTAAATTTCCTAACATTACAGGAAAATCTATCATAGAATTGCATCTTCTTATTAAAATAATCAGCCTTTATTACGGTCTAGGAGTATGAGCATGGTTAAAAACTTATTATTCATGGTAAGCCTCATATTTCCAGTGAAATTGATCTCTCCAGCCTTACCTATGGATCAATCAACCAAAGATACATTGTTTAAGGATGAACAAATCAAGATTAATCAATTGGCTGCTTACATTGGGACTCAATGGGACGAACACAATGAAAAGGATCCGAAAAATCAAAAAAAACTTTATGAAGCCCTAACAAAGATCAGAAAAGGCGAGGTCAAAGGTATAGATTCAAAAGCCCCCGAAACTCTTATTCTGTTGATGGCTTATTTTCCTTTAATTAGAACGCTTGAAGATAATCTCGATAAGAGGGCAATGTTCAATTTGGCTAATTGCAAAGTCAACTATGCTGATCAAGATCCTAACCAATCTATGAAAGCCATATTGTATCAGGATGCCTTTTATCTTTATACATGTTTGATGGATGCTTTTCCCGAACAAGCTTACAAAAATAGTCAGTGCTTATTAAAATTACAAAAGATCCAAAATGTTATTTCCAACCCTAAGAACCAAAGGCAGCTAATTTCAGGGGCAAAACATGTCACAAGAGCGTTAGAAGAGTGTTTGGATCAATCTATCAACACTAACTTTGATTATATGTTAGAAGATTATCAAAGGCGCACAAGCTTACTAACGTCACATTTGTTGTCATTCTTACCCTCCAATACCCACGGGGAGGTGTTAGATGAAATATCAAAAATTAATGAGTCTACCCACCTTCAAATTGAACAGGAGGTGAATAAGGAAAAGTATAAGTGCCGAGAAAGGGTGATCGAAAAATATTTCCCCCATCCGCCGAGTGAACGAGAACATTTAGCATTAGAACAAGCGATGATTTCGGGAAAAGTGCCAGACCTCAATTTAACGGATGAGATCCTGAAAAAACTTCTATCTGCGTGGGGAAATGTTTTAAAAATGGCCCATGAGACCCCTCTGATTGGAGCAAGAAAACCAGTTATCATTCCTATTGGACGGTCTGTTCACTTGTTTGCGGCACTGCATAACAAGATTGGCGATTTATTCCATTCTCAAGTGCCAGTCAGGCATATTTTAGCCTCTGGACTGAGTGAATATGAACCGACGTTAGAGCAACGTTTCCATTATCAAAACTATCTGAACACCATAGGTTTTGACAAATTCACGGATCAAGATGAACTTCTTTTGGTCGATGTATGCGAAACTGGATCTACCCTGCAACAAGTTCAACGAATTATTGAAGAACTCTATCCCCAAGTTAAAGGACATACACAGTTTCTGGTTTTGCTTTACGATAAATTAACCATGGACCTTGCAAAGGCAAGGGCTATTCATCTCTCGGCTGATTTGATGGACTCCCTGTTCGCTAAGCATAATGAAAAAAGCTTTTATTGTGCCTATCCAACCTTTTACCCACAGGATTGGGTAAACTGGTCTACCCACCTTGCACAATTTAAAGTTCCTGAAGGTGCTCGAAAGTTTGATGTACAGATTGATGAGTGGATTCGAAAAGGTGGGCACACGGACGTCATTAATGATTTTAATAAATTCTTATCCTCTTATTTTCCGTCATATGCTTGATCAACGAATCGCCAATACCTTCTTAATTAACGTCTAAATGATTCCTTTCTCTGAATCCTTGTTCATTTTTTCTAGGCAAACCTCGTCAATAATCGCTATAAAGAGCTAAGATTATTTTTGCCGTAACGTAATGAAAATAAAAAGAAATTCATGGTTGTCCGATTAAAACTTGCTTTTGGTTTATCTTTTGAGGATTTATATAGCCTTTCTGGGCTTAAGCGTTTAGATCACCTCTTTCAGGAGTACGTGAAAGAAAGAGAGATTGATCTTGGATATCAGCTTAAGATTGCTCGAGAAAAAGCTGAGGATAACAGTGAACTTATCCTTCAGTTAGCCCCCTATGTGGAAGATTTTTTGGCTGACCTTTTTGCCATTGGCAAAGAAGTAGCTGGTTTGCAAAAAAGCCATGATCATCTTGCCCCTGTGTTTTATGTCAAGCGTCAGTTTGTCCAACGTACAGCCATAAAAAAATATCCATTAAATCAAGCGTTAGAATTCGATGGCGAGGAATTAAAACAAAAGCTACACCCTTGGTTAACCCAATTTGATGAGCTCTCGTTTGCTGAGACTGTGCAACGATGGTTACAGGACGAAGCGGAATTTGTCGAGCCTTTGGATTGGGCAGCGCGATATGCCGCTTGGGCCACCTTAACCCCATCGGGTCATCAAGCTTACCCTGATCGGGTCCTTTTTCGGGTCCCTAAAAAATTAGATTTTCATCAGCTCATTGCTTTGGAAAAAGACGAACAAGGGTGGCATTTGCTTGAGGAGCATCGAAGACTACGGGATGGATTTGGTTTAACTGACCCTGGTTTGTCGCGTTTGCAAGCCTTAGACCAAACCCATTATTGTATTTTCTGTCAGCATCAGGGGAAAGATTCTTGTTCTAAGGGGATGAAATCCAAGGGGGAGAGCGAGGATAAGTTTCAGAAAAACACTTTTGGAACACCTTTGACGGGTTGTCCCTTGGAAGAAAAAATCTCTGAAATGAACGAGACCAAAGCCAAAGGATTATCCCTTGGAGCTTTGGCAATCATCACCATTGATAATCCGTTGGTAGCCGCGACAGGTCATCGTATTTGTAATGATTGTATGAAGGCTTGCATCTATCAAAAGCAAGAACCGGTCAATATCCCGGGCATCGAAACCCAGATTCTCCAGGATGTACTAAACTTGCCCTGGGGGTTTGAAATATATAGCCTTCTCACCCGGTGGAATCCCTTGAATTTTAAAAGACCCCTGCCCTTGAATCCCACAGGGTATAAAGTTTTGGTGGTGGGTATGGGGCCAGCTGGATTTAATTTATCTCACCATTTGTTGAATGATGGCCATATGGTTGTGGGCATTGACGGTTTAAAAATTGAACCGTTAACGCCAGAATTATCTGGGGCGGATTATTCAGGGAACCGTCATCCTTTTAAACCCATTTATTCCTTAGATGAACTTAGCGAACCCCTTAATGATCGATTGAGTTGGGGATTTGGTGGCGTTGCTGAATATGGTATCACCGTTCGCTGGAATAAAAATTTCTTGAAGATCATTCGTCTGTTGCTGCAACGCCGCGACCATTTTTCCTTACATGGTGGTGTGCGTTTGGGAGGTACCATCACCATTGATCAAGCGTTTGCCATGGGATTTGATCACATTGCTTTGTGTATGGGGGCTGGAAGTCCAACCCTGATTCCCATGAAGAATAGTCTAGCACCAGGGGTGCGACAAGCCAGCGATTTTCTGATGGCTCTCCAGTTAACGGGGGCTGCCAAAGCCGATTCGTTAGCAAATCTACAACTTCGTTTGCCCGCTTTGGTTATTGGTGGTGGATTAACGGCCATTGATACGGCAACGGAAACCATGGCCTATTATCCCCAGTTTGTGGAAAAATTTTATCAGCGTTATCACCACCTAAAGGCCATGGGACAAGAATCGTCCATCCAGGAATGCTGGACGGATACCGAACGATCCATTGCTGAAGAGTTTTTAAGCCATGGCCAGGCCGTTGTCCAAGAGCGTCAAGCAGCAGCTCATGAAGGCCGCGCTCCCAATTTCCAAAAGTTGGTTCAACAATGGGGTGGAGTAACCGTCGTTTATCGTCGAGATTTGACCCAAGCTCCCAGCTACACGTTAAATCATGAGGAGGTGGAGAAAGCTCTGGAAGAGGGAATCCATATTCTTGATCATGCCACCCCAGTAGCGGTTGAAGTGGATGAGCATGGCCAGGCGCGAGGACTGACCGTAGATATGGCTGGCCAACAGCAAACGTTGCCTGCTCGAACCATTTTTGTAGCCGCGGGCACCAAACCTAATACCAATTTGCGCTATGATGAAGCTCACCATATTCATTTGGATGGACAAAGTTTTCAGGCCCTAGATGAATCGTGGCAACCTGTCAATCCTCAACGCTTGGCCAAGCCAGATCAGATTCATGTTCTTATGCATCAACGTCTGGATGGTCGTGCCATGAGCTTTTTTGGCGATCTACACCCCTCATACGCAGGGAATGTGGTCAAAGCCATGGGCAGTGCTAAACAAGGCTACCCGGTGATCTCCCGCGTTTTAAAACACCGTTCACCCGCCTCACCTTCCGCGGCTCAATTTTTATCCCATGTGGCACACCAACTCACGGCAGTTGTTCATCAGGTGAACAGACTCACACCGACCATTGTGGAAGTGGTTGTTCAAGCCCCTCTTGCTTCTGAAAATTTCCAACCAGGGCAGTTTTATCGTTTGCAAGATTATGAAGCGTTAGCACCTCAAGTTTTGGGGACTCGCCTTGCCATGGAAGGACTGGCGCTGACGGGAGCTTCTGTAGATCGGGAGAAAGGATTGTTATCGACCATTGTGTTGGAGATGGGTGGATCTTCTAATTTATGTCACCTTCTTAAGCCGGGTGAGCCCATAGTCTTGATGGGCCCGACGGGCATGCCGACTGAGATTCCTTACAATGAAACACTGCTCCTTGCGGGCGGTGGATTAGGTAATGCTGTGCTCTTTTCGATCGGGCAAAAAGCTCGCAATCAGGGAAATCGGGTCGTGTATTTTGCCGCCTATAAGAAGATTCAGGATCGCTATAAAGTTGAGGAAATTGAAAAAGCTGCTGACGTTATCGTCTGGTGTTGCGATGAAGCCCCTGGCTTTACCGTTAACCGTCCTCAGGACAAATCCTTTGTGGGCAATATTGTTCAAGCCATGGAAGCTTATGCCAAAGGCGAGCTTGGTGATGTAACTCTACCCCTTTTAACTGTAGATCGCATCATTGCTATAGGTTCGGATCGCATGATGTCAGCTGTGGCCACAGCGCGTTATGAAACGTTGAAAAAATACTTGAATCCCCAGCATGTGGCTATTGGAAGCATTAACTCGCCTATGCAATGCATGATGAAAGAAATTTGTGCTCAATGTTTGCAACGCCATGTGGATCCGGTTACGGGGGAGGAAAAAATTGTCTATTCCTGTGCCAATCAGGACCAATTGTTGGATTGGGTCGACTTTGGGAGCTTATCTGATCGACTTAAGCAAAATGCTGTGCAAGAAAAATTAACCGCTCAGTGGTTGAAGTTGTGTTTGGGAGATAACTTGGGGAATTGAAAAAAATCCCCAAGGTCTCTCGGTTTCTATTCCAAGGGGATTTGCCTTTTGCACCACAGCCCCCGAGAGTGCTGTGGTGATATTATACTTAATTACTTCACTACTAAAATCAGAAAAGATTCAGTTTCTGCTGTTGCTGTATTGTAGCAACCGTATAATAAGCTCTGCGCTTGAGAACTTAAAGACTCAATTGCTAATAATGGCGTTGTTGAATATACAAAAAGAGGACCTGCAAAGTCTGTTCTTACTTGACTAAGCAAAGCATCAATCTCTGAAATGCTCTTTTGCTCCTTCACGGTAATCATCTTGCCATGAACTTGAATCTCAGTTCCTGAAGGAAGCAGAGTAAGTTGCTTTGCTTGTTCCAAAGGTAGTTTGTTGTCATATAAGAAAGATTTAGGAAGATTTACCTGAACCTGATCAGAATGATTTGCTGAGAAATTGTCTAGTGGGTCTTCATTCCCTTGCATAGCCAGACACAAAGGAGAGGCCAACAAGAAACTTGCTACAATGCAGAAGTGACGTACACATTTATCAAACATAGTGATTGCTCCTTCAGAAAGTTTTATTGTTTGATTATTAAATAAAAATTAAGTGATTTAATATAAAGCGTCAAGGAGAAATTTATTTTAACTCTTTCAACAAAATAAATTCTGCCATTTATATTACACATTAAATGAATCATTTATTGAATCACAAAACCCTAATGGTTCATAGACTATAAAGTTGTAGGCTAATTTACTTTAATCAACTTATCGAGCAGCGTGTTCAAGCACAAACGACCTTTTGCGGTAGGGGTTATCTGCGGGAGATTAGCCTGGATGAATCCTTCACGAATCAATAAATCAAGATAATTTTCATCGATGACCTGACGCCAAGGTAACGTCAATTGAGAAAGATCTAGAGGTTCGAGTAATCTTAAGCCCATTAAAAGCTTTTCTGTGGCTTGTTCGGTTAGGGTCAGTGGTGTGACCTCGTCATCACCATTTCCTTCACTTAAGACATGGCGTAACCACGTCTCTGGGGCCCGGAATTGTTTGGTGGCGATTTTATTGCCATCCTCTAAGGTAAGACGTCCATGGGCTCCTGGGCCAACACCTGCATAATCTTCATACCGCCAATAAGCTAAATTGTGGAGAGATTCCTGGCCCTCATGAGCAAAATTAGACACTTCATAGGCTTTAAGCCCCGCACGCCCTACCCTTTCCACCGTGGCCTCATAGAGGGCGATGGAGGTCTCTTCATCGGGCAGCTGAAAATCACCTCGATCATAGCGGGTGGCAAAGGCCGTACCTGGTTCGATGGTTAGTTGATATAAAGATAAGTGGCTGGTCTGAAAAGCCAAGGCTTGGTCTAATTCTTCGTACCATTGATCCACATCTTGACCCGGGCGAGCATAAATCAGATCAAAGGAAACCCGTTGCACATAGCGTTGCGCCAATTCGATGGCGTTTTTGGCTTCCTGAGTTGAATGATGACGTCCTAAAAATGTAAGCGCGTTAGAATCAAAGGATTGAACACCAATGGAAAATCGATTGACTCCTGCTCCTGCTAAGTCACGAAATTTTTCTGATTCAGCCGATGTTGGATTGGCCTCAAGGGTGATTTCTAGGGCCTTGCTGCACGACCAGTGCTTGTGAGCTAGCTCGATGATGTGAGCGACTAAGCAAGGCGGCATAAGCGAAGGCGTTCCTCCGCCAAAAAAGATGCTTTTAAGGTTGCGAGGGCCTGTAACGGCACGAACCCGCTCTATTTCTGAGGTGAAGGCCTGATACCACTCGGAATGATCAATATTTTCACGCACATGACTGTTAAAGTCACAATAGGGACATTTAGATAAGCAAAAGGGCCAATGGATATATAAGGCAAGAGATCTCAACTGATGGATTTCCTTATGCCGTTAAATAAAGCCAGAATTTCTGAAAGGCCTGACTTCTTGCAGAAAGTTGTTTCTTTTCCTCCAAGGTCATTTCTGCAAAGGTACGCTCTTGCCCTTGAGGAATGAAAATGGGATCATAGCCAAATCCTTGAGATCCTCTGGGAGGAAAGGTAAGCCGACCATCGGTGCGTCCTTGAAAGAGCTTGATCTCACCTTCCGGAAAAGCAAGAGCCAGAACACAATAGTAATAGGCTTCTGGATTATCTTCGCCTAATTCCCTTTGGATACGTTCATAAGCTGGGGTAAAGTTTCGGGACCCATCTGGATTTAACTCTCCCCAACGGGCAGAATATACCCCTGGAGCGCCGTTGAGCGCCGGAATCACTAAACCTGAATCATCGGCAAGACAAGGTTTAGAAGTTGCCTTGGCCGCTATCATTGCTTTATCTGTAGCATTTCCTTCAAAGGTTTCAGCGGTTTCTTCGGGTTCTATTAACTGGAGCTCACTGGCGGAGTAGACCTTAAGGTTAAGGGGCGCTACCATATCCTTCAATTCTCTCAGCTTTCCCCCATTGTGGGTCGCAAAAACCAATTCAGAAATTTTATTTTTGGTACTGTTAGTCAAGGCGTAGCACCTGGCGTTGCAATTTAATGAGTTCAGCAATCCCTGTTCGGGCGCTATTCATCATTTTTTGGAAGTCAGCTTCACTAAAGGCATTTTTTTCTGCAGTTGCTTGGATTTCAATCAGTTGCCCAGAACCTGTCATGATGAAATTGGCATCTACTTCAGCGGTGGAATCTTCATTATAATTGAGGTCAAGCAGGACTTCACCGTCACAAATCCCGACTGAAATGGCAGCCACTTGATCAGTCATGGGAAGAGAGGCGATGGCTTTACTGTCCACCAATTTGGCAAGAGCTTGATGAACCGCCACATAAGCACCTGTAATACTGGCAGTACGGGTGCCACCATCGGCTTGGATAACGTCACAGTCGACTTTGATTTGCCGTTCACCCAATTTTTTTAAGTCCACGACGGCTCGAAGCGCCCGACCAATTAAGCGTTGAATTTCCTGAGTGCGGCCACTTTGCTTGCCTCTCGCTGCTTCCCGATCAACTCGTTGATGGGTGGCCCGTGGTAACATACCATATTCAGCCGTAATCCAGCCTGTGCCTGTGTTTCTCAAGAACGGAGGTACTTTATCTTCAATAGTGGCGGTACAGATGATATGAGTATCACCAAACTTTACAAAGCATGAGCCTTCAGCATATTTTGCGTATCCAGGTCCTAAAAATACCGATCTCAATTCATTTGCTTTGCGTTTATCGTGGCGCATAGGTAAAATTTCCGTTAGGTTGATGAGCTTAATATTTCTTACTACATACTTAATTGTAAGAAAAGGATCATAATAATCCCATGACGTTAAATGTTAAAGATTTAAATTCAAGATCTCTAGAGATTTTCAGAGAGTTGGTTGATACCTATGTGGAAACGGGTGAACCTGTTGGCTCTCGAACCCTATCCCGAAGACTCAGCCTTTCCCTATCTCCAGCAACGATTCGCAATATTATGGCGGATTTGGAAGAAGCCGGCCTTTTGTATGCGCCCCACACGTCGGCAGGTCGTTTGCCGACAGAGGAAGGATTACGCTTTTTTGTCCATGGACTTCTCCAAGTTGGCTCCCTTTCAGATGTGGACAAGCAAGAGATTGAACAACAGTGTTCTATTAGAGGAAAATCTGTAACCGATATTTTGGAACAGGCAACAGCTACTTTGTCTGGTTTGACCAAATGTGCGGGTCTCGTTATGGCTCCTAAAACCGAATCCCCCTTAAAGCACGTAGAATTCGTTAATTTGGGTATTGGGCGCGCCTTAGCTGTTATGATTACAGAGGATGGACTGGTGGAAAACCGGGTCATGGAACTTCCGGTTGGCATCCCCCCTTCTGTCTTGGTAGAAGCAAGTAATTACTTAAACGAACGATTGGTTGGTCGAACCTTATCTGAGGCACGCTCAATTATCCAAAGCGAATTGGTGAAAGATCGCAACCAATTGAATGACCTTGCTTCCAATGTAATTGAACAAGGTGTTGCTGTATGGGCTGGTGGGGAGCATTCAGGGTCTCTCATCGTTAAAGGGCAAGCCAATCTATTAGAAAATGTGACGGTATTTGATCAACTCAATCAAATTCGAGATTTATTTCAAGCTCTTGATACCAAAGAATCTTTGCTAGAAATTTTGGACGCTTCTATTCGTGGCGATGGTGTTCAAATATTTATCGGCTCGGAAAATAATTTGTTTAGTCATTCTGGCTGTTCTATGGTGATCGCTCCTTATCATAACTCCAGCGAAAAGGTCATAGGAGCTATTGGGGTGATTGGTCCAACGCGAATGAGTTATGGTAAAATCATCCCTTTAGTAGATTATACAGCCAAGATTGTTGGTCGATTACTGGGTTAAGTGTGATTCTTAACCCGATTGATTGTCCCTTTGGGTCTTTTCTTCATAAACCTGCTCATAATAAGCGGTATGTTCTGATAGATAGGTGTGAAATCCCTGGCAAATATGGGGTTCATAGATAGTGGAGACAAGGCATCTATACGTAAATTCAATTATGGATTGTCTGTTTGGATTGTTTTGTAGGGACATGATCTGTTCGACATTTTCTTTGAACCAATTAAATTCCAAGGAGCTAGAGGTGCCTTGTTGCTGGTGCAAGTTTTCAACGATCCTTTTTATGTAGTTAAATATTAGGTTATCCCACAGTGAAGCATCTTGTGCTCGAAAAGTCATAGGTGGCATCATTCCCAGGAGATTAATTACATCTTTATATCTATTGATGTAATCTTGTTTCGTCTGGCAATACCGCGTTGTGCATACAGCATTTTCAAGAGCAAAATTATAAGCTTCTTCTTCTCTCAAGTATACATTTTTTAAGGATGTTGCTTCATTAAGATTTATTTTCATTAGAGATAAGTGATAGTAGTATAAGTCCTCCACCCTCATGCCTTGCGCTGGATTTAGGGCTCTAAACACTTTAAGATACCCATTTTTTAATTCCTTCAATGCTTTTTTCGTGTGAATAAAATAAAAGTAGTTGCCTATATCTAGAATTAAATGATTTTGAATTACTGCCGGGCAATAGGCTATAACTCTTTTTAAATAATCGTAATTGTTATTTATACGTTTTAAAGCTTCGATTTCGGTTGTCGATTTAAAATTATCTGCAGGTGCTTCTTGATCATTGATGGGTAAGTTTCTTAATATTTGAAAATCTTCCATGATCTGATTGTGAACTTCTAATATTTTATGTTCATCAAAAAAGAACGGGGTTTCCTCCTCCATGGCTTTGCTTTGGTCGGCAATGAGGATCATTAAAAGACTAATGAAAATTTTAAAAATAACCATAATAATCGGCGAATAAAATATGAATGAGAAAAAAATAGTATAGATTTAATAGTATTGCCAGAACCAATTTTTAAATTTAATTGTACTTGGCTCTGGAGAGCTTTTAGATCGCTTTTGAAATATATGAATTTGTTCAATCGATTTTGAGATCTACGATTTGAATCTCTTTCGAAAATCATATTTTAAGATTTGTGATTATTGATTCAAAGATAAATAAATACAACTTAATTATAAGATCACATGAAATTAACCATTTCTTAATAAATACATAACATTTATAAAAGTGTACTCCTTTCTCCTTTGTTTAAAAGAGAGGCACAATCATGTGTAGGTTTGCAAAAATAGTCACTATCTTTTTTACCCTATACATGTTCATGGGGCAGATGCTAGATACGCCTTTTACTAAAGATGCGTATGGTAAACCCATATATACTAATGTGGTTGATTCTTCATTAACTAATGCTTTGGCCTCTTTAGGTGTTTTTCAGCTCCGTAATTTGAAAATAACCGGAAAGGGCGTCACTATTGTTGTTCATGATCATTTCCCGCATTCAATAAGTAGTGATGGGAGTAGAAATTTATTCCATGGTGAAATTGTGCAAACCTATGCACAAAAAGTTGCTCCAGATGCGAATGTTCTTTCTGTTGATCTTGAACGTGGTTTGCCTGGCGAAGAAAAATATACGAATTACAAAAGTCTAAGACCAGATTTTATAAAAAAGTATAATGTGCGCATTGTTAATCGTTCCAATGGCCTTGAAATTAATAGATTGTATCAGGGTAGACTTGCTCAATTGCTAATGCAACCTTTATTACAGCTCACCAGGATGGGTGTTGTCGTTGTTGTTAGCGCGGGAAACAACAGTTCTCTTTTAGGCACTGAACCTTACGGCAAAGCTTTATTTGAGCTTGCACGTTCAGTTAATGAGGATGAAGATAATCCTGGTGCTATCATCGTTGTCGGATCTGGCGTACCACCTCTTGAAAAGAAATATGCCTACAGACCAACTCAACATCCTATTTTGTCGAATTATTCCGCGATGGCTGGCTTGTTGAGAGATTATTATGTTTATGTTCCTGTTTCTACGACCGTAGAATTATCAAGAACTGATGATTTTTCTCAGATTACTGGTACCTCTTTTTCTGCGCCAGTTGTCTCTGGAATGCTAGCCCTGCTCATGGAAGCTTTTCCAAATGCCACAGGTAAGCAAATTGCCCGTATGATCCTATCCTCTGCAGTTTGTCCTAGGGTCATAACAGAGATGGTAAAACAAAAACTTGAGCGAGCTACTGATTTGTCTCCTGCTGATATTAAACAGCTGTATCCAGAAGATATTTATGGACGAGGTGAGGCAAATGTATGGCGAGCATATGAGAAAGGAAGATTAACCAAAAACCCTGAATTGGATCTTCTAAATAACGCTAATGACCAAATAATAGAATCTACTATGTACGACGTATTTGCTGATATGTTTTATAGAAAATTGGAGGAAACACCAAATCAAGCCCCTCCTCCAGTGGGGGTTATAAACTATTTACATGCTAACTATCCTATAGCTAATTATCAATTTCCTCTCTTTTACAGAAATAGTATGCAAGCTCGTCCTTATGCGGAAGTTGCCCTAAAATTCATTTTTGAAGTTATTGAAGGTTACAGAAAACACAGAGTTGATGATGATAAGCCAATGCCAGTATTATATGAAATGATTAGATTGTATCACACACTTTATCCTCATTCTTATGAAGCTGGTCAAAGCATGGAGAGAGAAAAGCAGTTGTTGGAGGAAGCTATGCAAAGACAGTTGGAAATGTGGTAAATAACTATGAGATAGTATACATTCGCATTGATTTTTGGATCTGGATTCTACAACGCCAATTATGCTGATACAAAAGTATTAAGTAAAGACTGCGAATGTTGCGTTTGGAATTAGAATTAGACCTGATTAGATCCTGTCTCATTGGTGGTAAAATGATAAGGTAAACATTTTAAAGTGTCATCACGAAGCTACGGAGTGGCTGTGGTGATCCAGTTTTCTGGATTTCTTTGCTTCTTTCAATAACCTCTCAAAAAGATTTGTTGTGGTACTTATAAGGCAGGTTCTAAATAACAAAATCCCATTGACTGATTGACAGTACTCCTTTTGAGAGTACTTCAGAAGTTATGAATTACGTCTTTGCTTTTTAACTACTGCGTTTTACTTGTTATAGATGATATTGTTATAAGATATTAGTTTACCTTATAATTTGTGTCTTTTTATTTGCGTTTTCAGTGATGGTAACGATGAATTCAGGGTGAATTATGTTTGGGAGTTTCTACTGCCAAACAACTTACACCTCCATGCAGTTTATGGCTAAGTGTTAAAATGTAGTCTTTGTTAAAATCTAGGTTTACACAACGATCTGAGATGGCATAAAAATTAACCTTGCCTATAACTGAGAACGATTCAACTTTGCCTAATTGATTTCGGTCTATTTCAATGGATAATAAACGATCTGCATGAATAATCTTGTGAATTTCAGGAAAGTCTGGCCCATCATTTCCTTCTTCAGGTTGTATAATTACTTCTATTGGAAGTTGAGCAGCGTTTATAATATGTAAGATAGATCCATGACTGGGTGTGGAAAGTATCAACGCTGAAAAAGTGGCCAAAGTATTATATAGCTTTTTACGCAAGACAACTACCATAGGGGCTCCTCCATCATTACGGCACTATAAAAAATTATCTATGTTTAATTATTGCCAGAAATGTGAAGATTGTTTCTCAGGAAAGTAAAATTATATTCACTTAGCCCTAAAGTATTGCAACCTTTATAATTTAAAATCAGAATTTAATGTATTGTTAGTGACCACACCATAGCAGCCCTAATCAGCCAGGCGTGGTCCCTTTGAATTATGCAGCTTGGTCTAAACTGTCATTTGGAATCATACCCAGAGCATGTCGGTATAAATCCAGAAGCTCTTCTTGCTCTGCTAGATCTTCTTTCTTCATTTTGCGAATTTTGATAAGTTGTTTCATAACTTTTGTATCAAATCCAGTTGCCTTTGCTTCAGAGAATACTTCGCGTATGTTTTCCATCAATTCGTTTTTTTCTTCTTCTAATCTTTCAATTTTTTCTATGAATAATCGAAGTTGATTTGCTGTTGTGTTGTCTATGACCATGTTAACCTCCTGTCTTATTTCCGACAAGCTTAGCGTGATTTTTTGATGATCTCAAGCGTGTTTTCATGATAATTTGTATATATAAATTCAGGAATGTAGTCTTTAAATGAACATGGATTTGCCAGATACTTTAACTGAACAATTGTTTCAATATGTTTCACGTGAAACAATTGAAAAATTAGACGTATACATAAATCTTCTTAGTGAGTGGAATCGCAATACGAGTCTTGTACAATTTAAAACATTGGAGAATGTTTGGTCTAGACATGTACTAGATTCACTTCAGATTCTTCCACATGTAAAACGTGCTTCTGATGAAATTAAATCTATTAATAGCCAATTATGCAATATTATAGATATTGGAACTGGAGCTGGGTTCCCTGGAATGGTGCTCGCTATATCAGGAATAAATGACATTTATTTATGTGAGAGCAATGTCAGGAAGTGTGTTTTTCTTGAGGAAGTAGCTCGATTAACTGGCACAAAAGTAACCATCCTAAATAATAGAATTGAAGAGATTGAAAAAGATTATGACCTTATACTTTCAAGAGCTTGCGCAGACTTAACCATGATTCTGTCTTTTGCGCAAATTGTTTCACGTGAAACACGGTTGCCGAGAGCAATTTTGCATAAAGGAAAAAATGTCAATAAAGAAATTTTAGAGGCGAATAAAAAATGGTCTTTCTCTTTTGATCAATATCCCAGTATACTAGAGCCAGAAGGATGTATTTTAGATGTTTTTGATATAAAGCCGAAGTAAACTCCATGGCTCATATAATTACGATTGCAAATCAAAAAGGTGGTGTTGGTAAGACAACAACAACCATAAATTTGGCTACTGCGTTGGCAGCTGTCGATAAGAAAGTTCTTGTTATAGACTTTGATCCTCAAGCCAATGCATCTACGGGATTAGGGCTATCAAAGCAAAAAAGGATTTTAAATGCCTATGGTTTGCTCATAGGAGAGCATACACTTGGCCAAGTTTTGGTTAAAACAAACATTCCAGGATTGTCCATTATTCCATCTGCCATAGATTTATTGGGGGCGGAAATTGAATTAGTGGGAGTTAACAAAAGAGAATATTTGCTTAAAGAAATTATCGCTCCCTATGCACCTATGTTTGACTATATATTTATTGATTGTCCACCTTCTATGGGGTTGTTAACGCTCAATGCTATGGTCGCTGCAAAAAGTGTTATAATTCCTCTTCAGTGCGAATATTATGCATTAGAAGGGTTAAGTTATCTTTTGGGCTCAGTTCAGAAAATTAAAAAAAGCTTCAATCCTGATTTATCACTTTTTGGTATCATCTTAACCATGTTTGATCGACGGAGCTCACTAAGTCAAATGGTAGCAGATGATGTAAGGAAATACTTAGGCGATAAAGTGTTTGAAACGCCAGTTCCAAGAAACACTAAGGTATCAGAAGCACCGTCACATGGAAAGCCTGTGCTGATATATGATGTAAAATGTCCAGGCTCGCAAGCTTATATGTCACTCGCACGTGAAGTATTGAAGAGGGATCATGACCGTGATGAATACAACAGATCTAAAGCCAGCTAAAGCAAGTTTAGGTAAAGGATTGTCAGCCCTTCTGGGAGAAAATTTACTACCAGAAGTTGAAAATGAGTCCTCGGAACAAACTATCGTGCGACTTATTCAAACCAGCCTTATTCGGCCAGGTAAATACCAACCTCGTCGTACATTTGATGATGAAAAGCTACAGGCGCTTATTTTGTCAGTTCAGGAAAAAGGGATATTACAACCATTGATTGTAAGGCCCTTAACTGATGACATGTCTGGTCCCTATGAGATTATTGCAGGAGAGCGTCGCTGGCGTGCGGCCAAGACTCTTAATCTAGAAACTGTCCCTGCTATTGTTAGGTTGTGTAACGATCGTGAAGCGTTAGAAACGGCTCTTATTGAAAATGTTCAAAGAGATGATCTTTCGCCTATGGAAGAAGCGGAAGCCTATCAAAGACTTTTGTCCGAATTCAACTACACCCAAGAGGAGTTGGCAAAATCCATTGGTAAGAGTAGAAGTCATGTCGCCAATATGCTGCGATTGAATAATCTTCCAAGCTACATCAAAGAACTTATAGATCAGGGTAAAATTTCTGCAGGCCATGCGCGGACTCTTATTACAGCCACAGATGTGGATCAAATGGTACAACAAATCTTGGAAGGTAATTTAAATGTTAGACAGGCCGAGATGCTGGCAAAGAAAAGAAAAAAACTTACGCTTGATATCCCGCCAAGTGAAACAGACTTTCAAGTAAAACAGTTAGAACAAGAAATTCAACGGGCTTTAGGGCTAAAAGCACAATTAAAAGTAACAAAAAGTGGCGGAACTCTCACAATGCATTTCAATAGTTATGAAGAAATCGACGAATTTCTTGAGAAAATCAAAGGACAAACCTACTAGATGACTGGAGATCAGCAAATTTGGGTCATTAATGGTCCTAATCTAAATCTATTAGGTCAAAGAGAGTCCCATATATACGGGACAACCAGCTTAAAAGAGATTGAGCTGGAATGCAGAGAGTTTGCTGAAGCACATCAATATATCCTAGAGTTTCGTCAATCAAATCATGAAGGTGATATAATTGATTGGATTCAGGAAGGCGGTGAAAAAGGTGACGGCTTGATCATTAACGGGGCTGGATTGACCCATACGTCTATATCCGTACACGACGCTCTCAAAGCTATAGAAATTCCCAAAATTGAGGTCCATATAAGCAATATATATGCTCGAGAAAGTTACCGGCATCACTCATTCATCAGTCCGGCTGTTCACGGGATTGTTGCAGGAATGGGAAGAAAAAGCTATACCATGGCATTAGATGCCTTAATTAATTACTATTTAAAACCCATATAGGATGATTGATTCATGTCCTCAAAGTTTTTTATTGATGGCGACGCCATACGCAAACTTGCAGAAATTTTAGTTGAGACAGACTTAACGGAAGTTGAATATGAAGATGATGGTCGAAGGATTCGAGTCGCTCGAAAGACCGAGATTGCGGCGCTTGCACCAACACCCACGGCTGTCGTATCTGCTCCTGTTCAACCCACATTAAGTACTGAATCAGGAAAAGGTGCAGAATCTCATCACAATGCTATTAAATCACCGATGGTGGGAACGGTCTATGTGGCTCCTGAGCCTGGTGCTCCTCCTTTTGTTAAGATCGGGGATATGGTAAGCGTCGGCCAAACGCTAATGATCATTGAAGCAATGAAGGTGATGAATCCAATTAAAGCTCCTAGAGCTGGAAAAATTACCAATATTTTCATGAAAGATGGGACTCCTGTCGAATTTGGTGAACCCTTACTGGTTATTGAATAAGGTAATATGACAAAAAAAACGCTATTTAATAAAATACTGATCGCAAACCGGGGCGAAATAGCCCTTAGAATAATGCGTGCTTGTCACGAGATGGGCATTAAGACCGTTGCTGTTCACTCAACAGCCGATGCTGAAGCGATGCACGTACGCCTGGCTGATGAAAGTGTATGCATTGGACCAGCACCCTCTCGAGAGAGTTATCTCAACATTCCAGCAATTTTAAGTGCTGCTGATATAACTGGGGCTGATGCGATTCACCCAGGTGTTGGTTTCCTGGCTGAAAATTCTGCTTTTGCCAAAATGGTAGAAGAACATGGTATAACTTTTATCGGTCCCACACCTGAACATATCGATATGATGGGCGATAAGATCACAGCAAAAAAGACAATGATCGACTTAGGCGTGCCTGTAGTTCCTGGCTCTGATGGGGGCGTGGACAGTGATGAGGAAGCCCTTTCATTGTCCAGACACATTGGATTTCCCCTTCTGATCAAAGCTACCAGTGGTGGCGGGGGCAAGGGTATGAAAGTGGCAAATTCCATAGATGAGTTGCCCCAAGCTTTACGATTGGCCAGAGCTGAGGCTAAAGCTTGTTTTGGTAATGACCAAGTCTATATGGAACGTTATTTGCGCAAACCTCGCCATATTGAAGTCCAAGTTTTGGCTGATGCCTACGGCAATGCTGTCAATCTTGGCGAACGGGATTGCTCTTTGCAACGACGTCACCAAAAGATATGGGAAGAAGCCCCTTCTCCAGCCTTGAGTGATGAACAACGGCAAAAGTTAGGCGAAGTGGTTAACGATGCCATGTCGAAGCTCAAATACCGCGGTGTTGGCACCCTTGAGTTTCTCTATGAAAACGGTGAATTCTTTTTTATTGAAATGAATACCCGATTGCAAGTGGAACATCCAATTACAGAGATGATTACAGGCATCGATTTGGTTAAAGAACAAATTAAGGTCGCTGCAGGTCTACCCTTAGAATTTAAACAAAGCGATATTAAATTTCATGGACATGCCATTGAGTGCCGTATTAACGCTGAAAATCATGAGACCTTTATACCTTCTCCTGGCCAGATAACCAGCTACCATGCTCCAGGAGGTTGGGGTGTGCGTATTGATAGCCATCTCTATCAAGGGTATCGCGTGCCCCCACATTATGACAGTCTGGTAGCCAAATTGATCATTTATGGACACACCCGTGAAGAGTGTATTAAGCGCGTCGATCGAGCGTTACGGGAATACGTTATTTCTGGCATTGAAACCATTATTCCTCTTCATCGCCAGTTGGCTAATGATGCGGACATTCTCAATGGAGATTATGACATCCACTGGCTTGAGAAAAAATTAAACACTAAAAGCTAGTACGCTGAATCACTGGAGTGACGGGTTGGCTAGTCATTGAGAGTCTCTTTTAGGGCAGGTGATGCAATCCTTTTTTGTGGATTGTTACACCGTCTTGGAGCTCGCAATGACAGCCCCACACTTGTCAATCATTGAGATTCAATATACTCGTTAAATTAGGTCAAGCGATGAAGATGACTTTTCCATCCCTTCTTTTCTATCCTGACTTATTCAAATAAACTTATTAAAGCACCTCTAAAAAGAAGGATAGTTTCTTTATGAACATACTCAATTACCTGCTTTTGATAAGCGTTATAGGGGGGAGTTTAAGTCATCCATCATTTTCCAGTGAGAAAGAAGAAAACGGGCACAGGGCTATCCTTAATCCAATTATCCCGGAAGTAAAATTATCTCAACAAACCATTTACCATTTCTGGAAGGATGAAGACAGAGATATGATTCTTAACTTACTTCAAGATTGTGGCCTGGCTAAGGATGAAGCTGATTTAGATCCTAGAAACATCGTTTTGAATTTAAGGTTTAAAAGGGGAACCTATACAAAGTTTCTGTTTGAAGTAAATTTAAGGGAGCAATCTTCTTGGAATGGCCAATCTCACCAACTGATTGTCAAAGGAATTAAGAACCCTAAGGAAATTTTCCATAGATCCTGTCAATCCCCAATCACTGAATTACAAAGTTATGCCTATTTGCGGGAAAGCAATATAGGTGCACTTGAACAAGCAAATAACCCCTTCCTTCCTGTTCTTGGCTTAGATTTAGGAAGTTTTTGGTATTTTTCGCCGGAAACCCAAGAAAAACAATATATTACCATTCTTCCAAAGATGAATGGTTCTGAATTGAGCTATTTTATTGAGGATGAAGAATACCAAGCCAATTCTATTATTAAATACATTTTTAAACGTGTGGGCCGTGCTTTGGGGGAATTTCATTATCGTTTGGCATCTCCTGAGGCTCAGGAAGCCGTCAGGCAGGGTGAATTCTCCAATTTTATGACGGTTAACCATCACGATTTTTATCCAGAAAATATCCTTTACGATGAGGATACAGATGTGGTCGCCTTCATCGATCTCGCGACCATGGCAGAAACCCATCGCAAACCCGTCCCCTTCTGGCATGATATTTTTTTCTTTTACTATCAAACCAAATATCGAAGATGGAAGGTTGAAGATTTGGAACAAGTAAATATTCTTATGAAGAAATTTGTGGAAGGATACGGTAAGGCTTTACCTATAGGAATTCGAAAAAACTTTATAATTCACACCTATGAACTCATTCAACATTGGACCCTTATCTTTAAAAATACTTTGGAACTTTCTTTGGAAGAACTTGAGGATGAAAGCATAAATTTTCATGATCCTGAAACTTTTGCTAAATATATTGTTGAAGATATGACCCTGAAAAAAAAGCAGCCAAGTGAGAAGATAAAATACTACAAAGAAGATGAATTTTTAGCTGGTACAGGAAATAATTGATTTTTTTTGTATGCCTTATGGTTACTCTTGATAATTTATAAAAATGTAACGATAAAACCCCATAAAAAATCCCTCTGAAAGGAGGGATTTTGTTTGCAAAACAATCAACTAAAGAAGGGAAACTAGAGACCTTTCAGCTTTCTTTTCATTTTATCCTTTTTCTTTTTACTCTTCTCTTTCAGCTTTTCTAATTTTGCTTTCGATTTTTTTTCAATTTCTTTTGCCAGGATTTCTGTACGAAGAGCCTGTGCTTTGATGTCATTCTTGGCTCTTTCAATCTCAACCGTGGCTTTTAATTCTAATATCTTTGTCTCATGTTTTGCCATATCGCCAAGGGCTTGAACCGTATGCTTTTTATGGCTATCTATTTCTACGATCTCTTCCATCCCTTGATTAGGCTGGACAAAGTTCTGGGATGTGAGACCTGGATTTCGATCTCCTCCTGTAATGTCTTGTAAGGGGGGTTCGGTTGCGTGCGCTAACGATACTATACTAAGCAAACTCAGAACAGTTTTATACATGATGATCTCCTTTTTGATATTTATTTTGGACATATTGAATAACCAGGTTTTGAAAATCTTCCGCTATGGAATTACCACGTAAGGTGTGGGTCTTAACTCCATCCATAAATACAGGTGCAACGGGAGATTCTCCGGAGCCGGGAAGGCTTATGCCAATATCGGCATGTTTGCTTTCCCCAGGTCCATTGACAATACACCCCATGACAGCAACATTCATGGACTCAACCCCAGGATATTCTTTCGCCCAAATGGGCATTTGAGTGCGCAAAAACCCTTGGATTTTAGCGGCTAACTCTTGAAAATAAGTGCTGGACGTACGACCACAACCAGGACAGGCAGTCACTTGAGGAGAGAAAGATCTGAGCCCTAAAGACTGGAGAATTTCTTGGCAGACTACGACTTCTTGAGTGCGGGATTCTCCGGGCATGGGGGTCAAAGACGCGCGAATCGTATCACCAATCCCTTCTTGAAGCAGCAAGGATAGGCCTGCAGTGGTCGCGACAATGCCTTTAGAGCCGATACCAGCCTCAGTTAAGCCTAAATGAAGCGCGTAGTTTGAACGGCGGGCTAATTCTCGATAAACGGTTACCAATTCCTGAACCCGACTAACCTTGCAAGAGAGAATGATCTGATTGGGTGTCATGCCCAAAGATTCAGCTAACTCAGCACTGGTCAAAGCCGATTGAACCAGGGCTTCCTGTAAAATCTGTTCAGCAGGCTTAGGCTGGGGAAGAGCTGCATTAGCATCCATTAATCGTGCCGTTAAATCTTGATCTAAGCTGCCCCAATTGACACCAATACGAACAGGTTTTTGATAAATGAGGGCCTGTTCAATCATTTGAGCAAATTGACTTACTCTCCTGTCACCAAAACCTACATTACCAGGATTAATGCGATATTTATCCAATGCTTGGGCACAATCAGGTATATCTTTAAGTAATCGGTGCCCATTGTAATGGAAGCACCCTGCAAGAGGTACTGTATATCCCTTTTGAAGCAGTTTATTCTTTATTTCAGGGACTGCCCATGCTGCTGCTTCATGATTGACGGTTAAACGAACAATTTCCGAACCCGCATCGGCAAGCTCGATAACTTGAGCGACTGTCTCTTCCACATTGGCTGTTTCTGTATTAGTCATGGATTGAACCACAATGGGATGATTGTCCCCAATAATGACATTACCAACTTTTACAGCATGAGTCTTATGGCGACTCTGAGGTCGGGCTAGATTCATTTTAAGTAAGCTCTTAACTTGGATTTTGTCAATTGTTGATCAAGAGTCTTTCTATAAATAGTTGTTTTCTTTTAGAAAATCTAGGTAAAATTACAATAGCTTTCATTAAGAAAGAAGAAGCCAGGTAATGGCTTCTCTTCTAAAACGCAGGAATTAACTTGCTCTACAAACAGATCCAGAATCTGCAGGAGATGAAGATTCTAGCAATTCAGGGTCGGGTTCTGGGATCGGTAAATTCATTAAAGGACTGCTTAAAAAGTCTGCAGCTTGCTCTATCGTGAATCCATAATTATCCATGAGGTAGCTAGTAATGATCAGAGGATAGGCAGCAATAAACATGCTTAAATTCCTATCTGAGAGTACAGTGTTGATGGAATTTCCTATCTTTTGATAGAAAAGAGGATTATTTCTATTTTCGCTTACAAATATTTGAACTTTTTGAGAATTAGAAGCCGCAATATTTCTATGGGAGTCTAATTGGCTAGAACTAGAATAATTAGTTTTGACAAGCCTAGAAATAGTTTCAACAGAGCCTTTGTACATTTCTGAACTATCCTCAAGCAAGTTAAGGAACATATTTGAAAGTGCTTTCTTTTGATCGTCAGGAGCAGAATTAATGGCATTTTTTAATTTTTGATCAAAAACACTTTCCGAAAAAGACTCACCATAGTCAATAAGAGGAGTTATCTGGCCTGATGCAATAAGTTGATAATTATTTATTTCTTCATTATAGGCATTTTTGCTAAAAAGGTTTTGACGTGCCAGTTCATTATAAAGAGTCATGAAATTATTATAGTCTTTATCGCTGGCTTTGCGCTTTCCTATGGTGTTATTTTTAGCAATATTGTTGAGTATTTTATAGGGGTCACCACAACCTGTGAGTGTAAAAAAAACTATAGAAAGTAAAATGCATTGCAAAATTTTCATCAAAATATGTCCTGGTTCATCTGCGAGTAAAAGTCAAAACTCCAAAGCAATACAATTATTGTAAAATTTTATGAATCTATGTAAAGGCTTAAAACCTTTAATTCGTGTCTTGCGCTGAAAATTTTACTTCCTATGACTTAGACGACTCTTGAGAGTTTATAGAGGTCTTTGCTGATTCTTCCTCTATAGGATGGGGTGCCTCTTTAGGGCGGATCATCTCTAAGGTAACCATTCTAGCTTTATTCTTGTCCATGGCAGCAAGAATCGGTGCTGCCTTCTTTTGATTCATGCCTTGGATCAACTTGGATACTACGACCACGTGCATTTTGTTGAAAATTTCTGCTGCTTCTTCAGGCTTCATCCCTTCATAGATTTTAATCATTTTGTTTAAGTTATTCTCTTCTTCTTTAGTCAACGATTGCTTAGCTTCCTCGATGGATTTCTTCATTTCTTGCAGTGAGTTAATTTGTTCGGATAATTTCTTTTCACCCAATTCAATGAGTTTACGTTGTTGTTCCACTTGTTCTGACTGTTGATCAATTTTGTCATGTCGATCAGAAAGGGCTTTAAAAACACGCACCTGATTTTCATCTAAGTATAGTGAATCAAATTTTAATTTATCTTCTTCGTTTGTCTGAATTTTTTCCGTAGAAGATTCAAGGGGAGCAGGCGCTTCCTGAGTTAAACCAGAGGAGGCCGTTGGGGAAGGCGGGCTTGCTTTTGGTGGATCCTTAACGGTTTCTTCCAATGAATCTTCTTCGTCGCTTTCTGGTGGAGATTCCTGTTCAGGAGGTTCCTGTGCGGAAGGTTCCTTTGAATTGGTTTCAGCAAGCACAGGCTGACCGAGATTGAGAGGGCTGTGGGATGGATCATTTTCTTTGTCCTCATCAAAGTATTCGATTAGATGATTGAGGCGCAAAGATAAAAGTAGGCAGGCCATCAAGACAACCAGATGACTTAATTGAGGGCGCCAAAGAAGAAGGCGCAGAATTGCCTTACTGACTTTAGGCGGCAGCATTTCGCTTTCTCCTGTTTTTTGTGCTTGATGAAGGTGTTGCTTTTACATCGGGATCAGCATATAAAGGAATGATTTCACTTTCTTCCTCACCTTTAGATTTTTTGTATGGTTTTTTGGCTGCTTTCTGTATGTGAATCGATTTTTGAACCAATTCTTCAAGCCGCTCAGCAATTTTCTCGCCGTGCTGGATCAGAAATTCCAGATCGGTACGTAGCGTATTTGAAGATTTCAATTTTTCCGATATATGCCTGTGGGCCTCAAGACTTGCTTCCTTGAGATTTTCGATACTGCGTGTCGATTGGGTGATGATGGTGGACAGTTCATGAATCATAGGACTTACCTCTCGATTCAGGTTGCGAACAGTGGCAACGACCCGATGAAGGCGTAGGGACTGAACAATAACCCCGATGAGCAGCAAGATCATAATTATATCAGTAATTAACGGCATTGGAGACTTCCTCCTCATTTTGAATGAAGTTTTCGATTTTCACGGCTAAATTTCCAGCTTTGCGTCCCATTTGTCCGATAAATAGGGGATGTTCACCACAAACCAGAGTAATGGGTGAATTGGGTGTTGCATTTAAAAGAATTTGACTTCCCACATTCCACTTAAGAACTTCGTCCAATGAATAAGTTACCTGATCCAATAGAGCTGCCAGTTCAAATTCGGTGTGATACAGCTGAGAGGCTAAGTGATTTTCCCATATGGAGTCTCGACCAAATTTTTCACCCATAAAGTTTTGGAGCAAAAGTTCTCGAATGGGCTCTAAGGTTGCGTAAGGTAAGGCCAGTTCAATAAACCCGCCGCGTGAATCGGCGCTTAATGAAAGACGTACAAGGACAATAGCATTGGCTGGTCGTGCAATAGAGGCAAATTTTGGATTGGTTTCCAATCGCTCAAATCGGAATGTTACAGGACATAAAGGGTCAAAAGCCGCACTTAAATCAGCTAGAAAGACCTGCACCATTTTTTCAATAAGGTTTCGCTCAATGGTTGTATAATTTCGATTGTCCAGGCGCATCAAGGCAACACCTCTGCGTCCTCCCAGTAAAACATCGATAATGGAGTAGATCAGGTCACTATCAATCATGATGAGACCATGGTTGTCCCATTCCTCGGCAATAAAGACATTGAGCATGGCGGGTGAGGAAATGGAATCCAGATAATCACTAAAACGAACGGAAGAAATCGATTCTAGATTGACTTCTACGTTATCGGAGGTAAAGTTACGCATGCTGGTGGACAACAGACGGACCAACCGGTCGAAAACGACTTCCAGCATAGGTAATCGTTCATAATATACAAGGCCACTATTGATGATGGAGGCCAAGCCAGTTTCTACGTTTTGAGGACTGTTTACAATTTGTTTTTGGTCATCAAGACTAGGCTCTTCAAGGTCATCCGTTGCTGTATAAGAGGGAGGTGTGTTGCTCAGATCATCGACCATCACTTTATCTCCTACTGAACTAAAAATTCTTTAAAAAGAATGTTTCGGATTTTTTCTGGCGCAATGACGTTATTGGTACGTGTTGCCAATTCCTGACGCACTCGTTGGAGGCCAGCAGAGCCTTTTAGATCGTTGGGATCCAATTCTCTTAAATAAACCTGGAAGAGGTCAACTAAAACGGGTTTAAGTTTTTCAATTTTTTTGGCAATAGTTCCATTATCCACTTCTACGATGAAGGTAGATTTTAAAAATCCAATACGTCCCTCAGCGCTTCGTAAATTGACTAAGATTTCAGGGAGTTGAACAAACTCGAGAGAGCTTAAATTCATTTGTGGTTCGTTAACCTCTATAGGCTCTTTTTTGGAAAAGAGAGATTTTCCAACAGGGGTGAAGAATAAAACCCCAGCCAAGATAATCAGTAAAACCCCAAGACCAATCAAAATAAACATGAGTTTTGATGAGTTTCTTGGGGGTGGGACTAAAATTTCGTCAGACATCGCGCATAAACTTAGTTTGGGTTCCTAAGTTTATGGTGCAACTATTTTACTAAAAATTTATTAATATCTGACGGATAGGTATGAATTAATAATGAAGATGATTTTTCTTTTCGATGGGGCTTGGGAATACCTGCCCAATGAATGCTATCAATTTCATGACAGCTAGGACACATGAGCGACCATCGTTCTTGCGGATGAGCACATTCGACACAAGTCCAAGTGGGATCTTGTGGGGCTTGAGCAGCTTGATCTAACCAGTTTCTTGCTAAATGTGGTTGATCAGGATGCTGCATGGCTTCTAAGTGGGCCATGAGCTGATAGTAAATTTTGGTAATCGTAAATTTCTTAAGTTTTTCTAAATGAGTTCTCGCTTGACCCCATAATTTAGCATCAATGGCTAATTTGGCTAAGATTTGCTGGGTATGCCTATGGTCGGGATGAGAAGCTGTCATTTTCTCCGCTTCTTTATACAAATCGATGGTTGCATAAGTGGAGAGCACTTGCTGGAGGATTACTCCATACTCCGGATTGGGTTGGGCTTGATATCCTTGATAAAGCGTTTTAAGTGCTTTTGAAAGCCGTTGAGACTCCCCATAATATTGAGCGAGACGAAACGTTGCTTCTGTCAGCTCAGGATACAAAGATAAGGAACGATGAACAGCATCATAAAACACATCAAAATCTTGTTCTCTATAAGCTACATCTGCCTCTGCCCAAGCTAGAAGGGCTTTGCGACGGTTAATCACCTCGGGAGATTGTGAGTGAGTAATTTGTAATTGCTCTAGGATCATTTCGGCTTGATCAAAAGCAGCATGACGGATATGCCATTGGAAAAGCTTTTGCAAAACCCAAGGAGATTGTGGGTTAATTTTTAATGCCTCCATCAGAAGTTGATGAAGATTTGACGGATTAGGGCGGTTTTCTTCCAGAGAAATTAACCCCCTAAGTCCTAAGAACTTTAAATCGTCGTGATGGCTTAATTGTTTTAAAGCGTCTCCTGCTTCTTCCAGATTGCCTTGAGCGAACGCAATTTGAGTTTTTAAAATCAAATAGAAAGGATTGGACGTATCCAGTCGTTCAAGTTTTTGAATTTGATTGCGGGCTTCTTCATAATCTTCCGCGGCTAAAGCACTATACCCTTCAAACAAAGCCCGTTGAGCTTTAAGTTGACGCTTTTGACGGCGTCGAGATAACCACTTTTGCGGAATCCTTTTCAAGGACAGATAAAACCGGTAAACAAGAAGAATCGTGATTAAAAGACCAAAACCCAGAAGGGCTAAAAAGGACAGAGAAATCTCTGCCTCATATAAACTCCATTGAAGGGATACCGATCCTTCAAGATGATAAAGGATGAAGATAATCCCAAAAACAATAATAAGTTTCAGGGTCAAGAAAAATTTAGACCAAAATTTTTTGGTCATGAGTTCTTCTCCTCTGTTGTTTTATTCGACAGTTGAGATTCCCAAAGATGCCACAGTTTTTCCAACTCTTGACGCCCTTGAATCAGTATTTCTAGATCTTTAACCCATTCTGACGTGTCATGAGCAGCCATTTGTTGCACTTTTTCCAAAGCCTCCTGAAGCTTATTTTGATGGAGGAGTGTTAATATTTCGTGGAGAGAATTATTGGCTTCGCTCTTATGAATATGTTTGCGTACTTTAATAAATTTAGACAGAGGTTGAGCCCAAATATGGTCCGGTAAGGCTACGTTTTCAACCACATGTGTAGAGCGAAGATCCTTTTGACTCTGATTTAAAAGGGACGATAGAGTCTCAAATCCTATATTTTGTTGGTCAAAGAGATGAGGAAAATCGTTTTCTTTTAAAGAGAGATCGCTCTTTAACTGGGTTAGCAGATATTCATATCCTTGTCCTGTGGTCAGGGCATGATCCAGACGCAGTAAGTAACTAAGTTGGATAAGGGACCGTTCTGGTAAAGGAGAAACGGATCCTGATGGCAGGGACTTAACCTTGTCGGTTAGATGATCAATATCCAGTTGAATTTGACTTAAATCAGGTCCAGGTGTGCCTTTTAGTTGGGTTAGTGACACCTCTAATTCCTGAAGTTTTTTCTCTAAGCTGGTCCAGTGAAGAGGAGATTGATTAATCCCGGGAAAAAGTCGGGGGAGAAAGATCCAAAAAAGAACCAATAACCCTATGGTCATCAGCGCATGAAGACCAAATCCATGCCAAAATCCAAAAGAGGTAGATCTCGAAGATTTGGGCAAAGCCTTAGGAGGGGCTGGGGTGGGGGATGATTCACTCACGGTTTTCTCCATGCTGACTCCAATGTGAGTTCATAATACTCCTCTATAACATCATTTGCCAACGTGTCATTAATAACTATTTCCTTCCAGGGCAGAAATTTGAGGGTCTGGGCTATTTTCTCACTTAATGCCATGGCTGTGATCAAGCTTACCGCTGACGCCAAAGGGGTGTTGTAAAGAAGTTGAACAAAAGTTTCAGCTGTTTTCACAGAATAAAAAGGCGCTATAATGATGTTTCCTTGGGTGAGGTGATGGTTCAAGGTTGTGCTTACAGCCGTCCTGGGGGTGCTCTCATAAACAATTGTCTCATGTATGCTAAGATTATGATTTTGAAGCTTCTCAACCATAGAAAAGGTGATATCTCTGCCCCGCAAATAAAGGAAAGAAGAGGGATGTAACTGCTCCTTTAAGATGTGTTCAGCTAATTTTTCTCCTGTTCCAGGCCCGACCTGGACGTTGGTGAGTCCTATGATGCGTGCTCGCTCTGCGGTTTGTGGTCCTACACACCAATATCTTGCCAGTCGAGGAAAAGGAAGATCTTGATCGAAAACTTGGGCTGAGGTCACAATAAAATCGGTATAATGTTCCCAGGAGATGACGGACGGGACAGGGTTAATAAAGAGCATGGGCTCAATAAAACACGGAACCTTAAGCGCCTTAACCATAGCTTCTGACTGCTTTTGAGGTCTGGTTAATAAAATTAAGGGCATACCCCAACCAGTCGCTTTAATTTTTTGCCGACACTGACCCCTAAAATTTCAGGATCCTCACCTTGATCTTGTACGAACGAGCATCCAGCGGTGTTTGCAAGCATAGCAGAAAGGTGAATTTGTCCTTGATCTATGGTTTGAGCGTATCCGGCTATGGGGGTATAGCAATCTCCTTGAATCGCCTTTAGCATCGCTCGCTCGGCTGTTATTTCTCGAAAGGTTTGAGGATCATGAATTAGACCAAGGATCTTAATAAGATCGTCATCTTTAAGACGTGTTTGAACAGCAATAACCCCTTGTCCGACCGCTGGAATCATAACCTTAAGGGATAATACTTCGTTAATAACCGACTCCATTTTTAAGCGACGTAATCCAGCTTGGGCTAAAACAAGACCGTCTACATCGCCATTGTTGAATTTGTCTAGCCGTGTTTGCACGTTCCCTCGAATGCTAACAAACTTTAAGTCGGGTCTTAAATGGTGCAATTGGGCTTGGCGGCGTGGCGAACACGTTCCGATGATGGCTCCTAGAGGCAAAGTATTTAAGGTTATACTGGGATGGGAAATAAGCACATCCCATGGTACCTCCCGGGGTAAAACGGCGGCAAGCGTTAATTCCGGGTGAAAGGTGTGCTCCAAGTCCTTTAATGAATGAACGGCACAATCAATTTGCTTCGCAAGAAGCGCTTTTTCCAACTCTTTGGAAAAAAGACCTTTACCGCCAATTTCCGCCAAGGGTCGATCAGTGATTTGATCTCCAGTCGTTGTCATAGGAACAATTTCTATAGGTAAATCCAGGTTCGCTCTTAGAGCTTGGACAACAATATGGGTTTGCTCTAAGGCAAGCGGGCTAGATCTCGTCCCAATACGTAATTTGGCTAAGGTCATGAGCAAAAATAAATAGCAATTTCTGAGTGCAAATGCTAACACGAGTTGACCGCACGACCTAGGAATAATTTCTGGTTAGATCTAGCGATTTTATATAAGTAAGCACATAATAATATTATGAATATCGTTTTGCCTGTTTTGCACCTTGAATTAAATTTATTTTTACCCGTTTTAATTGGTTTTATTGGTGGCCTTTTAACGGGTGTAATCGGTATTGGCGGTAGTGTTTTTGTAACCCCAGCCCTCATAGCTTGTGGTATCCCTCCTTTATCTGCGGTAGCTTGCCAGGTTAATAGTACTATCGGTGTGGCTTTAGCGGGCTTTCTTAAGTATCGTCGTAATATGGATGTGGACATCAAACTCGGTTGGTTTTTGGTCATCGGTGGGGTAATCGGAGCCTACTTGGGTGTCAAGTTTCTTGACCTATTACCCCATAAAAGTAATATTGATGGCTTTATTAAAGGAGGCTACATCGCAGTTTCATTTCTTATGGGGACCCTTTTCTTATCTCAAAGCATAAAGAATATTAAACGTTTAAAACATCCCGATTCTTCTCTAACGCCAAAACCACCGAGCTGGGTAAGCCGCATGCCTTGGCCTGTTTATTTCCGCCGTACACGTGTGGAGATGAGCGGTGCTTTATTGATCATAACGGGCATATTAACCGGTTTTATTACCGCTACTTTGGGGATGGGAAATGGGGTGTTTATGATGCCTGTGCTGACCTATTTGATTGGACGCACCAGCCCTGTGGTATATGGAACGACTTTGTTCTCAGCCCTCTCAACTACCACTGTGGCGACCTTAGGACATGCCTTGGAAACACAGGCTATTGACCTTGTGCTCGTTCTTTTTTTAGTCCTCAGCGGTATTTTCGGTAATCAGTTGGGAGTAAAGTTGGGATATCGTATCCCCCGAGCTTACTTAGGTTTTATGGGATCGTTGTTTATTTATATGATTGGCCTTAAATTCATTTATTCCCTTTTCAAGCCTGAGCTCGTAATGTGGGACTGGGTCAAGTTTGTAGAAGAGATTCCACCAATAATGAATGTCCTGACCACCTTTGCCCAAGAATTTGCCTATTATCATGCTCTTTTCGGTATTTTCATGGTGATCTTCATCGCATTGGCGGTGGAATCAGTTATTAAAAAATCAAGTCAATGGTTTACTCATTCATGAATACCACTTGTCATCCTCTAAAGTGGATGGCGAGATGAAGTTTCCCAAAACCGATCTTCTAACCCATTGTGGCTTTGCTCTTTACCTTTTTCCATTAAAAGGACCATGATTTCTTCCACCGAATTGGCAATTTTCAATCCTTTTACATGATTCTCACTTAAGGCTTTCTCATCAATCATGCGCCTAAAGAGCAGGAGAAGGTGATCCCAATACCCATTAAGATTTGCTAAAATTATGGTCGTTTTATGAATGCCAAATTGATCGCTTACCAAATAGTCCATCAGTTCATGAAGGGTACCGTAACCACCGGGTAAAACAATGCAAGCGTTAGAAAGCTTATGATAGGTCGCTAAGCGCTGATACATATCAGGCGTCCAGATCACATGATCCTCAGGAATGGCGGGATGGACAATATTATACGGTTTTAAAGCTCCAGGTAGTACCCCATAAACGTCCTTCTGATTTTTGGTGGTAAAACCATCTACGACTTCGTTCATCAGTCCTGTATTAGAGCCACCTGTAATTAACGTTGCGCCAATGGAGGCGAGTTCTTTACCTAAATCATGGGCTTGAATTTTATAATCTTCAGAAATTTTATTATCAGCACTGCAAAAGACACATACTTTTAAGGGTTCTTTAAAGGAATGTTTAGTGATTTCATCCATAGCAAGGACTGAGGAAAAGGGGAGCCATAGTAGGCCCACAATCAAGAATGTGCTAATTTTCATAAATCACCATTATTTTTACATAAGTTTATTCTATTAGTGAAATACTGAAAGGGAGCACCCGTCAATAGGGTACTGAAAGGATACGCCACACTAACGAGTGGGATTGAGGAGAAAGAAAGGGAAAGATATAAAGTTTAAGGATGAATAAAAAGTACTTAAATAAGTTTAGAAAATAAGGCTCCGTTCAAGGCTTAATTTTTGATATTTTAATTGTATTTTCATGGAGTTAGCCTTAGAACTCAAACTATTAGAATGTTAAATATTTAGGTGTTTCATCGTTGGCAACAATTCACTTAAGATCCTTACTTATTATATCTGCCATTCTTCTCGGATTGGGTTTTTATTTTACTAAGCCTTCTTATGATTCTGCTACGCCTCAAAATGAAGAGGCTTATCTTAATGTCTATAACTGGTATGCCATGATTCCCAAGTCTGTTCTGGATGAATTTGAGGAAAAGACAGGGATTAAGGTTAATTATGACTTGTATGATAATAATGAGATTCTTGAAGCGAAGTTGCTGACAGGCAATTCAGGTTACGATGTTGTGTTCCCCTCAGCTGCTCCCTATATTGCAACACAAATTTCTGTAGGGGCCCATCAAAAGCTTGATAAAAGCTTAATTCCGAATTTGATTCATATGGATCCCATTGTGTATGAAAAAATGCGCGTGGTGGATCCTCAATTAGAGTATGCCGTTCCCTACTATTGGGGAACGTTTGGTTTTGCTTTTATTGAAGAAGAAATTGATAAACGATTGCCCAATGCACCAAAAGATAGTTTTCGCATGATTTTTGACCCAGAAGTGGTCAAGCATTTTAGCAGTTGTGGTGTAACTTTATTGGATGAAGCCGTTGATGTTTATCCGGCCATGCTGTCATATTTGAAAAAAGACTCACATAGTGACTCCCTAGAAGATCTTAAAGAAGCTCACAAACACCTTTTGAAGATCAGACCCTATGTTAATCGGTTCAGCAGTTCTCGATTTGTCAATGAATTGGTGGGTGGGGAAAGTTGTATTGCTCAAGCCTGGTCTGGTGAAGCTCATTTGGCCCACGAAAGAGCTCAAGAAGTGGGTAAGAATGTGAATATTCGTTATGTTGTTCCTAAAGAAGGAGGCGCTCTTTGGATTGATGCCATGGTTATTCCTCGAGGGGCGCCGCATCCCAAAAATGCCCATAAATTTATTAATTTTTTGATGGAACCTCGCATCAGCGCCATTATTGCCAATGAAATTCGTTTGGCTATTGCTAACAAGGATGCTTTGCCTCTGATTGATTCACAGATCAAGGATGATGAGACGATCTATCCTAAGCCTGATGTCATGGCTAAATTAAAGCTTGATAAGAATCAAGCCCAAGAATATGAACGTATTCGGACCCGATTGTGGACCCAATTCCGCATCGGGCAAAATGGTCATTGAAGGAAATTACAATCATGCCACCTATTGCTCAATCTCATCGATCCATGGAAATATGGCAAGACCCTAAAGCCAAACCCTACATTGTGATAGAAAATGTTTCTAAATCTTTTGGATCCATTCAGGCGGTAAAGGGAGTTTCCTTATCCATTTACCAAGGGGAATTGTTTTCTCTTCTGGGGGGGTCTGGAAGCGGTAAGACAACCTTGCTGCGCATGCTTGCAGGCTTTGAAAAACCATCTTCTGGACGTATTTTAATTGATGATGTGGATATCACCGATTGGCCAGCTTATGAGCGCCCTGTGAACATGATGTTCCAATCCTATGCCCTTTTTCCTCACATGACAGTAGAACAAAATGTCGCCTTTGGATTGAAACAAGAAAAACTTCCTAAAGGGGAGATTCGTGACAAAGTTCAACAAATGCTCGAATTGGTTCAGATGGGCAAATTTAAGGATCGAAAACCTGATCAACTTTCCGGCGGCCAAAGACAACGGGTAGCCTTGGCTCGCAGCCTAGTAAAACAACCAAAGCTGTTGTTGCTAGATGAACCTTTAGGTGCATTGGATAAGAAGTTACGTGAGCAAACACAATTTGAGCTCGTAAATATTCAAGAGCAAGTGGGAATTACCTTTATTATGGTCACTCACGACCAAGAAGAAGCTATGACCATGTCGACACGGATGGGCGTTATGGAAGAAGGACGGATTCGCCAAGTGGGAGCTCCTCATGATATTTATGAATTTCCAAACTCTCGATTTGTAGCTGAGTTTATTGGTACAACGAATATTTTTGAAGGCGTAGTCATTGAGGATGAACCAGATCATATCCTGATTGAATCGGAAGAAGCTGGCTGTCATCTTTATGTAACAGATACGGCGACTCTTCCTATTGGGTCCCACGTGGCGGTTGCTGTTCGTCCCGAAAAAGTCATGATTTCTCCAACACCTCCATCTGGGAATCGTAATTTTGCTAAGGGGTTGGTGCGTGAAATCGCGTATCTTGGAGATATTTCCATTTACTATGTCCAATTGGAATCAGGTAAAATGGTTCAAGCAGCTCTACCTAATCTTCTTCGTCTCTCAGAACGTGATGTTAAATGGGATGATGAAATTTATTTGTTCTGGCGTGCGGAAAACGGAGTCATTTTAACATCATGAATCATTTGTTCCGTACCTATATCTTTGGCAAGAAACCCTTATGGCAAGATCGGCGGTTGGTGACAGCTATTCCTTTTGCCTGGCTTGGGATTTTTTTCTTAGTTCCTTGTTTGTTGATTTTTAAAATCAGCTTTTCAGAATCAACGTTGGCCATACCTCCCTTTGAGCCTATTGTAGAGTGGACAGGAGACCAAATTCTTCATTTTCGTCTCAACTTAGGCACATACTGGCGGTTGATTACCGATCCTTTTTATGCTTCTGGGTTTATTACTTCGATCACCGTGGCTTTTTTTGCTACCATCTTATGTTTAGTCTTAGGGTATTGGGTGGCTTATAGCATGGCGCAAGCCTCCCCAAGATGGCGGCCTTTATTGTTGCTCTTGATTATTTTACCTTTTTGGACGTCATTTCTCGTGCGTGTTTATGCATGGATGGGACTTTTGAGCAATGAGGGGGTGTTGAATGCCTTATTGCTTAAACTGGGATTAATCAGTGAACCAAAGCAGTTCCTCTTTAATAATTTTGCGGTCATGTTGGGCATTGTCTATTGCTATTTACCTTTCATGGTGTTGCCCATATATATAGCCATTGAGAAAATTGATTCTGCCTACCTGGAGGCGGCTTTTGACTTAGGATGTCGCCCTCGCGAAGCTTTTTGGCGGATCACTGTTCCTTTGTCTATGTCAGGAGTGATTTCCGGTGTTATTCTCGTCTTTATTCCAGCCATAGGGGAGTATGTGATTCCTGAACTATTAGGAGCGCCTGATACGCTGATGATTGGCCGGATCATTTGGCTGGAATTCTTTAATAATCGAGATTGGCCGGTAGCGTCCACAGTTACAGTGGTTATGTTATTACTTCTCGTTGTCCCTATTGTCCTTTTGCAGCGATGGCGCTTACAAAAGCAGGGAGAACTGTAATGAGAAGATTTACTAAATTAAACGGGTTAAGTTTGATTACTGGATACACTTTTCTGTATCTTCCAATCCTGTTTGTGATCGTTTTTTCCTTTAATGACTCCAAGCTGGTTACGACCTGGGGTAGTTTTTCAACCCGATGGTATGTTTCTTTGTGGGATAATGAAGGCCTATTAACCTCGGTCTTTACCAGCTTGCAAATCGCGGCCACTTCGGCTACGGTGGCTGTCATCTTAGGCACCTTAGCAGCCGTATCCATGGTGCGATTTGGTCGTTTTAGGGGGCGCACTCTTTTTAGTGGGATGATCATTGCTCCCCTCATTATGCCTGATGTGATCACAGGTTTATCTATGTTGATTATGTTCGTGACAACGCAGCAACTCATTGGCTGGCCTGCTCATCGAGGCATTGCCACAATTACAATTGCTCATATTACCTTGGCCATTTCCTACGTATATTTGATTGTCTATGCACGTTTAAAAGACTTTGATCATTCTATTGAAGAAGCAGCATTGGATTTAGGCGCCAAACCAGCCAAGGTATTTATGGTTATTACCTTGCCGATTATTTTCCCCTCTCTCATGACCAGCTGGCTATTAGCTTTTGCATTATCTCTGGATGATGTGGTGATTGCCAGCTTCTTGTCAGGCCCTGGAGCTACAACTTTGCCAATGCTTATTTTCTCAAGTATTCGCCTTGGGTTGAGTCCTGAAATTAATGCGCTGGCAACCATTATTGTAGGGATTATTTCGATGGCGGTAATCATTGCTGGGTTTATTTTGTATCGTCAGCAAAAGAAGGAGGTACGCTAATGGAATGGTGGACAATCGCTGATTACATCCAATATGTATTTATAATTACATTTCTATTTTTTATTCCCTGGGTTGTCTTTGTGAGCCGCCGCCAACAGGGGGTTTCCCGTTCGGTGATTGATATCAGCAATGAAAGTATTAAACTGGCTCGACAATCACTAGAAATTCACCAAGAGCAGCTTCAAGAAATGCGTAAAATGAATGATTTTTTACACGGTCTTTGCGAAAAAATAAAAGATAAATAGCCTTTCTCTTGCAGTATAGCAATAGCTTAAATACAGCAGTGACTTGGACTAAAAAGAAGAATAAGTCTCTGCTCTTGAATTGAATGATCAACTACTTTAATCTTGAGGCTTTACTTTGGGGTCGGAGAGGTTAAAGATTCTAAATGTTCGTGGAGATGTTTGGGCTTTTTTCGAGTTGGCCAAGGGTGGTGGAGGTCGCCTAGGTGGAGATGGAGGTCATCAACCTCAACCCGGATCTCTGCTCCTCCAGAAAAGATAAGGTGGATTGCTTTATCATCGTCAGGAAGAAGGGTGAGAAGGTTATGGGAACGCTTATCTCCTTTGCGATCAATTCCCTTATGTAAAACCTTATTTACTTTGTGAATTTCAAGAGAGGAATGGACGCGGTGGTAAAGAGGCTCGCCTTCGTGTTCTTTCTCTCCATGCTCCCAACAAAATCGATTTAAGGTGGCTCTAAATGTTTTTGACTTTGGGTCATATACCATGGACATCATGGGGATAATTGCATCTTGAATATGAGCGGCCATTACCTGTAGATCTTCTAAATCTTTAGCGATAATCTTCAATAATTTTAAGTTTTCGCTGTCCATAACCCCTCCTCGGTTCCTTTTCAACCTTTACTCTTAGGCCGCTAATCTTTCAATTTCTGCACCACAACCTTTAAGCTTATCTTCCACTTGTTCGTAACCTCGATCAAGATGGTAAACACGATTAATAATGGTTTCACCTTGAGCCGCAAGTCCTGCCAACACTAAGGATACAGAAGCGCGGAGATCAGTGGCCATTACAGGTGCACCTCGTAGGTTTTGAACCCCCCGTACCAAGGCGGATGAGCCGTGAACAGTGATGTTGGCACCCATGCGGCAAAGTTCAGGAACATGCATAAATCGATTCTCAAAAATAGTTTCCGTAATCATAGCAGATCCTTGACAGATTGTCATGAGGGCCATCATTTGCGCTTGAAGATCAGTGGCAAAACCTGGGAATGGTTCGGTCATAATATCGACGCCTTGGATGGGATTCCCTCGGGCATTGACTCTAAGATTATCACCTTCTTGGGTGAGCTGGACGCCTGCCAATTCTAATTGAGATGAGAATGAGGGAATCAGATGAATGGATGTACCCTTCAACACAACCTCACCCTTAGTCATGGCAGCAGCAATGGCATAGGTTCCTGTCTCAATGCGATCCGCTAGAACGCGATGCTGAGTACCCTTTAAGTGGGTGACACCCTCAATCGTAATGGTATCCGTACCTTCCCCTGAAATCTTCGCCCCCATACTTTTTAGGCATGAGGCTAAATCCACAATTTCTGGCTCACGCGCTGCATTAATCAGTCGTGTGGTGCCACGCGCAAGAGTAGCTGCCATCATCAAGTTTTCTGTAGCCGTGACGGAAACAAGAGGCATTGTAATATCTTTGCCCGTTAATCCCTTAGGTGCATTTGCAATAATATAACCATCAGCCAGCTCAATTTCTGCCCCCAATTCGCGTAATCCCTTGATATGAATATCTACAGGGCGTGTTCCAATAGCACACCCCCCCGGCAGAGAAACTTTGGCATGTCCGCATCGAGCGACAAGAGGGCCTAAAACCAATATAGATGCTCTCATTTTGCGCACAATGTCGTAATGGGCAGTGGTATTACTAATCGTTTGAGCCAGGGCCTTCAGTTGGTGTTTTTGATTATTATAGTGAACTTCAACTCCGTGTTGGCTTAAAAGCTCGATCATGGAATGAATGTCAGCTAAATTCGGAACGTTATCGAAAGTAATGAGCTCATCACTTAAAATACTCGCAGCTAATAAGGGTAGGGAGGCATTTTTAGCACCGCTGATAGGAATTTCACCTTTAAGTTGATGACCACCAATAATGCGAATTTTGTCCATTCTTTTTTTATCCTAACTTCATGCAAAAATAATTACAGGTGTTCCCACCTCAACTTCTTGGTAAATCTCTTCAATCTCTTGATTGGTGACAGCAATGCATCCTTGGGTCCAATCCATCCATGTTTGGGCTTTTTGCATGAATTGAGGCAAATAGCTCAAATAATTGGGTAATCCATGAATCATGATAGCGCTGCCAGGAGTAACACCCAACTTTTCAGCCCGCTTCTTATCTTCAGGATTGGGGTAGGAGATTTCAAGAGCTAAATGGTAATGACTAGAGGGATTCTTTCTTTTTATAAAATACCTTCCCTCAGGTGTTTTCTTGTCACCTTCTTCTCTTTTCGGGCCTTTAGGGTTACGGCCTAAAGAAATTTTATAGGTTTTAACTATTTTATCGTCGCGAATTAAGTTCATGACCCGCTGGTGTTTAATGACTTCAATACAATCAACAGCTGCTTGTCCTTTAGGGATGCAAGTCCATGAAATAATTAAAAATAAGGCAATAAAACGTGTCATAGTCTCGGGAGTGTTACTCCTTGTTGGCCTTGATATTTTCCAGCACGGTCTCGATAAGAAACGTCACAGGCTCCTGCACCTTTCAAGAATAAGAATTGGCAAACGCCTTCATTGGCATAAATTTTAGCAGGTAAGGGAGTCGTGTTGGAAAATTCAAGAGTTACGTGGCCTTCCCACTCGGGTTCTAGAGGGGTAACATTAACAATGATGCCGCAGCGAGCATAGGTGGATTTGCCCAAGCAAATAACCAGAACATCCCGGGGAATACGAAAGTACTCGACGGTTCGTGCTAAAACGAAACTATTGGGTGGAATGATGCAAACATCTGTTTGGCGATCTACAAAACTATTTGGAGAAAAATTCTTTGGATCTACAACCGCATTGTCGACATTCGTAAAAATTTTAAATTCTGGGGCTACTCGAGCATCATAGCCATAAGAAGAAACGCCATAAGAAATAACACCCTCGCGCTTTTGACATTCAACAAAGGGTTCAATCATCCCATGATTTAAAGCCATTTCCCGAATCCAAGTATCGGGTAAAATCCCACCTGAAGTAAATTGGTCGGGGATAAGGCGATGGGATAAAGCTGCGGTCATGAACATAAATTCCTTAATGTATGAATTGCACAAAAAATAGCAAGAAATCTATGGCCACGTCTATGATTTTGTTTGATTTTCATCGGGTGTATTTTGTCGAGCTCTTTGCTGTTGTTTGCGCTTTAATAAATTCTCTCGCAAAGCCTTGGCCATGCGTTGAGCTCGCTCGGAATCATTCTTTGGAGATGTGGGTGTTTTATTTTTTGTTTCCATAAGTTTATAAATTCTTTTTGAAAAAACTTGCATCATATATATAGCTGTGGCATGGTTCTTTCGTCAATATGCTCTCCGGCACACTTATTTGCCGCTGTGGCTCAGTGGTAGAGCACACCCTTGGTAAGGGTGGGGTCGAGGGTTCGATTCCCTCCAGCGGCACCAGTTTTTTGGGGTCCATTCTGGAAACATAGGTAACAGATTATATCGAGAACATAGGTAACACTTTTTCCCTAAAAGGATTGTCTAAAGGTTCGACCCCACACGATTCCTCGCCAACATACCCGAGATCGAAGTTCATAAAAGAGATAACCCGAATTTTTTCTTCAATTTCTCTAATACCAACAGTTTGTCCTGCAAAGACCGTACTAAAATTAATTTTCTTTTTGGTTTAACAAATTCTCTCACATTGAGTAACTGTTATAATTTTATCATGATAGGGGTAATCCACGTCCGGAAGCCCTCGGTAAATCCGGGAAGAAGGGACATAAAGTTCTCCTGGATATTTCATGCCAATCCCTTGATGAGGTCTTTGGTTGTTATATTCCTCCATAAAGAAGTTAAATTTTTCTTGCTGTTGAAGGAAATTAAAAGCAGAGGGTTTGGTGGCTTCCTTTATTAAAGTAAGATCCATTCTTTCATGTCTGCCATTTTGTTGAGGATTGCCCGGTTTAATCCTTTCAATAGCAATACCAAGTCGCAACCACCATACAGAAAGTTTGCTGAGTCCAAAAAGAGCTTGGGGTGAAGAAAAAGGCACCCCATTATCGGTACGAATAGCATCTGGTAGACCAAATTCCTTGAACACTCTTTCAAACACTGTAAAAGCAAGAGCTTCCTTGGTCGATGCCAAACTCTCACAAGCTAGAAGTTAGCGAGAGCTCTAGTCAGTTATCGTTAGACGATAACAATAGCTTTTATTGCCGATCAGGAACTCTCCTTTGTAATCACTACACCATAATTGGTTAGGCTGTTTAGCATCACTTCATTCTGTCCCTTGGACTTTATATCTCTTGTTTTTTATGTCTTTTGACCAGATCATGTAGATCTAATACAGCATGAACTGTACGGATAGCTGGAGGATGATTTATGGGGTATAGACGAAGGAGTTTCTGTCTGATCTTAGGAGCCCCCCAGCTTGGGTGATCTTGCTTAATTTGCACTATCGTTCTCTCAATTTGAAAGGGTAGATGATGCGCATGCCGATAAGGTTTTTTTGCTACGATCCTGCAAGGCTTCCATCCCTGTGTCTTTATAACGGTCCCATATTTTGTAGCCAGTTTTACGCGATACTCCAAATTCCCGACACACTTGAGCCATCTTTTCACCATCCAGGAGTTTGGCTATAAATTTTATTTTCTCGTCCATTGGTTTATACACTTTCCACGTCATAGCGTTTGACCTTTTTTGAGAAAAGTGTAACCTATGTATCAATAATATTTTGTCACCTATGTTTCACTAAGCACATTGCTTTTATCCCACCTCATTTTTTATCTTTAAAATTTTTATGTTTTTCCCTTATCGCCAAACTACGACGGCTTAAACTATTGTCTTGTTCGTTATTTATGTTCAAAATATTTGCAAATAACGATTTTTTAAACTAAATTTCAAATTGAACAAGTAAATAGGTTCTCTAATTTTAAATTTATCTCTAATTTTAAATTAATAAAAAACCCCATATGGAGGTATTCTCGTGTACACAGCTTATCATAAAAAAATATCTAAAAGATTTTTGTCTGCCTTCTTAATGGGGCATTTGTTACTCACCTCAGACCTTTATGGGATGGATGATTTAACTGTGGACTCTCCAAATACTCGAGTGATGCCTAACAATGGACCATTTTCTCTGGGGCTTCCTTCTATTTCAACAAGGGCTTTTAATGTTTACGTCCAATTTCCTATCTCTCATCTGACTATAGAGGAATTGTCACAGCAATTAAGTCAACTCCCTATAAATGAGCGCCGTTTAGAGGATCGCTATTTAAAAGCAGTGATAGAGAAAGGAGAAGTACTTGGGCGTCGCGATAGACCTTCTTCTCTTCAAATGGCTTGGAATGAGTTGGAAAGTCGCTTGCTGAGTCCGCGGCGGGGTGAGAATGAAAAAGCTGCTTATAAACTGGCTTTAGCCAAAATGATTATGGGATCTCATTTTCATCCAGATCGATTTAATCAACCTATAGACTGTTATAATTTTGTCCTCAGTCATCTCTACCATGTCGCTTATCATGAAGATCAAAGTGTTGAAAGGCGCTATAAAACCCATGCGCGCATTTGGTATGCTATGATGTTAACGAAAAAGAATATGGTTTTTGATGGGAAAAATCGTGAACAAACCTTGCAGACGGCGTGGGAATTGTATGAAGAGGCATACAAACATTCTGCTACCGATTCCACCTTGTTTTTCCAGCTAGAGTTGATTGTTCGCTATGGAGTTAAACCAAATAATTGCACTGAAGAAGAAGCTTTTAAAATAGCTCGAGAATTATATCGCAAGATTGGTGAGCGGTCAGAAAAATCCAACAAATCTAGTCAAACCCGTTCTCGACTCAAGCGCATGATGCAAAGATCACAGGCTTTGCATTCACACAAACCTTCCTTGCCATGGCACATGGCTCGTGCAGCCTTCATGAAAGATATTGGCGATGAGCTTGAGGTGGTGATGGATGAACTCAGATCCCTAAAGCAGGAACCGCGATCTGCTCTTAACGATTCCTTTAGTCAAGCTATTATCATAGATGAAGGGGGCGAGGATATATATTATGAAGAAGGTGAAGATGAAGAAGCTCCGGAAAAATCTGTAACAGTATTAGGTTTTAACCCAACTTTGCCTGCCGAATTAAATTCAGTTCGTAACCTGATTGCTCCTCATAATCCACAGATGGTGAGAGCTTTTAACCCCCAAACGGGAGAATACATATTTTTTAATGAATATGATGTTTCGGGGTACCAAAATGATTGTGCTTTTAATTGTATGGGCTTGACACGTCAAGAGGCGCTTGATTCATTGCTCAACAATTCTCACAGACCAATAGTTCGTCAATTGGTTGCGCCCCAGATCGTTCTGCATATCATGAATAAGGATATACCTGAATCTTTCAACACCTTAAATGTGAATATTCAGGTCGGTGATCGACAAAGATCATTTCAGGGTAGGAATCTTTTAATGCGGTATGCCTTGGATCAAGCGGCCTTAGGGAGGGCAGTGTCCGAGTCCAGAGGCGAAGCTCAGGAAAGATATAATCAGTCTTTAGAATGGATTAATCAGTTTGCTTACAATGAGTCTGTTTACAAAGCTTTTGTCCGCTATGCTTTGGCTGAGGGGAAAATGATGGAGTATCAGCGAGATGATCAGGGAAGTCAATTAACTTCAATCCTCAATGCTTTGGCCTTGATCCATCAATTTAATTTAGAGATTTGGACCCGCAGCGATATGGATGGCTTGGTTGAAGCCATTTTTTCCTTCAACCAAGGCAACTTTACCTTGCAAAAGGTGGTAAATTACAGTCCTGTTGGGGCAAATCGAACGGTACGCATGCGTCATATGCGCCAGAATGTCGATGGAATGAATCACTTCAGGTTTTTAATTCCTAATGCAGGTATTTCGAATTCTGTAGGCGCTATTACAGGCCCCCTATCAACAGAGAGAGGGCATGCCTACGATGTTGATCAGGATGAGCATGATGTTCTTGATGATTTTGTTGAAAACTTTAACCAGACATCCAAAAATTCTCTATCTGACCAAGATTGGAGTATGTATGGCGCTTCATCGTCTTCTATAGAAGAGGATAGCGAGATTCAGTCCGTCGCCCATGGCGAAGAAGAACAAGAAAACATGGTCATGCAAGAGTCTTCTGTTTCTTCAACAGAGAGCGAGAGCGATGAAGTGGACGAGGATGATGGAGAATCTCATAACCCCAAAAAGCGAAAACGCGATGAAATGGACGTTGATGAGTCTATGGAACGGCACAAAGATCCTTGGGAACTCACTAAACAAAGAGTTTTTCAATATTACCAGGAAGGTAAAAATAAAGAAACTATTGCTGGACTTTTGAAGATAGATAGTGGCCAGGTTAGCAAAATCTTAGAAGAAGATTTTGGAATTAAAAGAAAAAAATATAGTCGTCAATTGTCGACAAGTCAAAAAAAGATCATTTTAAACCATTTCGGAGGTTCTATTTTATCACACCGCACATACTCTTCCAAGAGTATGGCTGAAGCGGCAAAGCAGGCAGGATGTTCGAGTGATCAGGTACGACGTTTTATTCAACGTCAAGTAAATGGTATACCGAGTCCTTTAGAGAAAAACCACAAGATATTTGTGAGAAAGCTGGCTTTTGATGCAACAGGAAAAAGGCTTGCCCTTGTTTCAGCGACCGAAATCGCGAGGAAAATGACGAATAAATATGGACGTCGTTTTGAAGACTACCAGGTAAGCAATTATATCCGTAGCCTGCTGAAGACAGACAAATATAGGTTATAAAAAGTATCTATTTGTTCATGTTTTTTAGACAAGAAGACCCGGACCAAAAAGTCTGGGTTTTTTCTTTAAGAAAGGGAGTTTCCCTCAAAAAGTTAATGAAAAACACTTCCTGTATATGGCAACTTCTGCGATACTAGGGTTAGTTAAGATTGCAAGAATAATAACATAACATGTCTCGACGCACTGGTATGTCTCGAGGACGTTTGCTTCCTCCAGCAACGATCATTGAATTTAGAAGGCGTATTCGCCAAATTTTTGGTCTGATCATTGGAGCTATGGCTTTGATCATGGGGGCAACTTTGTTCAGCTACCTACCCTCTGATCCTTCTTTAAATACTGCATCTGATGGGCCAATTAATAACTATCTTTCTTGGCCTGGCGCTATGTTGGCAGATTTTTTGCTTCAATATTTTGGATTAGCCCCGATTGTTTTTATTGTGGCGGCTCTTGTCTGGGGTGGATCTTTAATTACAGAGATCCGCATTCGTCATGTTTTATTTAAACTATCGTGCATCACTCTCGCCATTTTGAGTTTTTCCATTTTTCTTGCACATTTTCCTAATCATTCTGGGTTTTTGCTGTCTCGAACCTTAGGAGGTGTGGTGGGTGAACTGGCAATTTCTTACCTGAATCTACGAAAACTTGGGTTTAGTGCTACCCTCATGGCTTTTTTTAGCTTTATCCTTTTTGCCGCCTCATTCACCTTAGCTTTAGGGTTAAGTATGACCCAGTGGCGCTATGCTTTTAATGTTACAGGAACTGTGCTGACCCGAATTCTTCGACTTATAGAATCAGCATTGGGATGGATTATTAAACCCACGTTTCAACTATTGGGATCAACTAAACCTTTGAAAAGAGCAAAAGACTCTTTAGTCACTCAAGAGCGAGCTGAACCCAAAGTTACCCCGATCATTTACCGATTTGAAGAATCTCAAGATGGATCTGCGGAAAATCAAGCCCCCTATCCAGAAATCTTCGAAGAAGAAAGACAAGAACAGGAATGCGCACATGATGTGACTACTCAAAAAAAACTTACACAAAAAACCATACGCTCGATAACCGTTCCAGTATCCACCGATGAGGAGTATCAGCTTCCCTCCATTAATTTGTTAGATCACCCAGTTAAGAAAAATACCAAAGTGGTTAACGAGGAAGCTCTTCAAGAATCAGCCCATCAACTGGAAGCTGTATTACAAGAATTTGGTGTGAGAGGCGAGATTGTTGCGGTGTGCCCAGGGCCTGTGGTTACTCTGTATGAGTTAAAGCCCGCGGCAGGTATTAAAACATCCCGAGTTATCGGTCTTGCTGATGACATTGCACGGTCTATGAGCGCTTTGTCTGCTCGCATTGCTGTGATACCCGGACGGAACGTTATTGGAATAGAATTACCCAATGCGGCAAGAGAAACGGTTTATCTGCGTGAACTCTTAGAAGCGGATGAATACCAAAAACATCCCGCTCAATTGGCCATGATTCTCGGTAAAGATATTGGGGGTAATCCCATCATCGCAGATCTAACCCGCATGCCTCATTTGTTGGTGGCAGGAACGACAGGATCGGGTAAGTCCGTCTCCATTAATACCATGATTTTGTCATTGCTATTTCGCCTTTCGCCGGAGCGCTGTAAATTTATTATGATTGATCCAAAAATGCTAGAGTTATCGGTATATGATGATATTCCCCATTTATTAACACCTGTGGTAACTGATCCGAAAAAAGCTGTGGTAGCCTTGAAGTGGGCTGTAAGGGAAATGGAAAATCGGTATCGGGCTATGGCTAAATTGGGTGTTCGCAACATTGATGGCTACAATGCACGCATCATGGAAGCCCGCTCAAGCGGTGAGCTTCTCATGCGGCGCGTTCAAACCGGCTTTGATCCTGATACGGGCAAACCCATCTTTGAGAATCAATCTCTGGATATTAATCCTTTGCCTTACATCGTCGTGGTGGTGGATGAGATGGCCGACTTAATGTTGGTGGCTGGTAAAGAGATTGAAGGAGCGGTCCAACGGTTGGCTCAAATGGCGCGGGCTGCTGGTATCCATTTGATCATGGCAACCCAACGCCCTTCTGTCGACGTGATTACCGGGACGATTAAGGCGAATTTTCCAACCCGAATCAGTTTTATGGTTACCAGTAAAATTGACAGCCGAACCATTTTAGGAGAACAAGGAGCCGAACAACTTTTAGGCCAGGGGGATATGCTCTACATGGCCGGTGGGGGACGCTTGATGCGGGTTCATGGCCCGTTTGTCAAGGACGAAGAAGTAGAGAGGATTGTCCAGTATCTCAAACTTCAGGGTGAGCCTACCTATATTGACAGTATTACGGAAGATGAAACGGAGACATTTAGTGAACCAGGGGATGAGCGTACAGGAGACCCTATCTACAATCAGGCCGTTGATTTGATTCAACGGGAAGGCAAAGCATCAACCAGCTTCATTCAGCGCCACCTTCAAATTGGTTACAATAGGGCAGCGCGTATCATCGAGCAAATGGAAAAAGAAGGTTTAGTCAGTCCTGCAAATCATGTAGGTAAACGAGAAGTTTTAATGTAGGAAATCATGAAAAAAATATTACAAATAGCCACCGTTCTTGTAGCAGGAGTGGTCTCATGTTTAGCTGTGCCAGATCAAGCAAGCTTACTTAACAAAGTTCAAAATTACTTAAATGGAGTTAAGTCCTTGCAAGCGGATATGGTTCAAATCAATCCCAATCAAACCCAACAAAAAGGACGTATTTATTTACGTCGCGACCCCAATCAGTCCTATGGGAAATTAAGGCTGGAATATCAGCCTCCAGCAACCGATTTGATCGTGGTTGATGGGGAAGATTTACAGCATAAAGATTTGAAGACTAATGAAATTTCCTCTTATAGTGTGGAAAATACACCGGCTGCTTTTTTATTAAAAAGAAATTTGCGTTTTGGCGAAGATATGCAGGTAGACTCCGTTCGCCAAGAGGGAGCTTTGGTGCATATCAAGCTTGTGAATATCGGCGATTCACAAGGGATGTCTTTAACTTTAGACTTAACCACCGAACCGTTTCTCAAATTGGTGGGATGGCAAGTTTATGATGGGCAAGGAAACCACACGGCTGTCAAATTAGAAAATGTTCAAATTGACATCCGTTTGAATGATTCCTTATTTAAAATAAACTAGGCTGCTTCTTCTTGATCTTGGCAGCGCTCAGCAATCTTTTTTAGAATGCTGTCCAATTTCTTCCGACTCAAAGAAGGTTGAGCAACCACAGCTAAGCAAGGCTCATTGGTTGCAACCAAATGACCAGGAGTCAAAATTTGAGGCTTTTTCTGGTGAAAAAATTGCCGAATTTTTGACACTTTATCTTGAAAGCTATTTTCAGAAGATATTTTCTTATGGAGCGTAAGTTGGTTAAGTTGGACGACTTCTGTAAGGACCCAAGCTTCTCCAATAGAGGTACGATTGGACAACAACTGAGCTATCAAGTTGAGCGAGTGGATGACCAGAGTATCAGTGAACTGAACCTTAATTACATCGCTCTTTTGTTCAATGATTTCCCGTACTGTTGCAGCATTTTCCATGAGGGGATAATGACGTATGGGAATCACGCGTTGATGCTCCCGATCTAAGCGCCGGGCATAATCTTCAACAATCATATTGCCCTGATCATCTCTTGTTCTCATTGGAATTAAAGTCAAGATTCCTTGAGGTTTCATTTCACAGAATTGAAGGATTCTATCAATGCGCTTAAGGGTCACTTCTGGCTCAGGGTCTGCAAAGTCTTGCTCGACATATCCATCGATAACCAAGTCGCATGGGTGGTTTAATTCGTGGTCTGAGAATATCCAGGAGATGCTTGGAAAATCATGGTGGAGTTGGAATTGGAGCAGGGGATTGGGTGCAAGATCATGAAAGACGACTGTCTTTGGGGTTGTTTTTGCAACCCAATAAGCGTATCGACATGCTAATTCATGGTCAGTTGTTGAAATCACAATGGTTTTATCCCTTAAAGCTTCTAGTGTGCTTCCTTTGAGTTCTGGGGATCGATCTTTTCTTAGTATAAATTGCCCAACAAAGGAGACGAATCTTTGCCAAGGAATGAGATGGGGAAGTCCACAGACAGTTAAACTAACTAAGGGAAAATACCAAGGAAAATGCTCTAGTCTGCTAACAAGTATCATTAGAGGCGTGTAGGCTAAATGAAGGAGCATTAGACCTGTGAAAAAAGAGGGGATCTCAATGTTTTTCCACTTTAAAGGGAGCTTATTGAGATAAATTGCATTTAAACGGAGCACCACTACCAAACAAGAAAAGATCACCAAGTTTTTCCATAGGTACGAGGGAGAATAACCCGTCAAGTCTCCGTTACTTACCAGTAAAAGGGCCAATAAAAAACAAAAGATAATTCCTAAACTGGTTTTTGAGGAAAGCCAAAGTTGGCGAATCAAAGAGAAAACACCCTTCATATCAAGCCACCCATCTGACTAATAATATACCATGACTGATCATCAATAGGCATGACCGAGAGTCTAGATTGACGAATTAAGGCCAAATGTTGGAGTTGGGGATGAGCTTTAATTTGATCCAAGGTGACGGGATTCAATAAAGGTTTGACGATCTGCACATCGACCATACCAAAACGACCTGTGGAGTCTGTTGGATCGGGATAATAAGTTTTAATAACCTCTACAACTCCGACAATGCTTCTCTCAGATACGGAATGATAGAAGAAGCATAAATCGCCCACCTTCATCGCTTTCAGATTGTTAGAAGCTTGATAGTTTCGCACACCATCCCAAGAAGTAGTTTTCTTTGCAACCTGATCATTCCATGACCAGGTTGAGGGTTCCGTTTTAATCAACCAATAAGCCATTAGAACTCCAACTCTGACTGCTTAGATAAAATTTTTTCAATGATATCACTAACTAAAGCTTTTTGGTGCAACAATTCATAAACCCCTTTACAGATGGGCATATGGATCTTTAGCTTTTCAGCAATATGATGCACCGCTGCAGCGGTAAAGACACCCTCTGTGACATGATGGCGCTGACTTAAAATGGTTTCAAGGTCCATTCCTTGCCCCAATTGAAATCCTAAACTATAGTTACGAGATTGTTGGCTGGAGCCGGTTAGAATTAAATCGCCGACTCCGGAAAGACCTAAAAATGTTTCACTTTGTCCCCCCATTGCAAGACCAAAGCGGCGCATCTCAGCCAATCCTCGTGTCATAAGCGCGGCACTGGCGTTATTGCCTAATTGGCGACCGTGCACAATGCCACAAGCAATAGCGAGAACATTTTTTAGCGCTCCGCCCACTTGTACACCAATCACATCATCGCTGGCATAACACCTTAATCGAGAGTGACGCAGGGTTTGAGCAAGGATTTTAGCTAACTCTAGGGAGTCAGCAGCCAAAGTTACAGCGGTGGGCAGATTACGGGCTAATTCATCAGCAAAGGATGGGCCAGATAGTACGGCCAATGGGTTTTGGAGAAGTGGGCGAAGGGTTTGGGTTAACAACTGATTGTACTTAAGATCAAAGCCTTTGGCACAAAGAACAACTGGAGTTTCAGGCCTAAGATAAGGGCTTAGGGCATGGCAAATGTCCCGGGTGGCCTGAGCAGGCGTTACGAGTAAAAGCACATCTGCGTTGCGAACCATTGAGATATCCGCGGTAATGGCGAGATCTTCAGGCAAGGGGATCTGGGGCAAATAGAGCGTGTTTATGCGGGTTTGTTCTAAGTGAGTCGCAAACTCAGGGCGTCGAGCGACCAGAGTAACCCTAAGGTCTGCTCTAATGCAACTCAAGGCTAAGGCCGTTCCCCAAGCACCTGTTCCCATAATGACAATATGTTTCATTGGTTGTTATCCTGAGCTAATTCAGTTAAGGGCCAGCGGGGGCGGGGAGCAAAATCTAAAGAACTTTGATGACCCCGTTGCAAATACTCTATACCCGCCCATGCGATCATCGCAGCATTATCGGTGCAAAGTGTCAAGGGAGGAGCCACAAAACCCGTGTGGTGCTGATTGCAAATGTCCTCCAAATGAAGGCGGATGGTTTGATTGGCAGCGGCTCCTCCCGCAATGACCACGTGCTTGGGTTGACTCGGACAGGCATGCAGGGCGTGGTCCAAGCGATCGGCAAGGGTTTCGGCAACAGCTGCTTGAAAACTCGCGGCTACATCGGCTTTTTGAGCTATCGTTATCGGGGATAGGGACTGGACCACTTGTCTGACTGCCGTCTTAAGTCCAGAAAAGGATAAATCACAACCTTCTCGACCTTTTAAAGGGCGGGGGAAGGTGTAAGCTCGGGGATTACCGTCTTTAGCTAATCTTTCCACATGGGGCCCACCTGGATAATCCAGATCAAGCAGTTGGGCAACTTTATCAAATGCTTCTCCGACAGCATCATCTTTGGTTTGTCCAAGAATTTGATAGTGGCCTAGATCTTCCACCCATAAGAATTGAGCATGGCCACCTGAGATGAGAAGTAAGAGATAGGGAAAATCAATACCATGGGTCAAGCGGACCGTTAAGGCATGACCTTCTAAGTGATTAATGGCCAGAAAAGGTTTGCCCTTGGCTGCAGCTAAGGCTTTAGCTGTCATCACCCCCACCATCACACCACCAATAAGCCCGGGTCCAGAAGTGGCTGCAAACCCATCAATTTGATCGAGGGAAACGCCTGCCTGTTCTAAGGCTTGATGAATGACGTCTTCCATTCGCAACAGATGACCGCGAGCCGCAATTTCAGGAACGACGCCGCCATAAGGAATATGATCTTGAATTTGAGAATGGGTCACATTGGACAAAATTTCTCTGGTGTTTGAGACTATAGCAGCTGCTGTTTCATCACAACTTGATTCAATTCCTAAGATCAGCACTTAAAATCACTTAAATATTTGTTTTAATTATGATCTTTATTATTTAGCATTGTGAACAAAGCCAAGCAACCTTGAACATGAAATCAAAAGGGATGGGGCTTAAAAAATAATGAGAGAGTCGTGAATCCAAAATTAAAATTAAACGCGGTTGTTAAGTCGATTACCCAAGACATCTTCCAAAAACATGGGTTTGCCGCGGCAAGTATTATTTTAGATTGGCCAATTATTGTTGGTGATGCCTTTGCTCAATTATGTACGCCAGAAAAGATCGCCTTTCCACCTCAGAAAAAACGAGAAGGACGTCTACATGTAATTGCTAGTAGTGCGGTTGCTGCTGAGATTGCATTTTATGAGTCGCAAATCCTGGATAAAATAAATCGATATTTCGGTTATCCAGCTGTCATAAAAATAGTGGTAAAGCATACAACTTTGAAAAAGAAACCTCTTAAAGCGCATTCTCGAAAAGAAATCTCTGCAGAACATGTTGCAAGTCAAGTGCAAAACATTCAAGATAAACAATTGCAGCAGGCCCTGTTAGATCTTGGTGTGGGAATTTTTTCAGATGACAAATATACCAATAAAATCAAAAACTCAACTGATTGAATATTTCGCCCAAGGGGAGAAAGATAAGAGCCAATTTGCCATTGGGACTGAACATGAACGATTTCTCTTCCATTGCGACACACGCCATCGAGTTTCTTACGATGAGACTCATGGAATCCAGCACCTTTTAGAACATTTTATCTCACTTGGTTGGCAAGCCATCCTTGATCACAATAACATCATTGCAGTGAAAAATGATGGGGATCTTATATCCATCACTTTAGAGCCTGGTGGACAACTTGAACTTTCCGGTGCACCTCTAGCTCACCTTCATCAAACAGCTCGTGAATTAGAGTTATATGAAACTCAGCTTTACCCTTTGCTAGATCGATGGGGCCTTATCGACTTACCTTTAGGATTTGATCCCCTGTCCAACCGGGACCAGATACCCTGGATGCCAAAGCAACGTTATCGTATTATGCGAGATTACATGCCTAAGAAAGGTCACTTAGGTCTGGATATGATGCTCAGAACGTGTACCGTTCAGGTGAATTTGGACTACGAGAACGAACAAGATATGGTCAAAAAGCTTCGCGTGGCCATGGCAATTCAACCACTTATTGCGACTTTGTTTGCCTCTTCTCCTTTCAAGGATGGCTATTTTTCTGGCGTTAATAGTTATAGGAATTGTGTTTGGCAAGATACCGACCCGGATCGATGTGGCTTCTTAAAGTTTGTTTTTAAAGAATCAATGGGGTACGAGCGCTATGTTGATTATCTCTTGGATGTGCCCATGTATTTTGTTTATCGCAACGGACAATACATCAATGCGGCCGGTCTGTCCTTTCGTTCTTTTATGGAAGGTAATTTAGAAGCCTATCCTCATCAAGAGCCAATCATGACAGATTGGATAGATCAAACTACAATTGCTTTTCCTGAAGTTCGTTTAAAGCAATTTCTAGAGCTACGAGCTGCTGATTGTGGTCCCAAACCCATGCTTTTGGCTTTACCGGCTCTATGGGTAGGACTTTTATATGATGAACATAACTTAAATGAACTTCATAATGTTATTATGAATTGGCCTATTGGAGAGTTGGAGACCCTTTACAAGCAAGCACCGCGTACAGGGTTGAATACTTTCTTTTTAGCAAAGCCGCTCATCGATTACCTGATTTCTTTTGTTGAAATGGCGAAAGAAGGTTTGAAGCGCCGTAATATCTTACAGGGGGATTCTCATTCTCTTGATACCGAAGCTCGATATCTGAAGCCTTTAGAGGTTTTATTACATAATCGCATGAACTTAAGTGATTATCTTCAGGCCTATTATCGGCAACATGAATCCGCTGATTTTCTTCTCAACAAACACTTTTGGCGCGAGGTGGAAGACTGGTTGCAGGAGATTTAAAGGATCTGGTTTAGAGGGTTTAGGTTTTCGCTTTATGAGAAGAACATGGGAACCTATAACGGTTCCCTTCATGAAAATTAATCCTGTAAATCTTTAAATTTAATTTTAACATCTTTCTCATTTTTCCTTAGTTCTTCAATGTTTTGCTGGGACAAAGACGTATAAGTAAGATCAACTTCGGTAAGATTGGGAAGGTTTTTCATCATATTTTTCAATGACTGTATTGCTTCAGCAGAAATAAGATCATTGAAACTCAAGTCTAATACCTTCCACACAGGTCGCTGAGGCTCCATCACATTGATCGCCTTATTAAGGTAGGCAACACCAAGAGAGGACAGGCGATTGCTGGATAAGCATAATTCATCAAGCTGGGCAAATTTCTTCAGATGGTTAAGAAAAATAATAAAACTTAGTAATGCGGGTTTACTCTTTATGCTTTCCTTAGATAAATGGCGTTGGTTTTCATCGGAAATCTCACAATTATCCAAGTAAAGAAATTTTAGATTAGGGGGAAAGGTCTCGCATAGCTCTAAGAGATTATCGGGCTGTAGACCAGAATTACTTATGTCAAGCAATCTTAGCTCAGGTAATTGGTTAAGTTTATTGATCAATGTACTAAGACCCTCTTGCCCGAGGGAGTTATGGCCAAGGGATAAGACTTTAAGAGAGGACGAGAGATAGGGACACAAGGTATGAATGCCTTTAGCGGTTAACATGTTATGGTCCAAGTACAGTTGCTGTAGAGTTCCAAGAAGGGGCCCCATTTGCTCAAGATGTTCATCAGTTAAGTTACAAGACCTTAATGAAAGAGTTTTAAGATTGGGGATACCTTGAAGAGGTGTTAAATCAATGGTTGAAGGCTGTGTCACTAAGTTTGGAGTCGTTTTATAACTCTGTAAAACTAATGTATTTATTTGATTCCAAGATTGCATGTGACCAAAAACGTTCTTAGTTTGGTCCAGAGAAAGATCCCTGAGTACGGCCCTATCCAGATAGTGTTTGATTAAAGGCCAATGTTGTGTCGCCGCACTATAATTTTCAGCAGATAGGATTAATTCGGCCTTTGGCGACCTTTTGTTGAGTAAATTCTTACGTTGAAGGGAGGATAAGTTTCTATGGTCCCTACTAACGTTTGAAGTTGCCGTCAAATCTTCCCATGTCAAGAAGGAGTAGATATGCACCTGAAGTTCCTTAGGAAGTTTGGTAAAAGGAGAATCGTCTAAAGTATCAACATTCTCTTGAGCATTTGAGGGGGAAAAGGAAAGTAACAAAATAAGAATAAAGAAATAAAAGGCAGCCATATGAATGTCCTTTAAATTTGATTTGTTGTCAATTTTGGATGCAAGACCATCTTATCATCAGATAATGATATAAAAAATATATATTGCGTATATTTATAAAAAACTCCTTGAGGATAATCTCTATTCTCAAGGAGCTGTATAAATGCTTTGCAGCAAATAAATAAGGCAATGATTACATGTTATTGCAGGACAATGCCTTAATCGATCCACTCGCTGTTGTCTTCTTCATCACTTTCAGTTGTATTAAAAAACTTTTCAGGCCATGCAGCTACAGACACGATTTCTGGTTGGCGATTCAGGGGCTCAATGTCTTGTTTTAACTGTTGGTTCTCAAGCTTCTCTAACAGACTCAAGCGCTGTCTTAAGTTGTATATAGAGCGAAGAATCTTTCCTTGAGTAACGATATCGGCAGTTTTATACTTTTCTTTCTCTTGCTCAATAGACTTAGTGAGTGATTCAACACTTTCGCTTGGTGCTTCACGGAAGTTTTCCGTTTCCATGTGGGAATCATTAAGCTCTTCCTCGTCATCTTGCTGCTTATTGTTCATATGGACAGTGGCAAATTTTTCAGATAATTCGCTAGCAACATGCGCCATAGTTGATTTCTGATTCATCTCAACGGGATGGGAGGCAGGACCTTGGGCCGTGGTGGGGTTTGCCTTCTTTATGATATTTTGAAGAATGTCTTCTTTATTCTTGACCAATTCGACAAAACTTTCTGTTCTGGCGCTTAAAGAAGGGCTAAACATAGAACGCTTCCTTAATTTTGACCCTTCGGGTGAAGCATTTTCAAGGTTTGTGGCACCTGGGTTTATTTTCGCTTCTAAGTTTTTTGCATAAGCAAGCCACTGATCAAGCATCTCGTTTATCTTAAAAGAGCGCGTATTATCATTAGATGTTGTTTCAACAGCCTTAGACACAGCTTCTGATTTTGCTGGGTAAACCTCAGATGGTGTATTAACAGTTTGCGCAATCATGGGCATGACAGAGGGCATCTCTGGTGCACTGCTAACCGGTGTCAGTGGTTTCTGGTAAGTTGGCATTGCCCCTTGGGTATTAAAAAAGTTAATTTTACTTTTTAAGCTGCGAGGTGCAAGGGTAACTGGCTGACTCGCGGTAAAGTTTACCTTAGTTTCTCGGCGTTGGGCGGGGGTAAAGGCTTGTGTCGAAGTATCTTGATGAGCGTTTTGTTCGAACTGTCTGATTCTGTTTTGAACACTAACTGGGCTAATGGGTTTCCAATGTTCCCCAGCTTGGACAACATCACAGGCTAAGCCAATAGAAACCAATAGGAAAGTTTTAAATTTAATATGTTGTTTCATAATTAATCTCATTTCATTTAATATAAGGATGTGTCATGAACATTTGTATTAAATATATTTTTTTCAATAAAAAATTATTTTATCTCAAAAAAATATTTTTATTTGTCAAATTAATAATAAATAAGGTCAGATAATAAATTTCAAAACTAGGTTCTGTCTTTATTCCACTCTATGGTTCAAGAAATACTTTTTACGTTGAACACACCCGCCTAGTGCTTAAGCTAAAGATCTGGGATTCTGTCACCAATCTATTCTCAAGACAAACAGAGCTGGGCGCAAAGGCATAGTTGATCACAATAATCCGAAATTTGTGCCAGGTTTTGCAAAGTTGGCTATGGTAGCCAACTTTATCTTTACCATGATCATGAGGAAGAGAAAAATCAGTGTCTTAGATAACAAGGCTAAAACTTAAACGTCCAAAAAAGAAAGCCAAATAAGAAGTGCTTAGTGTATCTATAATTAACAAATTGGTTATGCCCTATTATACTTACTCCAGCTTGAGCATAACTATAGAGATGATCTAAATCCTTAATTTCCTCCCATAAGGCTTGCAATGGACTAAAACCATTCTTAGCATACGTTTTGTAAAGCCATTCTTTAAAATCATCTTTATCTAAAGTTATATTTCTCTCCAACTCTCCTTTTAATTTTGAAATATCAACCGATACAAAAGGTGATTCAAATGTTTTAAGAAAGGATTCGGTAGGAATATACTTGATAAGATTGTTAAAATTAGTTTTTGCATATTTATTCAATAAAAGTGTATAATCTTTGACTATACCTGAAACCTCTCTGATGAGGGGCAAGCCATATCTTGCGTGAATCTTATCAAGCCATTTTTGAAACGATTCTGGGTCTGAATGATATTTCCTTCTGAAGTCATCTGTTATTTTCTCTAAGAAAAATTCCCTGTCAATTTTTTTATAATATAAATAGGGTCCCTCATCAGAAAAGGAATCATTATGGCCCAAATGAACCCATGGGCGCCTTTGGAGCGACGGATAACTCTCTTTTTCTTGTTTGCTCTCTTCGATAGATGGATACAAATATTGGAAGGATTTAAGAAATTGCTTAATCCGTTCAGTACATGATGATGAAACGGCTTCATTCCCCGTAGAAATTTCGTCAAGTTCTTCAAGAAGACCAGTTAATGCTTTATCTTTGCTTAAGCTTTTCCCTTGCATACCTTTTAATGAGAGCAATAAATAAAGATTGATGAAGTTATCACCCATTTCTATATGATTTATGGTTTGCTTTATAAATCCTTTAAGCATGAGCTCATCATGTGGATGTTCCATGCTTCTTAATATATCTGAATAATGGTACTTGTTATTTTGGGCTTGGTGATAATCTGGTAAGGAGCTTGCTCGCTCACTGAGCGTCCTTAACCCTGCTTGGAGATGTGGACATACAGATAACAATGGCGTTTCCATAAATTTCTGAAAAACATCAGTACTTTTTCCTTGTAATCCATAAAGAGAAATTAATAATGAGCCAGAGACGAGAAGGTCCCCTTTTGTTAAACCATACTCAGCAAAGAATGTGAGCCTATCAAACCATTCTTCCAAACTTATATAAGCCTCGCGCTGCCGTATATGTTTCCATATTGTCGAATAAATGGGTGAGAAAGTATTCTGCAGACTTTGGCGAGTAAGCCTAATCATCTCATAAGGATAAGCCTTAGGGTTGGCCTGCATGTCTTTAAATACTTCCATGAGAGCGATCGGTGCAATCATATGCCCAAGATTGACTTGTCTTGTAAGCTTTATGAAAGAAGGTTTATTCTTGTTGTCCACAATATCATATAAATATTGTGCAATCTTATCAGCGGAAATTAACATTGGGTCTTGTGCGAACAAGGAGGCACTGTTTTCAATAGAATCTGACAAAGAAGACAAAAGATAAATGTAATTTTCCTTTCTATTGGCAAGGCGTTTTTTATCTTGGTTCATTGCAAGGGAAGGAGCGCAAGTTATAGCTACATTGACCTTTTTTTGCAGAGCGTCCAAGCCTTTCTTTGCATGACTTTGACTAATCCATTCCTTAAATAATTGAGGATTTAAAGCCATCTTTCCAAATAACTCATTCATAAATTCGTTCGAGTCATTAGGGACTAAGGTCGGCTCAACTTTTTCTACAAGCGATTGAGGTGGCATGTAATGATCTAAAAGATCCCGATTTTCTTTTTCATTCTTGTTGTTTACATAAATGATATTTTGGTTGGCCTCTGACAAGGCTTGGATAAGGTGGTGACCCTGAGTGATATATAGCTCATTTAGCCAATCTTTAATTTTATCCGGCTTTAGACACAACTTGGAATGGAGTTGAATTCTAAGATCACTAAAAAGTGCCGATTTTTCTTCAGATTGATGAGTCTGAAGGAGATTTTTAGATGGATTGGCGTCCTCCAAAGGGTGTGCGTGTTCCATAGCGAGAACAGTGTGCGTGGTACAACAATAAAGGAAGCAGATGAGGTAAGGTGAGAGTTTGTTGTTCATATTTCTTTCCCTGGATTTTAAAAACAATTTTGAAGGACTGACCAGAACCCCCAAATTAAAAAATATGGGTTATGATCTGTTAAAATTACTGAAATTCCAGCAGTTTCCTTTGACTCGCTCTAGGGGAAAATAAAATTATATTCAACTTGCAGATATTAACTAATGGTAAGATCCAAAGGCGACCAGGAGAGTGTTGGTAAGAAACGATGCTATAGGCAAAGAACATAAAAAAAGCCGGCTTTAAGCCGGCTTTGAAAGACTTAGTATGCGGTTAGGCAAGAACTGTCTGATGAAGTTGAGCGGTTTCTCTACCATAGGATTTAATAAACCTTAAGGAGATCAGAGCAACAACAGCCCCAAAAGTCAGATAATAAGCAGGAACCAAGTTGGATCCGGTAACATCTATTAAATAGGTTACAATCATCGGGGCTGTCCCGCCAAATAATGGACCACTAATATTGGTTGTAATGGCCACAGCAGAAAAACGAATGCTGGTGGGATAAGCTTCAACCATTAAAGCGGGCAATGGTCCAAAATAGCCGCCGACTGCAATCGCTAAGAACATTTGAGCGACCAAAGCTGTCGTTGCATCTTGAGCGCCATTGACAACGGTCAAAAGGGGAATAGTCCCTACCACAAACATAAATGCTGCCATGGCCAGTACAGGTTTGCGGCCGATACGGTCTGATAACCAGGCAGATAAGACAGTAAAGCAGCTTACAACCACCAAGTTAATAGTATTGATGGTTAAGGCGGTACTCTTGTCAAAACCAATCACTTCACTCAAGTGGGTCGCCATATAAACGAACAAGATGTAGAAGCTTAGATCATGGAGCATAACGGCCATGACCACTTTAACCAATGTACGGCCATGTTCACGAAAGACTTCCAATACAGGGTGGCGTTCAATGCGCCCAGTTTCTTGTGCAACCATATATTCAGGAGATTCCGGAATATTACGACGCATGTAAAACCCGACTAAGCAAATGAAGATACCGAGCAAGAAGGGAATACGCCAGCCCCAAGCATACAACTGTTCTTCTCCCAATACATGGGAAAATAAGGCTGCCGTTCCAGAGCCGAGCATAATACCGACTAGGCAACTGGTAACCGCAAAGCTGCCAATTAAACCACGATGGCGCGGGTCGGTGTGCTCAGTGGTAAAGGTAATAGATCCACCATAGTTTCCACCCATGGAGACCCCTTGAAGCATGCGCATTAAAACCAATAAGATGGGGGCAGCGATGCCAATTTGTCCATAAGAGGGCAGAACGCCAATAATGGCTGTCGGGATGGCCATTAAGAGAATGGTCAAAACGAGAGCTTTTTTTCGCCCCATACGATCACCAATGTGACCAAAGATCATCCCACCTAAGGGTCGAACCAAAAAGCCAGCGGCAAACACACCAAAGGCAGCAATCAGCTGGGTGACATCGCTGTCGGAAGGGAAAAATTGCTTGCCAATGATGGAGGCAAAATAACCAAATAAAGCAAAATCATACCATTCAAATAAGTTGCCAATCATACTTGTAGTTACTGTTCTTACTAACGATTTACTCATCAACACAGCTCCAGATGGAAAATTTATAAATACTTAAACCCATATTAACATTTATTTAATTATCAAAACTAGCGGTTATATAGTTCATTAATTGCGCCCATCAGAGCTTGCAAGGTCATAAACATTACTAGATGATTGAAGTTTCACAAGATTTTGTTCAACTTGATCACAAAAATAGTGATAGAAACACAAATGAATTTGCTGAATTTGTGGTGTAAAGGTGGAAGGGGCTTTAATCAGATAATCACATAAGGAAGCGATTTTTCCACCAGATGCTCCAGTCATACCAATCGTTAGCATGCCCATGGATTTAGCTTCTTCAAAGGCTTTGATAACATTGGCTGAATTACCACTGGTTGTAAGACCTAAAATAACGGCTTTTGAACGACCATAAGCTTGAACTTGGCGACTAAAAACTTGGTCATAGCCATAATCATTACCAACGGCCGTTAGAACGGCGGCATTATCAGCAAGGCAAATGACATTGTAACCTCGACGTTCTTTCAAAAAACGCCCGACAAGCTCACCTGCAATGTGTTGCGCATCGGAAGCTGAACCACCGTTGCCACAAACCAGCAATGGGAGTCCCTGATGAAGGGCTAAAACAACAGCGTTGATGGCTTGATCAAGGAGAGTGTGGGTTGCGTCATCTTGAATGGCTAAATTCAAAATTTCTTGAGATTGGATCAGATAATTTTTAACGGTCATAAAAAGAGTCCTTAATATTTAACAAGAAAAAAGGCCGCCATTGGCGGCCTTTTCATAAAAGTTAAGCGGCACTTTTTTCTTTTTCGCGTGCTTCACTTAAAGACTTAAAGCGTTTGCTCAGTCCGGATACTGACATCATCCATAACACAACCACACCAATCACGATGATGGCAAGGATGTGGGCCAAGCTGGCTAAGCTGGAGCCAATAAAGATGGTTAACATGATGGTTTGGACTAAAGCACCGCCAGATTTACCAGCGCGACCACCGATCACATCCACAGCAGCTTTACCCTTAACCTTCAATTCTTGGTCAAGAGGGATGTAAGCCATTTCTTTGGTTGGATCAAACAAAGAGTACTTGGTTGATTTGGTTAGAACGTTTTGTACCAAACCGGTTAAGACAGCAACCATTACCATGGTTGTACCCATAATGGGAGTCAAAGGGCTGTGTTCATTGGAATACATAATGACAGCGAAGAAGATCAAGCTGGTGATTAAAATCATCACAGGGGTGATCATCGCGGCTGTAAACCAGCTGAAACGACGTAGAATGTTGTTACCAACGATCATCAAGAGTACGGTGACAAAACCGGTAATCGCAGAGAATTGACCCATGAATGCGTTGTAGTCGTTTTCATTGGGGAAACGGATCTTAATTTGACCTTTCCAAACACCTTCAACCAAGTTAATGGAAACACCGTAAGCCAAAACGATTACAGCGATCAAACCGAGGTATGGAGATTGGATCAAGTATTTAAAGCTTTCACCCAAAGAGAGTTTGGGTTTGTCTTTCTTTTTGCCACCACTGCCTTGGCCTTGTTCATAAAAACGGGCGTCGGTCAGAACTTTTTTGTCCATCCAGTAGTAAATACCAACGACGATCAAACCACAAATAACCGTAAAGGACATTAAGTAGTTGAGCGTAATACCCCAAGCATCTACACCTTCAGGAAGGGATCCACGAATGTTAGAGAAGTAATAAACTGTGTAACCAGAAAGCATGAGACCAAAGTTACCGATCAAGCCGAACATACCATAAAAGCGCTTTGCTTCAGCAACTCGGGTAATTTCGTTAGCAAACTGCCAGAAAAGCAAGGAAATAACCACGCTACCCCACAGCTCTGACAAAACATAGAACAAGCTGTAGCTCCAGTTACCTACAACAGCGATAATCCATTTTAGATAAGGATAATCGGCTTGTAAGGCTTTAATGGTTACATCTGACATGTGTAACAATTCGCGATTGGGGTAAATGAATAGGGCAAAAGCACCAAAGAAAACTAGGAATGGTAAAAGAGCAGCGTAGAACAAACCTGCGCGGCTTAACACGTTGGCCAATTTTGCATAAATAATCATAAACAAAATAGCCATCGGTGTTGTACCGTATAATTTAATAAAGGCGAGCGCTTCTGCACCAGATCCAGGAGCGTTAACGACGATTGCGTCTTTCGTATCCCGTAAAAGGGTGTAGTTGAACAAGATGCAGAACATCATCAGGCCCATGGGCAAGAATTTTTTAATTTCATAATTGTGAATCGGCCAAAAGATCGCTCTTAATCCAGCGAACTCCTGCGATTTCACAGGGTCTTTTGCTTGTGACATAGTTATTAATCCTCAAATTTAGTGAACACCATTGAGTTGTTTTTCTAAATTAGAAAACACAATCTCTAAATAGGCATTATTCTAAAAACAATGAATACCTTATAATTACTTTTAATAGTTTTGACTACTTTTTTATGCAGCAAAAACAAAAAGTTGCACCATGTGAAGCTAAATTGTCGCGACTTTTTAACATTTTGCTGCCCGGATAAACCCTTGTAGGCAATACCATCCTTTTTTTAAAAAATAAAATACCCATGCTGTTTAGTGCTCACAACCTTAGTTTCAACAGGTTTCAGATACATTAAATCACACTAAGTAATTTTATTCCTGAAAAAAGGAAAGTTAATACAACTGTCATTATTAAAATAAGTTGTTAATAAAGACAACTTCAATATTCATTGTTATTAATTTTATTTGTTTAGGTGGTAGAAAAGAGGAAGAAATGTCTGAATGCATTTTACCCCTATGCTGAAAAATGCCTTTATGAAGAGTCTTGTTCTGGATCTCGTTCCTTTGAGGTTTGTGATGTTGGTAGGAGAGGCAAACAAAAAGATCTTTGACAAATGATAATGAGTACAGTCAAAGATCTTTCATAATTAAGCAGCTTCCTCGTGACCTTCGGCCAGGGCAGAGATGGTGCGGGCGACTAAGCGAATTTCAGAACGAATTTCTTGCAGAGTTTTGGCGCGTCCCTCAACCATTTCATCCAAAAGTTTGCGGGTTAATCCATCCAGATTACGCAAATAATCACGGATATTATCTCCCTGGGTATGATTGAGTTGTTTAGCCACTACTTTAAGTTGTTCGAGGGTTTCCGTTTGATTTTGGTTCAGCTTAACGAATGTTTGGTGTTGTTGACTTAAGAGTTCGGTAAGTTGAGATATTTTTTCGGTAAGTAAGGTCACAGATTGAACCACAGAAAGACGATTTTCTTCTCCGGTACGGATTAAACGTTGGAGCGCGGCAATCCCTTCGGCATTTTGTTCAACTAAACTCAAGTTATAAGCTTTGCCTGCACTTTGACCTGATTGATAATTCAAAAGGAGCAAAAGTCTTTCCTCGACTCGATTAAATAGAGAGGTTCCCGCTTTGCTGATTTGTAAGTCGAGAAAGCCAAGAATAAGAGAAGAACCCAAGCCAAACATAGAGGAACTGAAGGCAGTTCCCATACCTGCCAGAGGGGATTGTAGACCTTGCTTTAAGGTTTGAAAGGCCTCTTTCAAATTGTTAGCGCTGACATCAATACCTGACACAACTCCTGCAATGGCACCGATGGTTTGTGAAAGACCCCAAAACGTGCCGAGTAAGCCTAGGAAAATGAGTAAACCTACCAAATATCGATTAATGTCCCGTTGTTCATCTAAACGGGCTTCAATACTGTTTAGTAAAGCAGGCATGTTTCCAGGGGTGAGTTGACCTTGACTCGCAGCCACAGATAAGGGGACCAATACTTTAATGGTGGGAAGACCGGGAAATTGTTCTTCACCGCGATCAAAAGCAGTTAACCAGCGTTGCTCTTGACCTAATTGCTTTATTTGTTTTAAAACCAACCCTATGCCCAAGGCCAGAGTAAATAAGATGGCACTATTAAGCCAAATGTTGTTGAGGTAGGCCTGAATGAGGGACTCATGTAAAATCCCAGTGATGACTGCAATCAAACCAAGAAAAATTAAGATGCGCCAAAAATAGTGCTTAAGGTAAGTATGCATGTTGTTTAAGCCTTATGCTGAACTTATCACTTACTTTAAAGAATATACCATAAATCGCCAACAGTAACCCCTAAAGTTAATGAATCGAGTTCAAGATCTCTAGCACACTTGCTAAAGGGTTGATGGTTACTAATGAAACCAACTTGAAGCACCAACGATTTTTAAACTAACCCTTTTTGCAGGAGGATAAGTAATATTGGAAAAATTTTCGCCTGTTTGCTCAAAAAAACTCTTTATGTGGCTTTTGTTGAGTAGTTTTTTATTCGCAGCGCTAGCTTCAGCAAGGGTCACATGAGGGGTAAATGTTTGGAGATGCCAATTAATGTTATCTTCTAATCCTAATTCTGTAACTTTCGCTAAAAGTTGGGCATAAAGCTCTGATAATATCTTTTTAGATGTATCTGTTGGCACTAAATATAACCCACCTGCATCAAAGCGACCTACCTTATCCGATACAAAACGCCATTCCCCTTTTTCTTTAAACTCACTATTTTTAGTCTTAACAAATTCTTTAACAATATTGTCTAAAACCATTTTGACTTCCTGATGAGCAGTGGGATTCATATGATCAAGCCACATGACAGTGATGTGACGGTTATAGGGATATTTGTAACCTTCAAGAGCTGTATTCTCTAAAATAAAAGGGATTTGATTTTTATCGTCTTCGACGTTAAGAGCGACAACAAGGCTTGCTCCATAACTAAACCCAGCCCCATAAAAGATGAGAAGAACTATGGATAACAATTTGTAGAAAGCGTTTTTCAACGTACAACTCGCTAGTTGAAATTTGATATGAACTACAATTTATAATTTAAAAGTTAACAAAGGGTTAAAGGATAGCCTTTTTTAAGTTAGGCCTTTTGCTCCAAGCTAGGACATGCAGAAAAAAGTGGAAAGAACTCAGACTGAGCTAATTCCTCAGTTCCGCCAAATTTTCATAATAATACAATGCTTCAGGATTAGCCAAAGCTTCCTTATTCTTAATAGGTTCCCCATGAATCGTTTGACGAACAGCTAATTCAGCAATTTTTCCACTTTTCGTTCGGGGGATGTCAGCAATTTGGATAATCTTGGAGGGGACATGACGGGGAGAGGTATGCGTTCTGATTTGAGTTTTAATGGTATCCATAAGGTCTTTGGTTAAAGAGACTCCTGGACGCAGGCGGACAAATAAAATGACGCGGACATCGTTATCCCACTCTTGACCCACCGCAATACTCTCAAGAACTTCTGGAATTTGCTCTACCTGGCGATAAATCTCGGCCGTTCCTATGCGCACACCTCCAGGGTTTAAAATGGCGTCAGAGCGACCGTAAATAATGAGACCTTGGTGGTTGGTGAGTTCCACAAAATCACCATGATGCCAAATACCTTGAAAACGGGAAAAATAGGCTCGATGAAATTTCTCCCCTTCCGGATCATTCCAAAAACCGAGAGGCTGGGACGGGAAAGGGGCTGTGCAAACCAATTCGCCTTTTTCGCCAACTACAGACAGGCCTTGTTCGTTATAAACCTCAACTTTCATGCCTAGCCCACGGGTCTGTAATTCACCTTTCCATACTTCACCTATGGGATTGCCCAGAGCGAAACAAGAGATAATATCAGTTCCTCCAGAAATGGAAGCTAAACAAACATCATCTTTGATATGGTCATAAACATACTCAAAACTTTCCGGCATCAAAGGAGAACCGGTGGATAAAATCATGCGCAGGGCCGAAAGCTTATGGGTCAAACGTGGATTTAAACCTTGCTTTGCGATGCTATCTATGTATTTGGCCGATGTGCCAAAATGAGTGATCCCCACTTCATCTGCAATATCAAAAAGAACAGAATAATGAGGATAAGTAGGTGATCCATCATATAAAATGAGTGAGGCGCCCGAGGCAAGACCTGTAGAAAGCCAATTCCACATCATCCACCCACACGTGGTGAAATAAAAAAGTTTATCTCCTTCTTTTAGATCACAGTGGAGCTGATGTTCTTTTAAATGCTGGATGAGGGTTCCGCCAGCGCCATGAACAATACATTTGGGAATGCCCGTGGTCCCAGAAGAGTACAAAATAAACAAGGGATGGTTAAAGGGAAATTCTTGAAAAGCAAAGGTGTCTTCATGGGGATAAGATTGCACTTCCCGCCACAAGGATGCTTTAAAGGGGGGATTGGGGAGCTCTTGTGTATATTCTATAACAACAACTTGCTCAATACTCTTTATCCCTTCAAGGATGGTTGGGATTTTGTCTAAACAATTGAATTTTTTACCATTGTAAAAATAACCATCTGCTGTAATAAGAACTTTTGGCTGAATTTGGCCAAAACGATCAATTACACCATTGGTACCAAAATCTGGTGAACAAGAAGACCAAATGGCACCGATCGCGGCTGTGGCCAACATGGCAATGATTGTCTCAGGTAGATTAGGTAAGAAGCCAGCGACCCGGTCACCGGGCTTAATACCCCAAGCTTGAAGTGTTTTTGCAAATTGGATGGTTTGGTGATAAAGATCTTGGAAAGTTAAGCTCTTCCTGATTTGATTCTCCCCAAAAAACTCAATGGCGACTCTTTGATCTTTAATGCGAAGAAGATTTTGAGCAAAGTTCAGAGTTGCATTAGGGAAAAACTTGGCTCTTTCCATATTGTAGGAATTTTCAATAACTTTGGGCTCACTTCGTGTCCCAATAATCCCAGTAAAATCCCAAACATTTTGCCAAAAGGATTCAGGATGGGTGATGGAAAAGTGATAAAGATCTTCGTAAGACTCCATTCCTAAATGGTTCATAAAATGGGTCATGCGTGCTTCAGTAATTTGTTTTTGAGTAGGGCGCCAAAGAGGCGATTTATCAAAATCCATCTTTTATCTCTTTTTCTATGAGGTCATAAAACTGTGAACAATCAATGTAATACCATTAATTATATATTGAATGGCAAGAGCGGCGAGAATAATACCAAAAACACGGGTAAGAACGTTGGTACCGGTGACCCCTAAAAGTTTTAATAATTGATCTCCCACCAACAAACTTAAATAAGTAATACCAAGAATCACGATTAAAATAATCAATACCCCAAGGGTAGCTGTGGAGCTGATGGCTTCAGCTTGTCTCATTAAAACCACGATGGAAGTCAAGGCTCCTGGGCCAGCAATAAGGGGAATGGCAAGGGGGAAGACGGAAATATCTTCTCTATGAGCTGCTTCTGCTGCTTCATCACCAGTTGTGGACCGGATCCCGGATGGTCGAGCAATAACCATTTCTATAGCAGCTAACAGGAGCAGAAATCCGCCTGCAATGCGAAAAGCAGGTTCTGAAATGCTCATAGCATCTAGCAGTTTGTCTCCCGTAAAAGCAAAGGTCAATAGGAGAATTGTGGCTATGACGGTTGCTTTAAGAGCGGTGCGATGTTTATAAGCTTGAGACTCATTACGAGTTAGAGCAACGAACATCGGAACCACCGCCACAGGGTCGATGATAACTAATAAAGTTATAAAGGCTTGCCACAAAAATTCGTTCATTACTTACTCCTTACTCCTCAGTCTAGAAGATGCAAGAGATTTTGACCAGAAGGATCAACAATAGTAATACAAGATTTAACTTAAGGACAGATTTGAAAAGTAAGTCAAAAGGAGGGAGATCCCTCCTTTATCTAAAAAGATTAAGCAGCCTCACTCAGAGCAACTTTTTTTTTAAACCTTTGTTCTGCGACTTGGTCACTGGCTACACTGGTGGGGATATTTTGTTCTTGCGCCATATGAAGGATTTCCATCATGGTCTCGTAAATACCATCTACGTGCTTTAAAACGACTTGACGGTCATAATCAGGACCTTCATAGGTGACGTTGATTAATCCACCCGCATTAATCAGATAATCAGGGGCATATAGAATACCTTTTTGGGTAAGCGCAACACCATGCCTTGCCTCTGCTAACTGATTGTTAGCAGCACCAGCAATAATTTGACATTTGAAGTGATCAACCGTGTTATCATTGATGACTCCCCCCAACGCACAGGGAGCAAATATATCGCATTCGATACTTGCAATGTCATCACTACCTAACGCAACAGCGCTAAAATGATCTACGGCATGTTGGATCGCGTGCGGGTTAAGATCTGTTACCGATAATTTTACACCGTCTTGATGAAGCAGGCGTGCGAGCTCCATGCCTACATGGCCTAGACCTTGAATAGCCACGTGTAACCCTGACAAGGAGTCAGCATTAAATTTATACTTAACACAGGCTTTAATTCCTGTGTAAACGCCGTAAGCTGTAATGATAGAAGGATCACCACTACCGCCATTGCCAGGTAATCCCACTACATGGCTCGTCTCCAGGCGAATGATGTCCATATCTTCGGGTGTCGTATTCACATCTTCTGCTGTAATGTAAAGTCCATTGAGTCGTTCAATGAATTTACCAAAAGCACGCATTTTTTCAGGGGTTTTTTCTGTTTTGGCGTCTCCGATTATAACTGACTTACCGCCGCCTAGCTTAAGATTAGCTAGAGCAGATTTATAGGTCATTCCCCGAGATAAACGTAATACATCCTTGATGGCTTCTTGTTCTGAGGCATAAGACCAAAAGCGACATCCGCCTAAGGCTGGACCACGATTGGTGTTATGAATGGCAATAATAGCTTTAAGACCTGTCGCCTCATCGCAACAAAAAGTAACTAATTCGTGACCGTCAAAGTCAGCAGCGGTAAAAATGGTCATATCTTAACTCTTTACTTTTGCTGGTTTACCTTTTCAAGTTACCGGATGGCAACCTAATGCTGCAAACCTTTTATTGTAATTTCTAACATATTTCATCGTTTTTAGACCGTTTAGGTTCATTTCACAACTAAGAATTTTTTACTTATTATCATCCCGTGAATTTTCATTTCGTTCCATATGAACGATTCATGTTATGTTTTTCTGACTTTTAGTTAGGTCTTCAAGGGGAAGAGTGGGATGAAGATTTTTTCTTTGGTTGCTGGTTTGAAGCTGTTTTGGGGGTAGCCTTTTTAACTGCTTTGGCCTTAGCCACACTTTTCTCAACTGGTTTATTATTTGCTTTTTCTTTTTTCTTGTTCTTTTTGTTAACCTTACTGTGGTCTTTGTTTTTATCTTGATGATGAGCTTTTTTAGACTTTTCTTTTGAGGTGGCTACTGAGACCGTGCCTTTATCGTCTTCATCAGATCCATTCTCCCCTTGAAGGGTTGCCTGTGAGTCAGAATCAACCTCTTCCTTTTTGTCACCCTCATCCTCAGCCATACTATCACTGCTTTCTTGATCACTTGAATCTTTTTCGGTAGTCTCCCCATCATTGGCAAGATTAGGTTCAGAAATATTTATAGCTTCATCCGATTCACCTCTTAAAGCTAGAGGATTTTCGGATTCAATCATTTTTGCTGCCATCTCACCTGCTTTCAAAGCTTTCTCATTGGCTTCAGCCGCTTTTCGATATGCTTCAGCAGCTTCTTTGTGGGCTTTAGCTGCTGCTTCGTGCGCTTGAATGGCAGAGCGAATTTTGGCTAAATTAGTGTTTATATCCTCTTTAGCCATGGCATCTGAGCTCTCTTTATTTGATACACTGTCCGCTGTTTGATCTTCTTGTTTTTTTTCTGCTTTTTTATGATGCTTATGGCCTTTTTTGCCTTTCTTGTGATGATCTTTCATGTGTTCAATGGATGCTTCCAATTTTTTGGCAAAAGCTTTATATGTTTGCTCTGCGTTTGCTGAAAATGCAGTGCTGAGCAAAAATAATATACATCCCAAAAAATAACCAAAATAAGGCATAATACATCTCCAAGAGAATATCTCGTTGATTTTAGGATAATTTGAAATAATTAAGAATTTGTAAAAAGACGTCTTAAAGGTATGCGGATTGAGAGGCCAAGAAGTGTGATGATGTAAAACAATCCACTGATGAGGATTATGGTTGGGCCAGAGGGCCAGGAAAAGTGAAAAGAAAAAACTAAACCTAAATATCCAGATATTAAGGCAATGATGATGGCCGTAAGCACAAGGGTCCATACCTGCTGCATAATGAGTCGAGCCGTGATAGCTGGAAGCATCATAAGGCCTAGCGCCATAAGAGTACCCAAAGCTTGGCAGGCTCCCACTAAATTAATAACCACTAACACAAGGAAGGTAAGGTGATATCTTCCATCTTTGATGCCCATTTTGTTCAAAAATGAGGGGTCAAAACATTCATAAACAAGGGGGCGATAAATAACAGCTGTAGTTATGAGAGTAACAGTAGCAATGGAGCTTATTAAAAACATAGAGCCCTGATCTACGGCTAACACGCTGCCAAAGAGGAAATATGATAAATTCATGTTTCCTCCTTTTATAGACAAGAGGAGAACGCCTAAGGCCAAAGAAATTAAATAAAGTCCTGTAAAACTGGCATCTTCTGGGAGTAAGGTCGATCGAGCAACCTTACCAGAGATTAAGGCCATAATTAGACCGGCAACAATTCCGCCAATCGAAAGAGCAGGTAACCAAGTGCCAGCAATCAAAAATCCTATAGCGATACCTGGAAGAATACCATGAGACAAAGCATCTCCAATCAAACTCATACGACGCAAAACCAAAAGAACCCCTAAAGGACCGCTGCTCAAAGCAAGGCCGATACACGCCACAAGAGCGCGGCGCATAAAGACAAATTCTATAAAGGGATTAATCAATAAATCATACATAGAAAGCAGCCTTTGCTAAAATCTCAGGGACTAGAATATCCTGTGTGGGTCCATGACCAATAATGGTTTTAGCAATAAGGAGTGTTGTGGGAAAATGACGCCGTACCACATTTAAATCGTGGAGTACAGCCAAGATGGTTTTACCCTGGTCATGCCAAGTCTTCAAAATCTTTAATAAATCTTCAGTTGTTGTTGGATCAACAGCCGCAAAAGGTTCATCTAGTAAAATGATGGGAGCATCTTGTGCTAACAGACGGGCAAAAAAGAGCCTTTGGAGTTGGCCGCCACTTAACGCATGGATTGGACGCTTTTCAAGACCTTGAAGGCCGACCTGTTCTAAAATTTTTTGAATATCAGACCGGGCGTGAGGAGGGAGACGGCCTAAAGTGCCCATTCGTGGCCAAAGTCCCATGACAACAATGTCTTCTACCAATAAGGGAAAAGTTCGATCTATCTCGCTACTTTGAGGCAAGTAAGCGATCAAATGTGGATCACTTTGAAGACGAGAGATGTTTGAAGAGCGGGGGAGGGGCAAAATATCAGCAAGTAGTTTTAATAAAGTACTTTTTCCGCCTCCGTTTGGGCCAACAATAGCGGTAAAACTGCCTTGTTCAATTTCTACATGAATGTTTTTTAAGGCTTCGATCGAGCCGTAGGAATAATTCGAAATGTGAATGTTAAAAGCTAAGGGGTGCACCTAAAGGTCCAAAAGTTATAAGCTTAAGAAAACGCCAATCCAATACAAAATCAAGGGCAGGGCCACAATAATTAGCCGATCTAATCCGCTGGAAAATAATGGATTACGAAACATGAAAACTCTCCTCCTGCAATTAAGAATTAATCGCAACTAATATTTTTGTCAAGATGTCATTTGCAATTCAAAAGAGAGATTGGACTACCAAGATAAGTAAGGAGCGAGGAAGTCAGGCGTAGAGGGATGAAGTTCTGCAAGTTTTTGCAAAGTATTTAAGGGGGATTTCTCTTCAATAAAATGATGTTGATGAATGCCACCCATAATCATAAGAGCTTGGATTTTGGCGGACTTGGCACCATGAATATCTGTTGTCAAAGAATCTCCGATGGCAAGGATCCTTTGTAAAGCTACCCCAGGACACAGTTTTAAAATCGCAGTGTAAATGTCAGCAAAGGGTTTGCCATGATAACGGACAAACCCACCTAACTCTTGATAACGGTCAGCGATTGCCCCAGCACAGAGGGCTTTTTGCTCGCCATACATAACTACTTTATCTGGATTTGGGCAAATCATTGGTAAATTATGGTATAAAGCCTCGCAAAGAAGGTCTTCATAGTCTTGTAATTTACTATCCCAAGATGATGTGCCGGTGTTTAAAATAAAGTCTGCGTCAGCTAGATCTTTGACCTCCTGATACGGCAAGTCATCAAACAGATTGCGATCTCGCTCTGGGCCTACGTGAAAAAGCCGATTTCCTAAATCCTGATACCATGGATCAAGGCGATCTTTTAGATGGCGATAGCAATCTTCTCCTGAGGTGTAAATATGATGATAAAGGTCAGGGGTAATCCCCATTTCATTTAATCGTTGTTGAGCAGGTGCTAACCTGCGAGGTGCGTTAGAAAGAAGAATAACAGACTTGTTCAATCTTTTTAAGTGCTCGAGAGCATTGACCGCTTCTTTAAAAGCAGCTTTGCCATTATGAAGGACACCCCACAAATCGATAATATAGACATCAAATTGTTCATGAAGATCACTTAGATGGGGGGTAAATTGGGTCATGGAAGTTCTTCTAAGTTTATTTACACGTTACACTACGAAAATTGTTAGCCCCTAAGTGGCTTTATCCTGCGCGATGATTCAGAAAAAGAATCCTTTGGTAAAAAAGAAGCTTCTTGCTTCCTACTATACGAACAAAATAGGTCAATCTATGCCCAGATGCAATTAAAACATTTTAGGTTGGTCGACTCGATGCAAGATGGGCAATCCGATATGTTCGTAGGCAAGATCAGTCAACTGTCGTCCTCTAGGGGTGCGCTGAATCAGGCCTTGCTGAATCAGATAAGGTTCAATCACTTCTTCCAGCGTATCTTTCTGCTCAGATAGGGCTGCGGCCAATGTTTCAACGCCAACCGGTCCACCGCGATAAAATTCTGCCATATAGGTTAAATATTTTCGGTCCTGGGTATCCAGCCCCAGAGGGTCAACCCCTAGGCGATCCAAAGCCAATTTTGCTGTCTTAAGGCTTATAACTTCTTCCCCGGCCACCACGCTGAAATCACGGACTCTGCGAATTAATCGGCCTGCAATACGGGGAGTTCCTCGAGAACGTAAAGCAATTTCTTGGGCGGCTTCTGAATTAATTGCCGTTCCTAATAGATGGGCATTACGGGTAATGATTTTTTGCAGTTCCTCTAAAGTGTAAAACTGGAGACGTAATGGAATCCCAAATCGTTCCCGTAGAGGTTGAGTTAAAAGGCCTGATCGGGTGGTTGCTCCTACCAAGGTGAAGGGAGGGAGGTCAATTTGAATGGAACGAGCCGCTGGGCCCTCCCCAATCATCAGGTCAATCTTAAAATCTTCCATGGCAGGGTAAAGAATTTCTTCAACCGCTGGATTTAAACGGTGAATTTCATCAATGAAGAGCACATCATGGGGTTGAAGGTTGGTTAACAAGGCTGCCAAATCCCCGGCCCGAGCTATAATGGGACCGGCTGTAGCTTTAAAGTTAACCCCTAATTCTCTAGCAATAACTTGGGCCAAAGTGGTCTTACCCAAGCCTGGAGGACCATAAAGCAACACATGGTCTAAAGCATCTTGACGTGCTCTGGTGGCTTGAATAAACACTTCCAAATTGGCTCGAACGTCCTGCTGTCCTGTAAAATCAGTTAACGTTTGAGGGCGCAGTGAGCGTTCAAAGGATTCTTCATCTTGCAGATCTGGACTCATTAAGCGATCAACAGTCATGAAGTTTTACTCAAAATAGAGGTTGATAATTGAGCCAACGCAACTCGGATTAACGCGGGAGTTTGCGCACCTTGACCAAGTTCAACACTCGCTTTGGCTATGGCTGCACTGGCCTCTGGCCGGCGATAGCCAAGATTTTCAAGAGCTAAAATGGCATCTTGCAAAGGCGATGACGTTTGAATATTTGCGCCAAGATGAGGACCTAATCCCGGAACAGCCAGGGTGCCAACTTTATCTTTTAATTCAGAAACAATTCGACTTGCCAGTTTGGGACCAACGCCGTCGGCTCGAGTGATCAAGGTTTTATCTTGCTGAGCGATGGCTTGTGTCAATTCATCCCCTGATAAAACCGATAGAATAGCTAAGGCGACTTTTGCGCCCACACCCTGTACGGTGAGAAGCAGACGGAACCAATGTTGATCTTGGCTGGAGGCAAAACCATACAAATGGGTTTGTTCCTGTCGATGAACAGATTCGATGAGGAGTTGAAGAGGATGTCCCACATCGGGCAATTGGCTTAATAGCCGTGAAGAGGCATAAACAAGATAGCCCACACCCTGGACATCAAGGATGAGATAGTCATCGCCAATTGTATCTAAAATCCCTTTAAGTTTTGCAATCACGAGCGTTCTATCATGGGCTAGTTTTTTTAGTACTTTAGCAAAAACCGTCCTTCTTGTCGCCTCAAAATGATGCAGAAAATGGTCGGTTTCCCGACCATGATTCTAAGTTTGAGGTTTGTTGATTTTAATTTGTTTTTTGGATTCATCTGGCTTGGCAGGCTTTGGAATCCTGATTTTTAAAACCCCATTGGCAAAGGTTGCCTCTATGGTTGATGTATCCACTTCATAGGGTAGAGTAATCGAGCGTCTGAAGTGGCCATAAGACCGCTCTACGACATAATAGGTTTTATTTTCTTCTTCCGCTTCTGCTTGTTTGGTCCCTTCAATGGTTAGTAGATTTTGATGAAGTTCAACTTTTATATCTTCTTCCTCGATGCCGGGAAGATCAGCTGCTATATAAATTGCTGTATCCGTTTCACTCACATCAATTTTTGGACTAAAAGGCATTTGAGGACTTATCTTAGTTCCTGGAAAAGATTGGAATGTTTTCTCTAGTAAGTCATTGATTTCTTGATGAAGCAAATCAAAAGGACTTGCGTTCACAGCCTTGATATCCCGATTAAAAGTTCTGGGCATGAGTGTTCTGATATTCATCGCTTACCTCCACTGTTCCAATTACTATCCTTATTTAAATTTATCACAATTTAATCAGCAGTCAAGTAAGATGAGTGCTAATTTTGAAAAAATGATAATAGATTATAGGTATGGGATGATCATACTGTTTCATTAAGACTCATGAAGATAAAATAAAAAGGGGCTCTGAGGGTTAGCTCTATGGGAAAAGGGCGAGGTGATGATAGCTGTTTCCATCTATGTATTTTGAATCCCGTGTCGTTGTGTTTCTTGAGATTCCTGTAAGAAGGCGCTTCGTCGCGTTGTCCATTCCTCTTCACTGCGAGGCTCATCAGAGGCGTGGCAATCCATTCATAGATCGCCATGTCGCTGCACTCCTCACGATGACACAAATGAAAAAGCTCCTGACGGTGATTCCATTTTTTTGTCATTGCGAGTCCCAAAGGGACGAAGCAATCTAGAAATCTAGATCGACACGATGCTATGCCTCTCGCAATGTTCATAAAATGATGCGCAAGTTAGGAAGATTTATTTATCTATAATCACAAGTCCCAATGAGACGAAATAATACAGAAATTTATAGATCACAACCCCCCTTTGACGGGGGGGTGATGATCTTATATACCAAGTTCTTAGTACTAGTATCCAGGAGTTGCTAGATCTAATGTATCCATGGGATCAAGCGCGTAAGGGGAAGTTGGATCAAAAGACTCAAATATGCTTACCTCACTATCGGTGATCAATGGCTCAGGAGTTTTGACCACGTCATTTAAGGGGACCTCGCTGCGTTGTAAGCGTCGAATAATTTCCCGGGCGACATCTTCCGCAAGATTAATGGAGGTTCGAACAACAGCTGATTTTTCTGCCGTACGGCTAATAAACTCGTCAGAAGAGATGATTGGGTAAGAGCTGATGACGTATACGGTATCGTTAGCAATAAGTCGATCTTTTTGCTTCAACATATAGGCCGCTGATAAGTGGACTTGAGCTCGAACCGCTGAAGCATCGCGCGCATAGGTGGCTGCGGAAAGGGCTTCAGTAACCGTAATATCCAGACGGTAGGGCTCATTGCTGAACTTAGGAATAATGGCTAACTGCTTTTCTAACTCTCGACGAAATTTATAGGCTGGAAATCCTTCGCCTTTAACATGAAGGTCAAAGGCTTGTAACTCTTTTTTTTCATTAAAAGAGGATGAAGTGTACATGGGATGAAATCCACACCCCATGACAGAAATTCCAAGACAACTCAGAAGAAAAATTCTAGGCAACAAGGTTTACAATCCTATTTGGAATAATAATACTTCGCTTAATGGAACGACCATTGAGGTCCTTTTGAACAGCTGGCAGAGATAAAGCTGATTCAAGAAGAATAGTTTCATCTGTATTCGCAGCAGCCATGAATGTGCCTCGCATTTTGCCATTCACTTGAACAGCAATATTAACCTCAGCTTGCTTGGATAACTCAGGATCAGCTTTGGGCCAAGGAGAGTCTAAGAGAAACGTATTTTGGCCAATCATGGACCATAATTCAGCGCAAATATGGGGGATGAGAGGGCCCAGACCTTGAATCAGGACTTGGAATCCTTCTAAAAGGGAGAACCCAGAAATTTGTTCATCGTCCAAGCCATCTTCTAAGCTTCGGGTCAGTTCTCGACCAAAGGCAATGACTTTATTAAACCCATTGCGTTGATAGCTTTCTTGAAATTTAAGAATCGTTTGATGGGTTTGACGACGTAACTTTTCTGAAGCGTGGTCAGATCCGGGTCGGTCTTTAAGCGCCGAAACTTGTTCACCCAAACGCCATAGGCGATTCAAGTAGCGCCAAGCTCCTTCAATGCCTTCCTCACTCCATTCAAAATCCCGCTCAGGCGGCGTATCTGACATCACAAAGAGACGAGCAGCATCTGCGCCATAGGTTTCAATGATGAAGTTTGGGTCAACCACATTCTTTTTAGATTTGCTCATCTTTTCGGATCGACCAAGAATAACAGGCTTTTGATCCTTGGTTGTAACAAATTGGTTTTCGCCCACTTTGATGACTTCATGGGGGAATAGCCAATTGCCTTCCTGATCCTTGTACGTTTGATGACAGACCATGCCTTGGGTCAAAAGATTCTTAAAAGGCTCACGAATACTTGTATAGCCACAATCTCTCAAGGCCTTTGTAAAGAAACGGGCATAAAGCAGATGCAATACAGCATGTTCAATGCCGCCAATATACCAATCAACAGGAAGCCACTCATTGGCCGCTTTGGTATCGATCGGATGTTGATAGTGTGGATTGCAAAAACGGAAAAAATACCAAGATGATTCAAAGAATGTATCTAAAGTATCAGTTTCTCTCAAGGCTTTAGCTTCGCACTTGGGACAAGTGGTGTGTTTCCATGTGGGATGGTTCTCTAGAGGATTTCCCCCTTGAGTAAAGGTCACATCCTCTGGTAAGACGACGGGCAATTGGTCGTCGGGAACAGGAACATCCCCACAATTGGGGCAATGGATAATGGGAATAGGGCATCCCCAATACCGTTGGCGTGAGACACACCAATCTCTTAAGCGATACGTAATTTTACGCTCACCCATCCCCAAGGCAACCAATTGATTTATGGCCTTGGTGCGCGCTGTTGGAGCATCTAGTCCGTTAAGAAAGTCAGAATGGATCATCACACCAGGACCCGTATAGGCTTCTTTTAAAGAGTCCACTGACGTTCCATCCACAGATACCACGGGAATAATGGGCAAACCATACTGGGTGGCAAAATCGAAATCTCGTTCATCATGGGCGGGACAAGCAAAAATAGCCCCTGTTCCATAGTCCATTAAAACAAAGTTAGCCACGTATAAAGGCAACGTTTTATTAGGAATGAAGGGATGGACAATCTGAAGGTTAGTGGCAAATCCCTTTTTTTCGGCAGTGCTTAAAGCTTCTTCTGAAGTTGGTGTTCTCTGACACTCTTCGATAAAAGCCTTTAAGTCCGGATTGGTTAAAGCTAATTCTTCAGCAATAGGGTGTACAGGCGCGATCGCACAGAAAGAAGCTCCAAACAACGTTTCGGGTCGAGTTGTGAAAACCTCAAGCTTTTGATCACTGTTGGCAATCTTAAAGCGAATAAGAGCACCTTCAGAACGACCAATCCAGTTCTCTTGCATACGCACTACTTTTTCAGGCCAACCTGTCAAGGTTTTGAGATCCTCTAAAAGCTCGTCTGCATAGTGGGTGATTTTAACAAACCACTGATTTAATTTTCTTTTCTCAACTAAAGCGCCAGAACGCCAGCCACGTCCGTTAATAACCTGTTCATTGGCGAGAACGGATCCATCGACAGGATCCCAATTCACCCAAGAATCTTTACGATACACAAGACCCTTTTGATAAAAATCTAAAAAGATTTTTTGCTCATGGCCATAATATTCCGGCGTACAAGTGGCTATCTCTCGATCCCAATCAAAGGCAAAGCCTAATGATTTCAGTTGATCGCGCATAGCCTCAATGTTTTCAAAAGTCCATGTCGCAGGAGATGTTTTATGTTGGCTCGCGGCATTTTCTGCAGGAAGCCCGAAAGCATCCCAACCCATAGGGTGGAGTACGCTGTATCCTTGAGCACGCCAAAAACGGGCAATGGTATCACCAATGGTGTAGTTGCGCACATGCCCCATGTGAAGACGTCCTGAAGGATACGGAAACATCTCCAAAATATACGATTTAGCAGATTGAGTATGATTGTTAATAGCAAAGCAGTTTTCATCCTGCCATGCTTTTTGCCACCGAAGTTCAACATTGCGAAATGGATAGACCATTCTGGATCCTAAATTAACTTTCTGAAGATTTAATTTTTAATTGGCGTGCTTTATTTAAGATAATATTCTCCAACTCAATGGTTGTGTTGGAATCAGCTGTCACGTTTTGCCAATCATTACCTTTACGCACTTGTTTAAACATATGAACACGAAGTGCATCTGCCCTTAAGGCGCCATCGGTGATATAGACCGTGACCTTAATCCGCTCATGAGGATTTTGAGGGGCTGAATACCAATCCGTGACAATAACACCTCCAGATGCATCGACCGATTGCAGAGGCATAAAGGAAACCACTTCTAAAGAGGCATGCCATAAATAACGGTTAACACTGGCGCTTTGGGCATTGCTTCCTTTCTTTTTAGGTCCTCCGAACAAAAGAAAGTCATCGCCCATCAATTTACCGAAGCCATATTTTCGCGCTTCATCACGGCCAATAGGAACTTCTTGACCTGGTTTTGGGCTCAAATCCGTGCCACATGAGGCGAGAAGGGCTGAAGCACCTAAAACGACGATCATTGAACGAGTGGTTCTCAACACGCTCTACTCCATATACTCATAAATATTTATTATAGTGAATCTTTGTTTATGTAGCTTCATGATATAACGCTCACCATACATTTTACCAGTCTTTTTACTTTTCAAGCCTGAATAGATGAGGCCTGGCTGCCCAAATGAATTAGGGAGCAATACCAAAAGCTACCATTGATTTCAATTCAGCTTTGTCAGTTTTAGTTGTACAGCGCCTCTTTAAACGGATCAAGAGAGAGGTTTGAGTAAATGTTTAATCATAATATTTACCCATTTTTTTTCGCTCAGGCGCAGTTTCAATTTGGCCATCTTTGGCAAAATGAACCGCACAACCTCCTACAAACGTCGAAAAGACAAGAGTAAGGAGTAGGAAATTGAGTTTTTTCATGGTCAACCTCCATGATCTAAAACTGCTCAAGTAACATTTTATAAAATATCGTAAAAATCTTGGGTTTCAAGGAAGAGGAAAAACTTGGGAGAAATAAGGGGATAAAAAAACCATCCCAGGCAACCTGGGATGGGAAATAAAAGTATATAAAAATTTATGAATTGTCAGTATTCTGACATCCCAGTTGATATAAGTAATAACAAACAGCCGCAAAACTGAGCGTTCCAAGGATGGTGGCAGTTTGTTGAAAACTGGGACCCACGATGGCCAAGATCTCAGTGCTTTGATACATGGCAAATGGAATGGCTAAAACAATGCCAACCAAGGCTTCACCGGCAATCGTCCCTGCGGAAAACAGAAGTCCTTTGCGCTCGGTCTGTTCTTGCACGTGTTTGAACTCTTCCTTACTGAGATTTCTGTGTTTTTTTCTTAATTGGCTTTGAGCAAAGAAATGAAGTACACCGCCAAGTACAAGGGGGAGAACAACATCTTGAGGAAGGTAAATTCCAAGAGCAACGGCCAGAATGGAAAGGCGATATTTTGGATTATGCTTGGCCATGTAAAGGCGATCAAAAATACCAATCATCAAGCCTATAATGGCGCCAATAAGGACGAGACCTTGATCCAATTTATGTTCAAAAATGCCTTGGGCAACAGAGGCCATCAGGGTGGCTTGAGGGGCAGACAATGCAAGATTAGGATCCATGCCGTCTCGAGGGAAAACGCCACCTATGCCATATGCTTCAAAAAGGAGATAAAGGATCGGTGAGACGACAAAGCCCCCAGCAATGACACCAATGATGAGGGTAAACTGTTGTTTCCAAGGAGTGGAGCCCACCAGTTGGCCGGCTTTTAAGTCTTGTAGGTTATCGCAACTAATAGATGCAGCAACTGCGACCACACCTCCAATGATAATGACCACTGCTGCCAAACTCAAGGTCTCCGTATTCGCAATCCCAAACGTAATCTCTGAACTTAAAAGCGCGACAAGACATAAAGAAATGGCCAATATAGCGCCAATTGTAATTCCAGATAAAGGATTTGAGGAAGAGCCAACCAAACCTGCCATATAGCCTCCAATGGACGCACAAACAAATCCAATGATTAAAGAGGCTATAATTAGAAAGGCAATGGTTGACCAATAAAGGAATGAGGATAATGGCAAGTCGGCATTGTGTAAGGATGTATTGAATAAGAATAGTAAGGGGAGACAGGTAACAAAAATGCCCAGAAGAACGGTGGTCATGGGAATGTCATGATCGGTGCGCAAAGGTTGGGCGAGAAGGCCAGCACGCGTTTTACGTAGAGCTGAAAAGGAAGATAAAATAGCTGATTTAATTGGTCCAACCAAGTTTACCAGTGTCCAAATTCCCCCCATGACCATGGTTCCAACCCCGATAAAACGAACTTTAGCTGATCGAATCGCCATGGCAAAATCCATAGCTGACGCATCAGCGGGTAAACCAAAATCTTGAGGCCCTTGACTGAAAATCGCGTAAAGGGGCACGGTGATAACCCATGCAATAAAGGTTCCCAAAAGGAGGTTGATCGCTACTTTCATCCCGACAATGAATCCAGCACCAACCATAGATAAGGAAAGGCCAATGTTTAGACCAAAAACACTTTCGCCCACTCTAAACCAAGTGCCGACGGACTCAGACAAAACGTGCAATCCGCTTTGGCAAAATTTGATAAGACTGGAGAGAACCGCACCCGAGACTAAGAATTTTACACCTCGGCTCTCTTCGGATCCGTGAGTTTTTTCGCCCGCTTTTAAAACTTCAGCGGTAGCAACACCTTCTGGAAATTTTAAATCACTCTCCACAATCAAAGCCCGGCGCAAGGGAATGGAAAATAATACTCCTAAAACACCTCCGATTAATGAGATGATAGTGATTTGCCAGTAATGAAAATGATGCCAATATCCCATAATCACCAAGGCCGGAATGGTAAAAATAATTCCAGCAGCAACTACTTCCCCTGCAGATGCAATGGTCTGGACGATATTGTTCTCTAAAATATTGGACTGGCGGAACAGACGGAGGACCGTCATGGAAATGACCGCCGCAGGAATCGAAGCTGAAATGGTTTGCCCCATTTTAAGCCCCAGATACGCGTTGGATCCTGCTAAAACCATGGAAAGGATAATACCTAAAATGATCCCTTTCACGGTCATTTCAGGTAAGGATTGAGAGGCTGGAACGAAAGGTTCAACCTTAATTTTTGCATCAGCACTAGGCTTTGTCATTTAAATGCTCCTTGGAAAAGGAAAAAATTACTTAAATTATATCTTATTTGTAATAAATTCGCCATATGGTTTATTTTTCATTAAAATAAGACTGGTGCTTGATAAGAATGTGAGGGCAGCCATATATAGGATGGGAGCTAGGGAAAATTCGGTTTGATACCAAATGGTGGTGCAAACCAAGGGGGCAGTGCCAGAACAAATCATAGATCCTAAAGCATGTCCTAAGCTGACACAGCGATATCTAACAGCAATAGGGAATTGTTTGAGGAGCAGAACGTAACCTGGGGCATGCATTATGCCTAAGGCCATAGCAAGGGGATATAATTTTGTTACAGAAAACTCACCGATCAGAATAGAAAGACAAAGAATAAAAACAATGCTAATGGCACTACGTAAAATAATTTCCCCATTGAAATAATCGGCAAGCATGGCGCCCAACAGTAAACTGGGTAGATAACAGCTGAGGAGTTGTGTAGTTAACCAACTGGCTTCTTGGGGGGTAAGGAGATGCAAGGCTGAGCTGAGGTGAGAACTCAAGTAAACAAAGAGAATTTGATAACTACCGCCTACGCACCCACACAAAATGATGGTGGCTACAAAGGACTTAAAATATTGCCAGCAAAGGGGAGATTCGAGCTTGGGTTTGGTTTGCAAATAATCCTCTGACTCTATAAGGGAGCGTCTGGATAAGAGAACCAATAATCCTGCGCCAGCGCCCAACCAAAACGGTAAGCGCCAATGAATTGGCGCTAAGATTGAGGCAGCAAAAGAGGATAGGAAAATTCCGATGAAGGCGGCCAATCCCACTAGACCATTGACGAGATAAGTACGTTCACGTCCCATGGTTTCAAAAATAAAAACACGGACTCCGTCATATTCCCCTGATATAAAGAAACCCTGAGCAAATCGACATAAAATGAGCGTCGCAGGAGCCATCCAACCCCATGCCTCATATCCAGGGGTTAATGACAGGATAAAGGTAGGTAACGCAATACCCAGCATGCTCCATCGAAGGGCATACTTTCTGCCATATTTATCCCCGATCCAGCCAAATAGCAGGGAACCCAATGGTTTTGCCAGAGAGCCAATAGCATAAGCACCAAAGGTTTTGATGAGGCTAACGGCAGGGTCATCAGTAGGAAAAAATGCTTGGGCAATGTAAGAAGCGCAAAAGCCGTATAAGGCATAGTCGTAGTATTCTACAATCGTGCCAAAGGCCGCTATTAAGAAAGCTTTCAGCTTGGTTGCGGGAGAATAAATAATGGGCGATATGGTTTGAATCATCTCTCACTCTTCCTACGCTGGTACAATCCAGATCAGGTTCTAGGGTTAAGCCAATGCTTTCTCAGCCCCTCAGGGCACCCCCGGTGTATTTTTTGGCACCCTATCAAGGGAGGATAAAAAAGTCAAAATTATTTTTTTGAGGGGTAAAAGGACTCACCTGAACAAAGACGATATGGTGAGAGGTATGTATAAAAAGCTGCAATAAAAAAGCCCTTAAGAAATTAAGGGCTGAAGAGAAAAAAATACGGTAAAAAATTAACCTTGACGTGCCTTAAAACGTGGATTTTGCTTGTTAATCACGTATGTACGACCACGACGACGAATCACTTTGCAAGCCTTATGGCGTGATTTAAGTGTTTTAATGGAATTAGCGATCTTCATTTTAATAAATCCTGGTTATTCAATTAGATACTTCTTAATCAAATTCATAAACTTTGTCAAGCGTTGATCTTGAAAAAGAATGTTTCTTGTCAAAAGGTTACTTGGCCTTTTCTAACTGTTTGGCGTCTTTTTCCGTTCTCGGGTGAATCAGGATATCGATGACACCGTAAAGAGTTCGGATTTCTTGTTCTGTCAAGGGAGTCCGGGTAAAAATATTCATTAAATTCCGCCACATGATGGGTTTCTTGCTGGCCACCCGCCAAAAATTGACTTGATCTAAGGTTTCTTCTAGATGTTTAAGCCACTGGTGAAGTTGCGCTTGACTGGCGACGCGTGTTTCGCCCGTATGAAGAATGGGCGCTGATTGACCATGGTTTTGGTAGAGTTCATAAGCAAAAAGAAGAACGGCTTGGGCCAAATTAAGGGAAGAAAAATTTGGGTTGGTTGGAATTTGAATGATGGCCTGACAACGCGCTAAGTGATCATTAGATAAACCGGTACGTTCCGGGCCAAAGATCACTCCAGTGCGTCCTTGGATTTTTCCGATTTCATCCACACCATGTCGCAGGGGCCAAAGGGGTTTAATCATGTGACGGTGATCTGCACATGTGCCAACAATGTTTGATAAATCAGCGACAGCCTCCTCAAAATCCGGAAAGATTTGGCTGGAAATGAGAATTTCCTCGGCTCCTGCGGATGTGGCAATAGCCTTGGGATCGGTTGGATCACATAAAGGTGAAACCAGGCGGAGCTCAGATAAACTGAAGTTACCCATAGCGCGTGCAACAGCCCCTACATTTTCTGGGAGTTGAGGTTCGATTAGGATAATAATAGGCTTAGGCACGGCGCCAAAAAGTCCCTTGAGGCGAATCTTCCAAAGCGATGCCAAGGCTCAAAAGTTCTTCACGCAATCGATCTGCTTCAGCAAAATTCCTCTGGCTTCTGGCCAGGCGACGACGTTCAATATAATCATTGATGTCAGCTTCCGTGAGAGAACTATGGCGTAGATTTTTAAGCCAATTTTCTGGATCTTCCTGGACAATTCCTAAAAGATAGGCGCTCGCTTTAAAGGTTGAAGCCAGCTTAGCCTTTTCATCCATGTTATTCATTTTATGAATTTGGTTGGCTAACTCATGCAGACGAGCAATAGCCAACGGGGTGTTTAAATCATCAGCTAAGGCCTCTATGACCTCAGGGTCAGCTTTTCCTTGAGATAGCTCAAGCCCCCTCAGGGTTTGATAAAACCGATCAAGAGTGTGCTGAGCTTGTGAGAGAGTCATATCATTCCAATCCAGAGGTTGGCGATAATGGGTGCTTAAAAGGGCAAAACGGATGGTCTCTCCTGGATGATCCTGCAACAAATCATGAACAGTAAAATAGTTCCCTAAGGATTTGGACATCTTTTCGCCGCGAACGGTTAAATGACCATTGTGAAGCCAATAACGCGCCAACTGTTCTTGACCGAAGGCGCAGCAACTCTGAGCAATTTCATTCTCATGATGGGGGAAAACAAGATCAATGCCTCCACCGTGAATATCAAAGACATGACCCAAGTATTTAGAGCTCATGGCTGAACATTCAATGTGCCATCCCGGCCGTCCTCGACCCCAGGGACTGTCCCATCCGGGTAAATGAGCCTCAGAAGGTTTCCACAAAACAAAATCACCCGCATCTTTTTTATATGGTGCTACTTCAACTCGGGCACCGGCTAAAAGCTCTTCTTGATTGCGTCGAGAGAGCTGACCATAAAGGGGATAACTTTTTACATGGAAAAGCACATGTCCATCAGCTTCGTAGGCGTGTCCTTGCTTGATAAGGTGTTCAATGAGCATAATCATTTCACCAATGTGCTCAGTGGCACGAGGCTCCAGAGTAGGACGTTCAGCTCCTAACGCATCCATGTCGGCATGATATTGGGCTGCTGTTCTTTCGGTTAAACTTCTAATATCCTCGCCATTTTTTAAAGCAGCAGCGTTGATTTTGTCATCCACGTCAGTGATGTTTCGGACATAGCAAACTTCTTTATAAAAGAGGCGGAGTAGGCGAACCAAAATGTCAAAAACAACCACGGGACGAGCATTCCCAATATGAGCAAAGTCATAAACGGTCGGACCACAGACATAAAGGCCAACTTTATCGGGATTAAGGGGGACAAAATCCCGCTTTTGCCTGGTCAGAGTATCATAAAGCCGAATCGTCATGGTTAACCGTTGAGTCGTTTCAAAGCGCGTTCATAGCCTATAATCGGCAGTAGATCTTTCATTTCTGGGCCATGATCATGACCGGTTAATGCTTGGCGCAAGGGCATAAACAAAGATTTTCCTTTACGGCCTGTAATCTCTTTGAGTCGCTGTGTCCATAATGCCCATGTTTCCTCATTCCAAGGTTCGTTAGGTAAATGTTCTTTGGCTAGAGCAATATATTCAGAATCCTCAATGAGGGGAGTGATGGAGCCATAGCAGATTTTTACCCACTCGGATACATCGCTAAACTTAGAAATGTTGCCATGGATGACTTGCCATACATGTTGGGTTATCTCTGAAAATCCATGTTCTCTTAAGCGCTGGTCAATCATCTCAAAGGGCATATGGTGGAGTAATTTTTGATTTAAGGTGTCCAGATCATGAGGGTCGAACCGAGGTGGTGTGCGACTAAAAGTGGAGAGATCAAACTCGGCAGCTAATTCATCCATGGTTAGGCGGGGTTCAACCGGAAGGGACGTGCCCAAACGCGCCAAAAGACTGCAGATGGCCATGGGTTCAATGGATGAGGCTTTTAATGTTTTTAAATTTAAACTGCCCAATCGTTTTGACAACGGGCCTCCTTGAGCATCGAGCAAAAGGGTGGTGTGCCCAAAGTGAATGGTATGGGCTGGACGTCCTAAGGCTTCAAAAAGCTGAATTTGTACGGCTGTGTTGGTGACATGATCTTCCCCACGTAGGATATGAGAGATCTCAAAATCGATATCGTCAACCACGGAGGTAAGGGTGTAAAGATAAGCGCCATCAGCGCGTACCAAAACAGGATCGCTTAGACGATCTCCATGGAATTCGCTGACTCCCCGCACCAGATCATGCCAAATAATAGCAGTCGACTCCAGTTTAAACCGCCAGTGGGGGATGCGTCCTTCCTTTTCAAACGCTTGTTTTTCCGTCTCAGTAAGTTTAAGAGCAGCGCGATCATAAATGGGGGGTTCCCCTCGGCTCAATTGACGTTTGCGTTTAAATTCCAGTTCTTCAGGTGTTTCATAGCAAGGGTAAAGACGGCCTGAGGCAATCAGGCGATCACGCATCTCATTGTATCGCTCAAAACGATTTGATTGTTTGGTGGACTGATCGAAGGTAATGCCAAGCCAGGCTAGATCTTCTTCAATGGCGTGGGCAAATTCATCTCTTGAGCGCTCAAGATCCGTATCATCAAGACGAAATAAGAATTCAGCTTGATGACCTTTGAGTTGATGATGACGATAAAAAAGCCAGTTAATTAATGCTGTGCGAGCATTACCAATATGAAGGAGTCCTGTGGGACTGGGGGCAAAACGTACGCGAATTGTCATTGTTTATTCTATGGTGATTAATCTCATGTATTCTTAAAATAACGGCTAATGGACTTGAAAAGCAACCAAGAAAAGCAAAGGATATCAATGACTTTAGGAGGATTACAAGAGCGTGGGACATGCGTGAGTGAGAAAACAAAAAACCCTTGGCTTAAACCAAGGGTTTCATGTTTTGGTATTAACTAAAAATATTAGTTAACAACAGTGATGGCTACGCGGTTTTGTGCGTGTGCATCTTCTGTTTCACCTGGAACGATCAAACGATCTTTACCATAAGAAATGGTCTTCAAGCGCTTTGTATCAACGCCCATAGCTACCAATTCGTTCTTGGCGGAAGCTGCACGACGTGCACCTAGAGCCAAGTTGTATTCACGGGTACCACGGGTATCGCAGTGACCTTCAATAGAAGCTGTTGTGTTTGGATAGGTTTTGAACCAACCAGCTTGAGCTTCTAGAGCACGCTTAGATTCAACAGAAATGTTGGATTTGTTGAATGCAAAGAAAACACGATCTTTAATGTTTGCTTTGAAATCTTCAGCTGTACCTGGTTGTGGAGCAGAACCGACGTTCACTTCAGTTGAATCTGGAGCGCATTCGCAAGCAGCCAAAAGAGCGGCTGTAGCTAAAATGCTGAGAACTTTGTTACGCATAACGTTTTCCCTCAATATAGGTTAATTACAATCAAATTAAACCATTTAAAACTTAACAAACAATTGATAAGTCGCAAAAGCCAAAACAAAAATTACTAACAATGTATTTTTGTTGGTGTAGATAATTTGCAACAGCTGGTAAAAACACAGCATAAACTCATTGTAACCAAATAGTAGATTTTTGCTAGGGAATAATTTCCGCTGATAAAAATTATTACAAATTCACGCCAGCTTTATCGAAATAAAACATTAATTTTAAAGGGAAATTTTGAGATGGATTTTTTCTCTATAAATAGTCAAGATACAAAAGAAAACCTTTTTTATTAAATAATCCAAGGACGATTAGCACCTCTACCCTCTATTAAAGTCTCTAATTTTTCTACTGTATTGGGAATTGGTACTCGGTAAATTTCCATTTCCATCCTTAGCATTTTTATCCGCTCCGCTATTCAACAATAAAATTACCATTTCTTCATTATGATCTTGGCGAGCAGCAAGATGGAGGGGGGTGTCTTTATCCTCTGTTGTAGCATTGACGTCAGCCTTTTGCTGAATAAGGATATTAGCACTTTCAATTCTTTTCGGATTCATAGCAGCCTCATGCAATGGCGTATATCCATGGTTATCCTTCGCGTTAATATTAAGTCCCAATTTTAGGAGAGGGAGGATTGCAAAATGCTTATTATAACGAGCGGCTAAATGAAGTAAGGAATGTCCAAATGCATCTTTATATTTAATTGATCTAGCCAAGAGTTCCAAAATAGGTATATCCAAGAAGGACATTTTTTCAAAAAATTTTTTTATACTTATATTAATGCAGCGAAGATTGAGATTGATAGTCTCTGTTACTAACAAAAATTCGATAATAGGCTTTTTTTTGTAATCTATAGCAAAACAAAGTGGTGAATAATTCGAATTATCAATTTTATTTAGATTTGCTCCCTTTTTTACAAGTTGTTTAACAATATTCAGATTTCCTTTGCTAACGGCGTGAAATATAGGTGTTTTTCCACCCTTGTCAGGCTCGTCCACAAATTGTGGTGCTAGGGAGATTAACTTATCCATCAATCGATCATTTCCAGATTGAGCAGCCTTATGAAGTACGGTTTCACCTTCAACGTCTTGGTGATCAATAGAGTTTTTATTTTGCTCGTATAAATAATTTACACCCTCCAGCGATCCGACTTCTGCTGCTAGATGTAAAGGTATTTTCTCATCGCCATTCTTCTCCAAAATCTGAGATGAGTTCGTAACTGTATTAATAAATTCCATCATCTCCCTATTTCCTGATCGAGCGGCTAGATGAAGTAAGGTGTCTCCTTCCCCAGTTCTTTCTTGAGTAAGATCAATATGATTAGGCTTAAGGTTAAATAAATATTTAACAAGACTTAAATGACCATTTTCTGTTGCGAATTCTATTAGGCGTATCTCGTGATTCTTATAAAGTTTTTGATGAAGGTTGTGTTTTTCTATAAGAAATTTTACCAGTTCTAAATGACCAGCTTTAATAGCTGTTTCTAGGATATTTAATTCGCCATAATTAATTCTTACCTTTCTCGACAAGAGTATGTGCACAGCCTGAATAGAACCTAAATGGGCCGCCTTAAAGATGGGATTTTCCGCGATAAAATCTTCTCGATTTGTCTCTTTTTCCTCATCATAAGTGATCTTAGCCTTCTTTGTTATTAACAGATTCATGATCTTGTCGAGATTGGGGACATTTTTGCTAATAGCCCGAATGAGGGGTGTTTCTCCTTTTGCATTTCCCTTACCTTTATAGAAAGTGGCAGTGCCTGGAAGGGGGGCATTAACATCAAATTCCGGATGATTTTCTAAATATTTTTCCAAACGTTGATAATTTCCAGAGTCTATGAGATCCCTTACGATGGTTTTGGAATCCTTTGCATCAGGTTTTTGACCCGTCATTTGGTGATATTGTGCGTCATAGACTCGTTTTAAAGCAGGCACGCCTTTAACAAAAAGGTCTTTCTGTACAGATTGATGAGACTGTAACCATTTTATTAAATCTTCGTCCACCATAGCTTCTAATTTTTTATTAAACTCTTCCCTTCTCTTGTGACTTATGGGCAGTCGATTGTATTCTATTACCTTAACGTATTTAGGGTCGTGGAAGAAGACAGGATTTAAGAACAGTCGAGCCTGAAGATCATTTAGTTTTCCCCAGCGTTCACTGTGTCCTTCGCCTTCTAAGACTTGGATAAATTTTTCTGGATCTTTTTTCAACACTGAGACGGCGTGTGCAATTTTTGCTGACCTTTTGTCATCAAAAAGGATGTTCCAAGCATCTCCACGAGGAACGGATAGGTAAGCAACCTTATCAACGATATTGGGATTAACAAAAATTTGATACAAGCGTCCCTGGGACTTTCTATATTCTTCAAATAAAGTTAGAAAATCTTCCCAAGATCGGTCGATCCCCAGCAATAGTGCAAATGCCTCAAACAATTTTTTATAATCAGGAGGTAAGATAGATTTGGAATTATAAAACAAAAAATAACTGTTGGAGGAATCTTTACCTTCGCTTCCAAAAAGAGAAATATTTACGGAAAGCCCCATGTCTTGATAATGTAGGCCGTCTTTAACTTCGTAATTGTCGATCTTTTCTTGATCTTTGTCTTTTTTACTAAAAAACTCAATGAATTGATCGACATTAAACTCTTTGACAAGATCGATGGCCTTTTGTTTATTGTCCGGATTTTCAAAATCTTGAGGTGATAAATTAGCTTTTTTCATGGCAATCGCTATAAACGCAGATTCCAAGGCCCTCAGGCTGGGGTTGCTGGTTACGTCTCTGACTTCCAGACGTCGACGGTATGCATTTAAAACATCATATAAAAAACTCATCATATCATCAGTAGCATGATAAAATACGACCCAATCTTTATACGCCTTTTCTGTTTGCAAAACCTTTGAGAGTGTAGCAAGAAAATAACGATCACTAACCGAATGACTAAGATTTCTTCCAATTTGTAATAAGGGCCATTGGTGTATTTGAACCTTAGGTTGCTTCTGCTGTTCAAAATATTCTTTGGCTAATCCTTGAGGAGAGAAATACTCATAAATCATTTTTGGGAATTCGTTAGCAATTTTAATTTCCTCAAACTTACTTCCCATCATGATCCTTAAGAAAGCTTCTGATTGGCTATAAGGGCACTCATCATTATTACTCTCGTTGTTTTTTAGTTTTTTGACTTTCTTTTCATTAGGTCTCATTCGATGTTTGATTTCTTGCGTGACTTTTGCTCTATCGACGATGGCTTGAGAGAATTCGGTGTCTTCTGTTAGAGGATCATAAATTATGATTTCCCTTTGATCGCCCTTCATTCCATATTTCCTGCCTTGAGCATCTTGTCCAAAGGGTGTCCGCTCCTTTGAGGGATTGGTATCTGATTTATCCTTAATCCATCCTTCTTGGACTTTTTTATTTTTTTTCTGATTATTTTTATTTAAACGAATCTGAATTGGTTTGTTTTTTAGCGACTTTATATTAGCGATGGCTTTTAAGACTTGTTTGACTGGTTCTTGTTGTAACATAAGGTACAAGGGGGGATGGAGTAAGATAACCTCAGGACCGTGGCCAACCATTAGGGTAATTTGTTCTTTATCGGCAGTATCAACTATAATATCAACACCTTTTGCTGTTATGGCTTTTTGAACTGTTTGCGATGCCTCAGGATTATCTAAGGCTTTCAAGATCTCCTTAACAGGAACCCATTTGAATTTTGTATATTCCTGCTGTGACTTGAGAGAAGCCTTTTCTAATTTATCATTAAATTTTTGATCAGAGACAAAGAAATGGGGAGCCATATACATGCGGTAAAGTTCTCCCGATTCCCCTTCTAAATCATGAAAAGGCATTTTATTAAGTTCTTGTTCGGTATAGATAAATAATCCCATAGATTCTTCTTTAGTTTCACGAACAGCCGTTGATGCAAGGGTTTCATCTATTGGCCCTACAAAAGGGTTGGTATCGCTTTTACCGCCAAGATTTCCCCACCATTCATGTCTCATTCGTTTGCCTAGCAAAATAACAGGTTCATTGGTTTTTGGATCAACGCTATAAACAAGAATCCCCGCACCTGATTTGACATGGGGGGCAGCATGAATGTGAGATTTCGAGGTTTTATAGAACCGTCTTGAAAGGTCGGCTAAACGATGATGAAGCATCTCTTTAACTTCTTCTGGTTTTTCAAGATCAAGAATTAGGCTTAACCGATCAATGGTTGCAAATAATCGTGGTGCTTTTTGAAGAAGAACTTGAACTTGTCGTTTAAGTTCTGTCAGAGGAATGTCTCCATAAACCTTATGGCCCGATGGAGAAATTGTGTCATCAATCATCGTGAAGAGTTCGCTGACCTGATGAGCATGCCAATATTTCCCCTCCTCCTTACGCCCTTGGGTGGCGTAGTAACGTAAACTGCCTCCATTATCGATGCGCCAAACTTTGTTGTTTTTATCCAAAATGACATTTTTATAATCTTTAACAATGTCCCAGTTGCTTAAGAATGCGTCTACTATAAAATATTCGCGTAGTCCGTTCCGGAGTTTCTGCTCATCCTTGGTGGGTGCACTGTCGACAAATTGTGATAGACGAAAGGGACCAGAAGTAGAGCATTGCCCGACGTTCTGTTGGATGCTCCTCGGAATTTGATGATAGATAATAAAATTTGGAACAGGTATATCTAAAGACCGATAGAGTGCATCAGCCAGGATCTCTTCTTTCATTTGATTGGGGTCCAGTCCGCATTTAAAGGTCCAGTACTTTCCTTCCCGATCTTTCAGTTTGTGAACACCACCGGATCCACCAGACAAATGTTCAATATAAGTAAAATCATCCCTTTCTTTCACGAAAAAGCTTATCTTCATTTTCTTGAGATCAGGGTCCTTGAGTTGTTCTAATGCAATTTTTTGAAGGAACTCTGGTTTAGGATGGACTATAATGATTTGTGTGGACTGATCTTTGAATTCTTTCAAAACATCAATCATATTGTCATGACCAATAATACTTGAGAATTTAGCTTTTAATGGCTCTAACTTACTTGTTTCCTCGTCACCATCTCCCATGAGAGAAGTGGTGCCAATAAGAGTTACTCCATTTGATCGCCACTCTTCTAATAAAGAGACTACATTTTCCTCAGGGGAAGTGATCATGTAGTCGATATATAGAACGAAAACAAGAAGATTATCTTGGCTTTTTTGAATCACATAGCTGTTAAGATCTGCCATTTTTGTAATGGAAGGAAATACAGCTAAGTCTTGGGCCTTTGAAGGACAAAGAAGAAGAAGAAAAAAATTTAATGATAAGATGACATGCTTTAGATAGGCCATGTTAAATAATCAAAAAATAAATCCAAGCTATTTAATTAAATTAACATAAAAGCGTTAAATTACATTTAATTCAGCCATGTCGGAGGGAGAGTTAAGGAACCTTGGAATGGGTACTCTACGAGGACAATAAATATTGAAGAGGTGGTGAATAAGGAATTTAAGGGGCGCTATGGCCCCTCTGATATATTATACAGAATTACCTCTTACCTATTCAACAATTGGGACCAAGCACCATCAGTTGCTTCTCGTGGAGTTTTTAATTTACGTAAATTACGTCCGGTCAAATCGATGGTATAAAGTCCTTGGTGGGTTCCTTTGCCGGTTCGATTTTCCTTAGTAAACAAGAGAACTCGACCGTTGGGGGACCATGTAGCCGCTTCAACCAAATATCCTTTGGTAATGAGACGCTCATTGGAACCATCCGTATTCATTACCCCAATATAAAATTGTCCATTCAAGACTTTGGTAAACGCGATTAAATCTCCTCGAGGAGACCACGTAGGCTGGAAGTATTTCCCTGCGCCAAAGCTAATGCGATGAACATTGTCACCATTGCGATCCATGACATAAAGTTGTTCTTTACCGTCTCTGTCCGAGTTAAATACAATATCTTTACCATCTGGGGAGAAACACGGGGAGGTGTCGATGACGCCTCCTTGGGTCAGTTTTCGCACCTGATGGCTGGCAAGATCCATACATTGAATTGTTGATGTCCCATCCTTATTGTTGACGATACTCATAACAATTTCTTTGCCATCCGGGGAGTAACGAGGGGCAAAGTTCATTCCTTCGAATTTACCCAACATCTGATCCTTTTTGGTCTCCAGGTTGTAAATGTGAACGCATGGAACAGTGGTTTTTTCTTCCTTACCTTTACCAAAGGCGAGATAACAAATTTCTTTATTGTTCGGAGAAAACCTTGGTGTCATGACCATGTTGCTCCCATCGGTTAAGCTGAGTTGATTGGTGCCATCCCAATCCATAATGGAAAGACGTCTTACCCGGGCTTTGGTCCCCTTAGGTCCGCTTTCATCAATGTAGGCGATCAGTGTATTGAAATACCCATCCTCTCCGGTGGTGCGCTTGTAGACTTCATCGGCGACCATATGAGCAAGGCGGCGCCATTTTTTTGCATCTCCTGCAAATTCCATACCAATAAGTTGAGTTCCCTTAAAAACATCAAATAGGCGGAATTGAACTTTAACCTCATTGCCATTTTGCTCTACAGCGCCTGTGAGGAGAAATTGGGCGTTTAAAATCCGCCAGTCAGCAAACCGAGGGCCTGCTTGCAGAGAGCGACTGTCTTGGACAAAGGCTTTGGGGCTAATGGGTTCAAACAAGCCACAGGCCTCCAGATCACTGGTGATGACTTGAGCAAACTCGACACCTAGGGTATTGGAGCTAACAAAATCTGTAACCGCAATAGGCATAGGCTTAATTTGACCTTGGGTAATTTCAATTTTCAATCCCCACGCCGGTTGGGACAAGATGCTCACAGTTGCCATGATACAGGCGCATACTAAACGATTCCACATGGTGTACCTCAATACATATCTTTGGGATTAAAGCTCATTGTTAATTCTTTCCATTGATCAAATTTATCTGGATTCAACGGCAATGGATTACATTTCGGATCTAGGACCGCTCGCTGAGCACTTTCTGCAGCCGCTCTGAATGCTGAATCTGAATTCATGCGAGCCTTGTCGACGATTTTGGCATCTGTGACGGTTCCGTCCTTGGAAATTTTCATATCAATATCCACAACTAAGTCCTTAGCACCACGAGCCCCATGGGGCACCAGCCAACAACGGGCTATTTTTGCACGGATGGCATCAATTTCAGAAGCAGTGACCACCTCACCTACTTGGTCGGCTGGTGCACCTTTCTTCTTAGTGGATGTTTTTTTAGCCTCTTTATTTTGATCGGCTTTCTTTTCCTGAGAAGCCAAATCATTTAAGAGATCATCAAAATCCTTGTCGTCTTTCTTGTCCTTGACCTTTTGATCACCTTTAGATTTTTCTTTCTTTTCATCTAAGTCAATTTCAGCCTTTTGCTGCTTTGGTGGTTTAGGCTTGGTCTTAGGTTTTTCAATAGGTTCCTTTTCCTTAGGTTTTTCCTCGACCTTAGGTTCTTCTTTCACAATTGGTTTGGGTTTATCTTTGGGCTCAGGAATCGGAATGACCTCAGGTTCTGGTTCAGGCTGAGGTTGCGGTTTGGGCTCTGGTTCAGGTTGGGGTTCAGGTTCTGGTTCAGGCAGCTTTTGCTCCTGGATTTCGGGTTTAGGCTCTGGTTTTGGCTCAGGCTTAGGTTCAGGTTTTGGCTCGGGCTCTTCAGCGCTGGATTCATCTTGCGCTTCTGGGGTGGGGACGGGCGCTGCGCTTTTATCACTGATATTGACAAAATCGATGATGATGGGGCGTTGGTCAGCGAGTTTTCGCTCAAAGGGATTCCTAATGTTTAAAATCAAGAGGAGTAGGATGATCCCATGAAGAATGGCAGAGTAAATCGCAGCGCGTTTCATGAATTATTGACCTCGTTTTACCGCTGGCTGTTGGTTAGCGGCAGCTTTAGGCGCTGTTTTAACGGGCTGGCCAGAAGGTTTCGGTAATCCCCGATTCCCAGCAGCGTTTGGCCCTTGACCAGAGGGGGCTTGAGGACGAGCAATAGGCTGAGCTTTTGGAGCTACTGGCCCTCGAGGAGCGGCTTGGGGTGCTGCTACAGGAGCTGGCTTAGGGGCTTGAGGCGCACTCAGGCCTGCTGGCGGAGCAGGGGGCAGCTTTACTGCTGACGGTGGTGGTGTGGTTGGCATTTCAGCAATCAGAGATACTTTATTAAAACCAGCGGCAGCAATCTGTCCCATGATTTCCATAACCCGACCGTAGTGAATAGCCTTGTCGCCACGGACAAAAATCCGAGCCTCCGGATTGCTTCCGGTCACAGCCATGAGGCGGGCAATTAACTCTTCACCCTCCAAGGCGGTTTCTTGAAGAAAAGATTGACCTTGAGCATCTACGGATACAACTACAGGTTCAATTTGGTCATTCAATTTAGCCGCATGGGTTTTTGGCAAGTCCACGGGTACCCCTACGGTCAACATCGGAGCGGCAACCATAAAAATAATGAGCAGAACCAACATCACGTCTACCAAGGGAGTGACGTTAATTTCTGTAAAACTAGACCCTGTTGATCGCCGGCGACGATAGCTGCGTCCACCAGATTTGCTCACTGTCATGGCCATTTTAGGCAGCCTCTTCTTCGAGTTGACGGGAAATAATACCAGTAAACTCACTGGCAAAGTTATCAAGTCGATTGGCGTAGCGGCCTAAATCACTGGAAATTTTATTATAGGCAATCACTGCTGGGATGGCTGCAACCAAACCAATGGCTGTGGCAAATAATGCTTCGGCAATACCAGGGGCAACAACAGCAAGATTGGTATTTTGTTGGGCTGCAATGGCTTGAAAGCTGTTCATAATACCTAGAACAGTTCCAAAAAGTCCAATAAAAGGAGCGGTTGCACCTGTGGAAGCGAGAAAGCCCATGTGGCGTTCTAGTCGATCCATTTCCCGACCGATGGTTAATTGCATCACCCGTTCAATGCGTTGCTGCATGGTTCCTCGGGAGTCAGAAATTTTGCTCATCCCCTTAGAAATAGAGCGACGCCATTCGCGCATGGCGGAGCAGAAAATGGCACTTAAAGGATCTTGAGGGCGATTATTGATGCGATCATACAAATCATCTAAAGCTCCTCCCGACCAAAATGCTTCTTCAAATTGATCAGCGGCTGCATTGAGTTTACGAAGCCTCATGAGCTTTTGGAAAATAATGGTCCAGCACCAGAAAGAAGCGGCCACGAGCATTAAAATGATTAATTTAATAATGGGTTCAGCGCCCCAAAACAAATCGCTTAAAGACAGGCCATGCTGGACCATGTCTGGCAGAGGGGCTTGGGTTGGAAGTGCATTAAGACCCTGTAACGGTGTTTGTTCCATTGTTCATCCTATAACTTATTCAAGGAAAATTCTCGCATTCTTATCCTCTGAACTAGCTTAAAATGGATAGTAACGCAAGTAAAATCAAAGTTTATGTTCCTTCTAACTTATTGATTTATTAGAAAAAAAATCTTTAACGACTTGATCTCTCGTCTCTTTTGTCCACTCTTTGATGAGCTGGGCGTGGGGAAATTGACCTTTAATCCAAGTCATCTGGCGTTTGGCATAGCGGCGGCTGGCTTGTTGAGCTTTTTCAATAGCGGTTGCTAAATTCCACTGACCGGTTAAATATCCTTGTAGCTCAGGCAGACCAACCGCTTTCGTGATCGGATGGTCACCGGGGATATTCAAAGTCATAAAATGATTTACTTCTTCTAGCGCTCCTTGATGGATCATATGCATGAAGCGATCATTGATCCGTTGATAAAGAGTAGGACGCTCAGGAATAAGGGCAAGAGTGAGAAAACGATAGTCTTGCAATTTTTCTGTTAAATTCTGCCAATGGCGAATAGATTTTCCGGTGGCAAGAATCACTTCCAAGGCGCGAGCAAGGCGTTGTTTGTCGTGAGGTTTGAGAGTTTGTGTGCTCTCAGGATCTATGCTTTTTACCCGCTCATAAAAATCTTCTTCCTGAGCCCACAAGCGTACCTGGGATCTCAAAGCATCTGGGATAGGGGGGATTTTAGCAAGTCCCTCTAAGAGGGCCATGAGATACAAACCTGTTCCCCCAACAATGATTGGAACCCGTTGTCGTTGGAGAATCTCATTAATATGGGTGCACGCTTGAGGATACCACCAACCGACCGATCCTTTTTCTATACCACCCAATATACCATAAAGATGGTGTGGGATGTGCTGAAAATCCTCATAAGAAGGATGCGCTGTAATCAGGGGGAGATGATTGTAGACTTGCATACTGTCAGCATTGACAATCTCTCCCTTGAGACTGTCGGCCAGCTCTAAAGCTGCGGCCGACTTCCCACTGGCGGTGGGACCCGTTAAGATAATGCCATGGAAACTAAGGTTGGCGAATGTCTCGGGCATAATGACTCACTGCGGGCAGAGGATGGGTTAGGATATGACTGGTAGCTAAAAATTGGCCAAAAGCTTGATAGTTTGACTCGTTGAGCTTCCCCGGTTGAGTCACAATAAGATTAACCACGGTCAAAAAGACGCGATGATTGAGGGGGGTGTTTTGTTCTGGTGCATATTGAATATAAAAATTCCAAGCTTCTTCTGGATGATTCCGCATCCATTCGCAAGTTTCCTCTAAGGCACGGACAAAAGAGGTTGTTTTCTGAGCACTAACGTTTTGCGTATGGGTTACTAAGATAACTTGGTCAAAGGGTGGCACACCGTGTTCCTCATAATAAAAAACATGGGCATCGGGACGGTGTGTGCGAATATCTTCCACCTCAAAAGTGCGATAGGCCGTAAAAATGGCATCAACTTGGCCACTTAAAAAGGCAGTGGTCATGGCGCTGGTGATGGGAACCAACGTGATATCATCCAAGGATAAACCGTGATGAGCTAAAATGGTTTTAATCGTAAGGGTTGCAAATTCAATGGAGCTACTGGTGTAACCAATCCGTTTGCCCTTCAAGCTCTCTATATCTCGGGTTGAGCTAATCAGACATTCTAAGGGGCGGTCAATAAGGGTGGCAATTCGCATCAGAGGAAGAGCTTGATTGACAACGCGCACCACATGGCTGGATTGTTTTGAGATGGCAAAATCAGCATTTTTGGCGGCCACTTGACGGCTACCTTCCTCAGAGCCACCTGCGGCAACCAATTTAACATTAAGACCATGTTTTTGAAAAATACCCTTTTGAATCCCAATGACTAAGGGGGCATGGTGAGGATTTAAAAACCAATCCAGATATACCGTCGTGGTCTCAGCCCGACAAAGGGTCATCAAGGAACATAAGAAGAAGATAAATTTTTTCATGACTCAGTATTCCAATAAATGAGTTTTTTATTTAAATAATTACAACATTTGTTCAGGGACAAGCTTAGTCCAATCAAACAAATAATACCGGCAAATAGTAAATCGACTTGTAAGCGACCACTGGCCAGCATAATTAAATAGCCCAATCCTTGGGTGGCACCAATCCAATCAGCGGCAATAACTGTTACAGGCGCATGAACGGCGGCGAGCCGAAAACCCGTCATAAGATAGGGCAAGAGTGCTGGTAGCTCCACATGGCGGAATTGGTAGAAGGATCGGGCTTGAAAAAGAAGAGCTAAATCATGATAAGCCGGAGCTATCCGATTCAAGCCGCTCAATCCTGCAATGGTTATGGGGAAAAAGCAGGATAGACTGACGACAAAAATTTTTGTCATCACCCCATGACCAAGCCAGAGAATAAGCAAAGGAAGCAAAGCAAAAATGGGTACAGCTTGCAGTGCTGTTAACAGATGTAAAGTGGGAGAGCTCCATGAAGGTTTACGGGCAAAGACAAAAGTTAGCAATACACTGATCCCCAAGCCAAGGCTAAGGCCTGTTAAAATCTCCATCAAACTAAAGGCCGTATGAAAGGTAAGAATTGCACCATGATTTATAAAGCTGGTAAAGACATCACCAGGGGTAGGAAGCAAAAAGGGAGGGATTTGAGTCCAAGCCGTTATCCCCCACCAGACCATCAGGATACTCAAAGTCATTGTCAATCGATGCATCATGAGACCAAAGCCTCCCAAATGTGTTCAGGGGAGTGTTGTTCAAGTGCGGTCAAGGTGCCTGGGCGATTCTTTAGCAGATAAATATGATGAGCTAAGCTTGAGGCCTCGTGAATGTCGTGGGTGACGAGAATAACCGTTTTGCCTTCTAAAATCTTTTTAACGGAGGTGTGAATTTCTTTGCGTGTCAGGCCATCTAAAGCTGAAAAGGGTTCATCCATTAAAATTAAGTCTGCTTCATCATACAGGGCGCGTGCAAGGCCAATTCTTTGACGCATTCCTTGGGAGAGCTGATAAGGATAATGATTTTCGTATCCTTTAAGGCCAATGAGATCAAGTAAGGAATACAAGCTCTCTTGGTTTACTTGTTGTCCCTGTAATAAGGGGGCAAGGGCGATATTTTGCGCGACCGTTTTCCATGGGAGGAGCGTGTCTTTTTGCGGAATATAACTAACTTTAAGGCCATGAAAGACCGGAGCTGAGAACTCTAAACCTGCCAAACAACGCAATAGAGTGGTTTTTCCCACCCCACTGCGCCCAATGATTGCTGTCCATTGACCTTGATTAAGTGGCAAGGAAATTTGCGATAAAATTTGTGTATTTTGATGATAAAAAGGCCCTATGGTCACAATCTTTGTAACGGAGTCAGGATGTTGGGCCAGGATTTGCATAAAGGTTTCTATCCTAAGGTCTAATAATCATTTAGGTTGTATTGGGAATGCACGCATGCCCACTATAAAGATTTCATACTTTTCATCAAGAATTCTTATTCAAAAAACTTCTGAGGACAGAAGCAAAAAAATAATTTATAAATTCTTTCTAATATTAATTAATATAATGAGAAGAATCTTACTTTTGAAGGTTTAATATTGCCTATGAGTCTTCAACCTATTGTAGCTATTCAAATGGATCCTCTTGAGAGGATTAAAGTCTACACGGACACATCTTTTGCTTTGGGGTTGGAGGCACAAAAACGCGGCTATCGGCTTTTTGTTTATGAGCCCAAAGATTTGACCTATTCTAATCAACAGATTAAGGCTTCGGGGCGATTTGTTACCTTTTATGATCAATTGGAGAATTATTTTACCGTTCACGAATCCACTGCTCTCAATCTTAATGAAGCAAAATTTATTCTCTTGCGCCAAGATCCGCCCTTTAATATGGCTTATATTACGTCCACCTTTTTGTTGGAGATGCTGCCCAAATCCACAATTGTCTTAAACAATCCTGTAAGTGTGCGCAACGCACCTGAAAAGTTATTACCCCTATTTTTTCCTGATCTGATTGCTCCCACTCTATTAACTCGTGATCTTGAGGAAATTGAAGTCTTTCTTCAGCGCCATGAGGCTATTGTTGTAAAACCTTTGTATGATTTTGGCGGTAATGGCATTTTCAAGATTGTGCGTGGAGATGCTAATTTTGGGTCGCTCATGGAGCTTTACTTACGTCTTTATCAAGAACCTTTTGTCGTTCAAAAATTTTTACCTGAAGTGGCTGAGGGAGATAAGCGCATTATTTTGATTGATGGCCAGGTAGGCGGCATTTTTAAACGTATTCCCCCTGAAGGCCAAGCTCGAAGCAATGTGCGCATCGGGGGCACAGCCCATCCCTGCGAGTTGTCACCTCGAGATCGAGAAATTTGTGATCGCCTAGGTCCCTTTTTAAAAAAGCAGGGACTGATGCTGGTCGGTCTTGATGTAATCGGAAGGTACGTGACAGAAATTAATGTTACTTCCCCCACTGGAATGCGCATGATGAACCGTATGTACGATATCGATTTAGCTGTCAATTTTTGGGACTCATCCGAAAAATTGATTGTATAAACTTAAAAGGATAATAAATAGGAAAAATCAGCACCGATCTTATGTGAAGTCAAAGCTTTTCAAGCCAGGGCGATCATTGATTTAGAAGCAGATAGATTTTTCTTTTCCTCCAAGCGAGTGCGAGGGAAAACCTTCTGCTCCAGCTCATGAGCCGGCATGGGGTGGCCCAAAAAATAGCCTTGACCAAACTTGCACCGAGTTTTTTTGAGATAAGTCAATTGTTCTTGACTTTCAATTCCTTCCGCTACGGCCTCCATATCCAGAGTGTCGGTCAGTGTGGTAATAAAATTCACCATGTTTTGAGATTTTTTGTTGGTATTAAGATCATGAATGAAAACCCGATCAATTTTAAGAACATCAAAGGGGATTGTATTCAAAGTATTGAGGGAGGAATACCCTGTCCCAAAATCATCTATGGCAATCTTTACGCCCATACGGCGTAACTTTAGGAGGTTGTCTTCAACAATTTTATCATGGGAAATCAAAACATTTTCCGTGACTTCTAATTTGATGAGATGGGCAGGTAAACTATTTTTGCAGAGAAGGTGATTTAATAACTCAAGAATATCTTCATTTTCCAATTGTTCAGCTGAAACGTTCACCGCCATGAACCATTGTTCAGCTTGAGGGATCTGATGCCGCCACAAGGCTAATTGCTGACATGACTGTTCCAGAACAAATTTACCAATGTTTCCAATCATGTCTGTTCCCTCAGCCAAAGGGATAAATTGAGAAGGAGGAATCCAACCAAGTTGAGGGTGATGCCAACGGATCAAAGCTTCAAATCCGCCGATGTTCATATCTTTCAGATGGATAATGGGTTGGTAGTAAACAAACATATTCTGAGCTTCAATGGCATCTCGCAAACTATGGGTAAGCTCAAAATTTCGTTTGACAGCTAAATGCATGTCTCTCTCGAAGATAGCAAAGCAATTTTTTCCATCCGCTTTAGCTCGATAAAGAGCAATATCCGCATCACGCAAAATCTCATTGGAGGTTTGGTAAGGATTAGAGGACGTAACATGAACCACTCCAATGCTGGTCGTCACAGGTACTTTCTGGTCGGAGGTTTCAAAGATTTTGATAATGTTTTGAGATATCCGAGCCAAAATCGCCTTAAGTTCATCATCAGATTGAATGTCATTTAAAATAATAGCAAACTCATCTCCCCCTAACCTTGAAACAGTATCGCCTGCTCTTACCCTTCCTCGTAAGCGGTGAGCTACTTCTACCAGCAAATCATCACCAGCTTGATGGCCAAGAGTGTTATTAATGTTTTTAAAATTATCAATATCGATACAGAGCACTGCAAATTGATGAGAATTGTCCCGTTCATGTTGAATAAGCGTTTGCTCCAGACGATCATTAAAAAGAATTCGATTGGGAAGACTTGTTAAATGGTCATGTAGAGCATCATGAACCAATCTTTCTTCCATGGCTTTACGAGAAGTAATTTCTGTTTGTGAGCCCACGTAACGTTTGGCATGGCCTTTTTTATCATAAAGGGTAATCCAGCGGCTGAGCACCCAGATGTACTTTCCATTTTCATGCAACATTCGATACTCACACTCGAAGTGCTCTCTTTTATTTTGATCTATCGAGCACTGAAAGTGGGACATGAACTGGGGATAATCTTCTTCATGAACTCGTGCAAACCATTCTTGAGGTGTGTCTTTAAAGGATTGACCTTTTAAACCGATAATTTCCATAAATCGATCAGAATAAAAGATTTTATTGGTCTCTAAATTCCAATCCCACAATCCATCATTGGCGCCTTTAGCCGCCAAAGCATATCGTTCTTCACTGAGTTTAATACGCTCTGTTGCTTTGCGAACGACTTGTTGAAGGTTGCTCTTCTGCCTTAAAAGAAGTTTCTCCCGCTCCTCATACGCAAGTCTTTGAAGATCATGGGCTTCCTTTTCCGCTTTATTTCGTTGAAATATGTAAGGTCGGATCACAAAATAAGCCATGAGCGGGGTTGAAAGAGTGATCAGAAGTCCTACATCGAGAGCCGCTTGGGTATAATCATCAAGAAAATCTCTGAAGTAAGGGATCAAGAGCATGATCATTCCTTCTACCAAGAATATCACAAATGATATTTTAAAGCAGACAATAACTAACTCTCGTTTTGAAATTTTTGGAAGATTTTTTTTGCGAATGAATGAGGAATGAGAGTTGAGCATATCAATACTTTACAGTTCACTCTCATGAGTTGTTACACCTAATCCTAAGACTACAAGACATACTTTTAAAAAGTGGTTAACTGGTCTGACTTGACCGATTTTAAGTCAGGAATGAGAGCGAGAAATGAAAGATATAATTCATCTTGCATCTCCTTGTAAATAAGCGCTCATGATAGAGAAATCATAGTTCTAATGCAAAATGACCATATCCATGATTGCCCACATTCAAACTTTATCTTTCCAAGGCATGAGTGCTCTTCTTGTTGATGTTCAAGTGCAGGTGAGCCCAGGTTTACCAGCGTTTACCATTGTTGGTCTGGCTGATAAAGCGGTGGTCGAATCTCGAGAAAGGGTACGTTCCTCCTTTCAAGCTCTAGGTTTAGATATTCCGCCAAAGAGGATTACAGTTAATCTTGCACCAGCGGATTTACAAAAAGAAGGGTCCCACTATGATTTGCCCATTGCCTTAAGTCTTATGATCGCTTTAAAAATTCTATCCCAAGAAGACCTCTCTTCTTTTGTTGTGCTTGGAGAATTAGGGTTGGATGGATCGTTGGCTCCGGTCCCAGGGGTTCTTTTGGCAGCTCTCGAAGCCTCCAGTCTAGATAAGGGGCTCATTTGTCCTAAATCCTGTGCCAATGAAGCCGTATGGGTAGGAAATTTGTCGATCCTTGCTTGTTCTAATCTTTTATCTCTGGTTAATCACTTTAAAGGAACACAAGTTTTAACTCCTCCTGAACTGGCTATCTCGGCCAATGATCAATCCTCATATCCAGATTTAAAGGATATTAAAGGACAAAATTTGGCAAAACGAGCGTTAGAAATTTCTGCTGCTGGTGGACATAATCTTCTAATGGTTGGCCCTCCAGGTGCTGGTAAATCCATGCTTGCGTCTCGCCTTCCCAGTATTTTACCCCCACTTTCCCCTCAAGAAGCCCTCGAAACCACCATTATTCATAGCTTAGCAGGATGCTTGAATGAGAAAGGGTTGGTGCGTTACCCCCCTTTTCGAGACCCTCATCATTCGGCTTCACTCCCAGCTCTTATTGGTGGCGGACACAAATGTAAACCAGGAGAAATTTCGCTTGCCCACCACGGGGTTCTATTCTTAGATGAATTACCTGAATTCCAACGCTCTGCCTTAGAGGCCCTAAGACAACCTATGGAATCAGGAAAAGCTGTGGTAGCACGAGTTAATTCTCACGTTTCTTTTCCTGCCTGTTTTCAATTGATTGCAGCTATGAATCCCTGTCGATGCGGTTATTTTGGCGACACTAGCCGTTCTTGCAAGCGAACTCCTTACTGTGCTCAAGACTATCAAAATCGCATTTCAGGTCCCTTGATGGATCGCTTTGATCTCATCATTGATGTCCCCGAGACCTCGGCTCATGACCTTATTCATGGCGGGGAAAGCGAATCCTCGCAAAAAATAGCCCTTCGCGTCAATAAAGCGCGTCAACTCCAACACCAGCGGTATCAAACTTCAACTTCTTATCATCATCTTAATGCTCGCATTGGAAGTGATATGCTCGAAAAGGTTGTGTTACTTGATCATAATTGTCAGCAAATGTTGCTTCAAGCACTGGAAAAATTTAAAATTTCAGGCCGTGGTTATCATCGAATTTTGCGCGTTTCCCGAACGATTGCTGATCTTGAAAACAATCCTCAGGTGTCGATTAATCACCTTGCAGAAGCTTTGAGCTATCGCAGAATTTCTTTTACTTAAGTTTTGTTTAGTTTCCCCATTTCCACGATTAAGCAAAGATTTCATACCTTAGGGTTTAATAAATTAAATATAATTACAATCAAGGATTGATTCGTGAAAAAAAAGGTTGAAACATTTAGAATCCTGGCCCATGGTGGATTCAAAATTAGTGAGAATTTGGTGGTACAAATGGCCTTAAGAATCTTTGCTTGGCGATTGGGCCAAGAAGGATGGAGACACTACCTAGTAACTTTACTACTTGGAGCTGTTTCTTCTTTAGGTTTCACATTCATCAACTTGTGGTTGTTTCTATCCCTCATCTCCTTTTCCTTATTTCTCAGCCTTTTAAATCAATGTCAAAGCGGACGACAAGCCTGGTGGACAGGCTATGTCTTTGGAATGGGCCACTTTACCATGGGACTCTACTGGTTAGGAGAAGCCTTTCGAACCGTTGACTTACCCCATCTGATGCCTCTGGGCTGGGTAGGGTTACCCATAGGTTTAAGTTTTTTCATCTCTTTGGTAACCTATGGCACCTTCCATTTAAGTCAATATCCTCTGTCACGAGCTTTATGTTTTTCCGCTCTTTGGGCCTTAGGCGAATGGTTGCGTGGTCACATATTTACCGGATTTCCCTGGAATCTGACTGGTTATGTCTGGCCCCTTGAAATTTTGCAAGTTACATCTGTAATTGGCATTTATGGACTCTCCTGTTTAACCATCTTACTTGCCACCAGTTTACACACACGCCTTAAGTCTTTCGTGGCTGGATGTGTTGCTTTGTTCATTGGTCTTTATTGGTGGGGCCATGAGCGTTTAAACCACTATCCTACGCAAGAATGGGATATTAATCTTAGGATTGTTCAAGCGAGCATCCCTCAAAATCAAAAATGGCTTGAAGAGAAATTTCAAGACAATTTAAATCTTTATATTAGCTTGTCTAACTTACCTGCTGAAAAACCTCTTCAAGCAATTATTTGGGCTGAAGCCTCGGTACCAAGTTTTGTGGAAAAATATGCTTTTCTCAAAGAAATTCTAACCCAAGCTGTTCCACCGAAAGGCCTACTGATCCTTGGCGCTCCTCGAGCCATTGATTCTGGGGGTGAGGAGAAATGGTATACTGGTTTATTAGCTCTAAATGATCAAGGCCAAGTGGTGGGACGTTATGAAAAATCTCACCTGGTCCCTTTTGGCGAATACATGCCTTTAAAGAGCCTCTTGAATATTCCTAAACTTACTTTTGGAGCAAAGGATTATTCACCAGGTCCTGGCATCCAAACCTTATCGCTACCTGGATTGCCTCCTGTTAGTCCTCTTATATGTTATGAAGCCATCTTTCCTGGTGAGGTAGCTTTACGTCAGTCTCGACCCCAATGGCTATTAAACCAGACCAACGATGCTTGGTATGGTGATACAGCAGGCCCTAGACAACATCTTAAAATTGTCACGGTTCGTGCCATTGAAGAAGGCTTACCGCTCATCCGTGTTGCTAATAATGGCATTTCAGCAGTTATCGATGCTGTAGGTCGTACTCTCTATCGTTTGGAACTCAATGACGTTGGTTTCATTGACTTTAAGCTTCCTAAATGTCTTGAGACACCGACGTTGTATAGTCAGTACAATTATGAGCTGTTTTTCTGGGCTTTAATTACTCTTTATTTGCTAGCCTCTCTTTGGGTGGAAAGGAGTATAATAAGAAAAAATGTCATCAAGTTCGTCTGAGGCTGGGGGGAAGCCCGAGCTAATTAACATCAGCAGTCCTAGCCAAGCCAAGTGTATTGATGCTTATGTTGGAAAGAGATTACGTCAGCAACGCAGTTATTTAGGACTGAGTCAAGAAAAGTTAGGAAATGCAGTTGGGCTAACTTTTCAGCAGGTCCAAAAATATGAAAGGGGCGCTAATAGAATTGCTGCTAGCCGATTATATCAATTCAGCAAAGCCTTATCTGTTCCTGTAAGCTTCTTTTATGAAGGGGTGGATGCGGCTCTGGGGTTGAGTGAGGAACATCCTTCCTTTGATATGCATCCCTTTGATAATGCAGAAACTCGGGAATTGATTCGTGCTTATTATCGAATTCATAATCCCAAGATGCGCAAAAAGCTTCTGGATATGGCTAAATTACTGGCTGATCATCAAGAAAACAGTGACGGGACTGGTGTATAACCAGTCTCCCTTACCTTGACTTGTTAAAGGATTTGACCGTCTTCAATGTATATTTTTTGGACACGGACAAAATCGATTTGGGCAGGTCCGTTTTCACCAGGGTTGTCTGAGCCTGCCAGGAATACTTTGACATAACCTTTGTCTCGACCGCCACTTAAGCCATGAACATCAATGTGGTTGGAAGCGTCGAGGTAGGAAGTGTAATTGGCATTGGTAATATTAAGCCCTAAAGTCGTTCCATTATCGATATGAATCAACCAATTGGATGGACCTTCCTCAACGGGGCTTGCTGTTCCTCTTAAATCAATGGTGTTGATACCAGCACCGCCATCAAAGAAATCATGACCGGCATCCGCAAAAACTTTGGGTGTATCTGGGGACATGGTTTCTGAATCATAGATCACGGGATTGGCCACATAGATTCCTTTAAAGAGTCGATAGTCACCGATGAAGACGTCATTGCCGTTGCCACCGTAAACCGTGTCATTGCCAGAGCCCATGTCAAAGATATCATCGCCATTGCCGCCTTCGGCATAATCATCTCCCTGTTCACCAACGATCATATCATTGCCAATTACACTTCCTA
>CAZITL010000009.1:0-78888 GCA_964542195.1 uncultured Verrucomicrobiales bacterium
CTCTTTCTCATATCACCAGCTTAACACTTTTATGTGTTATCTGGGACAGCCCCAAGTTAATTATATATCCTAGGTTGACAAATGATCGGTGACAAAGGGGCGCATCCCCCTCTTTATTAACCATACATTAATTTTTATCCATGTATATTTATGTTACTTCAGAAAAACCAAGGAAGGAATTATGAAAAAGTACTTTCGCTTTGCTACAGCATTAATGATTTCATTCACCGGATTAGCCAGTGCGATGGAAAAGTCTTCAGAACCTTCTTTTTCCCAGGCTAAAAGTATCAGCGAAAATATGATGAAGGGAGAATTAGAAACTCTTTTCAATAAGGCAAAAGATATCCCTGTACAGCAGAGTGATAAGAACCAGTTTTTTCTAACCAACTTAAAAAAAACCCTGGACGAAATAGGATTCAATCAAAAAAATGTTAGCCTATCAGGTCTTATATATTATATGAAACAATTCATGGCTTCTAAGGATTTTAAAAAGATTCTTACCAATCCAGACGACCTAAATTATATTTTCTGGGCAATTGGAAATTTTGGTAAAGACAATGCTGGAAATGTAAATCCATTTAATTATGAGAATAATAATAATTTAAATTCTTTAGACCCTCTTCTGTTTTATTATCTGACTCATCAAGAAAGTATTGTTACTGTGACAATCTATAGTTTCTTTTATGGGTTAATTCAAAATTATCAGGCTATTTTAAGTAAAGCAAAGCCTGGTGAAGAAAAAGATGCCATTCTCGCCAACTACCAGCACCTATATCATCTTTTGAAGAATTACACAGATACTCCTCAAATAAAAATCAAATTAGAGGCAATCTCAAGTCTCGCCCTCTCAGGGATTATCCCCATAACTGAATTAGACACCTTGATCAAAAAATATTCATTAAATGAAAATATTTATAGAATTGTCAGCGAGGAAATAAAAAACGCCTTTGACCAAAAAATTAAACAATACACAGATGAAGGAAACTACAAAGAAGCTGCCATTTACTTTGTAAACAAGACTGAAAACGAGGAAATTAAGAAGCTCCCTCTTTTCATGGTGCAAAAAGCTATTGAACAAATTTTTGATCCAATTATTGATGACGAATAAGAAAAGAGATCTTAAGAGGGTAGCTGCATAACAATTAATTGAACGCTCTTTAAAGCCCACAATTGATTCATACAGCTGCATACAACTTCCTGCCAGAACTTCGGTCATCATAGGAATCCATATGCGGTGTCTATCCCCTGACACCGCGCATTTACTCTCTCTTGCAAGATATCTAGCGTCCGTCATGGACACATCGCTTTATGGTACACACCAATTTTTCCACCCCGTGATAAAGATCTTGAAGTTACCTAAGATTGACTTATATCAGAATTTTACATAATCTTCTTAAGATTATTGATTGTTATTTTAAACTCCATTATCAACCACAATTAATTTTTATGTAAAGAGAATGATCATGAAAAAAATATTACCACTGATCTACTTATGTGTTTTATCCTGCATCCCAGCTTTTGCGGCGGATAATTTCAACCCCTTTGCTGTTGTCTCTACCCCCTCTCAGGCTCTTACCCCCCTGACAAGGGCAAATTATATCACCCTCAGCCAACAAGATATCACTTTGAACGGTATTAAAGTTTCCGTTTCTTCTGAAGACCGTATAAAATTAAAAAATTATTTGTCTCAACTCCCTGTACAGGAAGCTGTACAATTTAAGGTAAACGGCTATTTTGTTTATAGTAGCTCACAAATCAACCAAACGGCCACCTTCACACTTACCCTTATTTCCTCTCAGAATCCCAATGGAACCATACCGATTATGTTTCCAGGCGCTCAACCCGGACTTAATTATGGATACATGACGGACCCGAAAAAAAAGATAACCATTAAATGTGAAAAAATATAGCATTAGGAAGGACTATAGCCTTCCTTTTCTCAATCACTGGGGGGTGAGTTCAGTTCCTCGGAATGATCCAGGTCATGTTTGACAACCCAATCGGACCATTTCATCTTGCCATATCCATCACTGGCATGAATATAATCATAGAAAATTTCAATAAAATGGATGCGATCTTTGTTTAATTTTTTCTTCCAATAATGCTGCGCTTTTGTAGCGCGCTTAAGATCCGTACCATCTAAAAATGTTTGCCGTGCTGCAACATCTTCTTTCTTCATATCCGGATTTTTAATCATATCGTATATAGCCATAAATGTCGTGGTCCGGCCTCTACCCCCTCGACATTTCAAATGCAACCAATCATTAGGCTTTAAACTTGCCACCAATTCAAGAAATTGGTCGACGTCCTTATCTTCTGGTCTAAAGTGATCTGTCACCGGCAAGCGCACATATCTTGCACCTAATTCAGTGATAACCTCTTCTTCACTTTTAACTTCTTCGATCTTTTCAAGGTGTGGAGCTTTATTAGCTGGCATGCCATCCTTATGCTTCTTAATGGTGTTGATCATAGCATAAGGCTGTCCTCGAGTCAGCTTTACGCGGCGACGTTCATCCTGCAAAACTTCATCTGGATGCTTACCAAACTGGTAACTTAGCGGCCCATAGTACCAGGTCACCGCGTGACCATTAATGAACCCATGAGGCTCTTCTCTTAGATCTACAACAATTATGTTTTCAGGATTAACTTGATGATATCGTTTTAAGTGAGAAAACATTTGCTTTAACTGCCCTTGAGAATATTGGCCGCTGCCTGACATGCGCAAGGAACTAAAACCCTTTAAATTAATCGTTTGGTTTTGAGAAGGCTTAACAAAAGTGGGACTACGAAATTGATTGGGCATAACATCCCCATTCAAGGCATCTAATACAATATCATAGGGAGATAGGGCAAAAGTTTCGCAAGCACTTCCCCTGCCCCAGCCTGGAATCGAATGGGGATCATAGGCGACTTGACCTAAAACATCCGCAACACAAAGAAAATATAAAACAATACTATATTTCATCAATACACCTTTTCCTTGGCCTCACTTTATAAGATAGCCAAGAAAGTTACTACTTAGTTTACAAATTCACTTTTTTTATTAATTTGCCATTTTCCTAAAACATAAAAGGGAATGCATTCTCAGAGGAAATCAGTAATTATCGCACAAAATCAAGAAAATAGTCTTTTCTCACGCTACAATAACTTATATGTTTGTTGAGTTTATCGGGTTAACACTATAAAAACCCTCTGATAACGAGAAGACAAAATGAAACCTTCTAAAAAACTCATCTTTAGTTGTTATATTGGAAACGTTTTAGAATGGTATGAATTTGCCATCTTTGGTTATTTAACTAAATATCTTAGTGTTCTTTTTTTTCCTTCATCAGATCCCCTAACTTCCTTATTGCTTACTTATGGCGCTTTTGCGACAGGGTTTGTTATGCGTCCTGTAGGGGCCTTGATTTCTGGGCATATTGGTGACAAATGGGGACGAAAACAGGCCCTTGTGCTCTCTTTGATTATGATGGCCATTCCTACTACAGCTATTGGCCTTCTTCCAACCTATGACCAAATTGGGCTTTGGGCACCTCTTCTGTTAATCCTTTGCCGGTTAATCCAAGGACTTTCTTTAGGTGGAGAATTTACCGGCTCCATTCTATACCTCATTGAAAACTCACCACAGAATCGGCGTGGTTTTTTTGGATCATGGGCCGATTTAGGCAGTTCCACCGGAATGATTTTAGCCTCGCTAACCACGATTGCCATTAATATTTGGTTTTCAGAACAACAGCTCTTAGATTGGGCCTGGCGCCTACCTTTCTTCTTCGGACTCTTATTTGGTCTTGTTGGCTTCATGGTGCGCCGAGACTTATTTGAAACACCTGAATTTCAACAGGTCCCTAAACAAAATTTGCACAAAACACCGATCAAGCAAGTTCTCTCTCATCATCCCTTAACTTTTACTCTGGCCATTACATTTTTAGCGATCAATGCCTCTGGTTATTATTTGTTAATTATTTATTTACCCCAACAAATTCCTACCATCACCACTCCAATGACTCTTGCCATGTCCCTAATCAGTCTCGTCGCCATGATGCCTGCCTATGTTTTAGGCGCCTATATCTCCGACCGAATTGGACAAATCCCATGTCTTATTGCAGGGATTTCCAGCTGCTTTCTCCTCGCTGTGCCCACGGTCTATAATACCCTCTATGGACCTCTGTGGCTTATCATCCTGTTGCAAGTCCTTTTTGCCATCAGCTTAGGGTTTTGTTATGGCCCCCGCTCCAGTTTTGTTGTGCAATTGTTCCCTGTAAACATTCGCTTTAGCGCGGTGGCTGTTTCATACAACATCGCCAATGCCTTTTTTGGAGGAACAGCTCCACTTCTCGCAAGTATATTGGTGCAGCAAACCAATAATTCTTTATCCCCTGCCTATATGATCATGGCCATGGCCGCCCTTTCTCTAGCTTCAACCATAGCTCTAAAACCAGCATCTGAAAATTTTTCCAAACAATCACAGTCGTTTTAGGTAATATTTATTAATATATTTTAGATTTAGAAGAATTATGTTATAAATAACAATATTTAATAGCGCCGAATTGATAGATGGAATAAAATTAATGTTTAGAAAAATTTTATGCATTATTTTGACAAATTCCCTGTGGCTGAGTCATGTCACAGGAGTAGAGAGAGACGAGACTTGGTACGAGGAAAACAAAGACATCTATCGGAGACTAACCCATATGGTATGTATGGGGCTCAACTTAAATAACGAACAAGAGGATTTGCTTCGTGAGTTTGACAGTTACCAAATGCGCAAGTCTTGGGAGAAGCAACAAACCAAAGAAACAGAGCCTCCATCACCAGAGACCAAAAAAACTACTGAATCCAGTATAGAGAAGACTAAGCAGTAAAGGGGCCCTTTGGAAGTCCATGGATAAATTGATCGACATAGGGATTATCCGTGGTATCAAGATCCTGGATTGAGCCCACCCAGATAAACTTCCCTTTAAAAAGGAGTCCGACACGGTCACCGATTTGGCGCAGACTGTTAATATCGTGGGTAATGGTGAGAGCGCTCGCTCCTAAATCCCGAACACACTTAATAATAAGCTGATTAATGGTACTGCTCACAATTGGATCCAAACCAGTGGTCGGTTCATCAAAGAAAATTACTTCTGGACGGCTGGCAATTGCTCGAGCTAAAGCCACCCTCTTCTGCATTCCACCCGATAATTCAGCGGGGTAAATATCAGCAACTGAGGCATCTAAATCCACATCTTTTAAACGCTCTATGGCAATTTTTCGTGCTGTTTCTCGCATCATACCTTGGTTGATGAGACCAAATGCTACGTTCCGCCAAACGGGCATGCTATCGAAAAGAGCCCCTCCTTGAAAGAGCATTCCAAAACTCTTTAAAACAGCGAAGCGTTGCTTTTGGGTGAGCTGATTTAAATCTTGGTCGTTAACCCGAATTGTCCCCTCATCAGGCTGTAAGAGACCCAGAATACATTTGATAAGCACTGACTTTCCTGTGCCAGACCCCCCGATAATGACAAAAGATTCTCCCTCATAGACATCCAAATCAATGCCATCTAGGACAACTTTTTCACCGAAGGATTTTTTAAGACCCCTTATTTCAATGACCTTTTTCATCTTATCGCTCGAATAATAAGGCGGTTAAAGCATAGTTCATTAAAAGAATCAAAATGGAGGCAGAAACAACCGCATTTGTGGTCGCTCGCCCTACCCCTTCAGCCCCTCGAGTGGAATGATACCCATGATAGCATCCCATCAACGAAATAACACCTCCAAAAACAGAGGCTTTAATTAACCCGGAGACTACATCCTTCGTATGCAAATATTTAAAGGTCTGCTGCAAATAATTGCCGGGATTAAACCCCAATTGCACGGTGGAGACTAAGTACCCCCCCATCACGCCAATAATATCGGCAACTAAAACCAACAAAGGGAGCATGGTAATCCCCGCAATGACCCGTGGCACAACCAGATACTGAATAGGATTAGCTGAAAGGGTCGTCAAAGCATCAATTTGCTCTGTGACTCGCATCGTCCCGATCTCGGCAGCCATGGCCGCGCCAATGCGTCCAGCCACCATTAAACCCGCTAAAACTGGCCCTAGCTCACGCGTCATGGAGAGCACAACAACAGTGGCCACAGCACCTTCAGCAGAAAAGCGTGAAAAACCTGTATAGCTTTGCAGAGCCAACACCATACCTGTAAATATTGCCGTCAACCCCACAACTGGCAAAGAAAAATAGCCAATATGAATCAGTTGACGCCCCAACTGTCCCCAATACCAGGGAGGGCGAAAAAGTTGGGTCATGAGATCAATGACAAACAACCCAAACCTCCCCGTTGCTTGGGTAAAGTTAAGGACTACACGTCCAATGGCAGATAGAAAATTTAAAATCATGGTACCTTAGATAAAGTTTGTATACACCCGTTGAAAACGCTTACCTAAGCGCAATAAAATTTCATAAGGGACGGTCTTTGACTGCTGAGCAACGGTCTCAATGGTCACATCCCCCCCGATAATTTGGGCCCATGCTCCTGGATAGATAAACTGTTCAGGGATATCCGTTACATCCACGGTTACTAAATCCATGGAGATCCGCCCCACTACCGGCGCTCGATATCCGCCAATGGTCACATGACCTGTATTCGCCAAACTCCAAGGATAACCATCCGCGTACCCTAAAGCTAAGGTTGCAATTTGGCGATTTTTTTCAGCGATGTAGGTCTGATTGTACCCCACACTTTGACCAACCACAACGTGCTGGACTTGATATATCTTAGCCCACAAGCTGACCACAGGCACCAAAGGGTTATGGGGACGACTGGTTGGATTAATACCATGCAAGGCAACCCCTGGACGAACCAAATCATAATGAAACTCAGCCCCTAAATAAATAGCTCCTGATTTCGCTAAACTGCGGGGTGCTTTCGGCAAATAACGAAGCGCTTGCTCAAAGCGCTGGCGCTGCTGCTGGCTAAACACGAGGTGTTCTTCAAAACTATAAACCATTTGGCTTAAAATTAAGTCAATGGTTATTCCTTGAAGAAAAGCACTTCCATGGGCTAAAGCTTGAATCTCCTTGCTGGGCAAACCCGTGCGGCTCATCCCTGTGTCCACGTGAAGCGCTGCGCTCAATGATCGCCCTAACACTTTGGCATGGTGATGCCACCGCTGAATTTGATCCAAATCTGTTAAGGTGGGAATTAAATGATACTCGGTAAACACCCCTTCAGCGCCTGGAAACAAACCATTAAGCACATAAATCTTTGCATCCAACCCTTTATTGAGCAAGGCTTCTCTAAGAGAAATCCCCTCATCTGCATAAGCCACAAAAAAATCACGACAGCCCTGATTATATAGGGTGACGCCCACAGGAGCAGCACCAAGCCCATACGCATCTGCCTTAAGCACAGCTGCACACCGTGCCCTTTTGGCCAGATGTGTGAGTCGACGATAATTTTCCGCGCTGGCAGCCAAGTTAATGACGAGAGCAGAATAAGCAGAGTTGGGCAAGGATTGTAAAACGTCTGGACAGTCTTGCCTTGATGTGTCGACTTGAGCTGATAACAACGGTTGAATCATAAAATCCTCAAATTCTTGATGAGCGCCTTATTTAAATATAGGGACGAATGGCAAATCACCCCAGAACGGAAGCCGCATTATTTGTTATCAAAAACAAACTTGCGACTACAATAGGGGCATACCACATCGCCCCCTTCTCCCATATTGAGGTAAATAAGGGGATGTCCTGCTCCATCACCATTACCATCGCAACTCACAACGGGTTGTTCCACATATACAATATTGCTTGTCATTATTCACGAAATTTCCACAAAAGTTTGTTCTTACCTTTATGATCAAAGATTTTTTATTTTCCGTCCAGATAAGTTTTATGAATTTTCTTTTTCGCAAGACCAGAAAGATGGAAAGAGAGAGAAAGGAAGAAGACAATAGGGTCATAGCCAAGCCCCCTCATGAGAACTTGGCTATGCTTTACTCAGCTTAACTTAATCTTCAAACTCAGGATAGAAAGGACTAACCCACCCTTTACGACCTGCTTCGCGAGCTTCTTCTATTAAGATAAGGGGTACATTAACAACCACAATACCAGCATTCCACACCTCTTTTCCAACCCACCAAATTCTTTTGGCCGTATAGTAGCGCCTGTCTTTTGGTTGCTTTTGTGTTAAAAACAGGCGAGCCTCATCCGGTGAAAATCCTTGAGCTATAAGAGTTCGAGTGCATAAGGTTTTGACCATGGTTTGGCCAACTTCACCCCCCATAGAAAGACAAAGAGCTGGGCTCATTTGCTCATACAATTTTTCCATACCCCAATCATGAAAGCATTCTACATATGTTCGAAGAGCTGAGGTCATGGAACGGATCGCTTGAAGGCTGTAGTACGCTCCATTAACCATCATATTTGCACCACGCTTGACAACTTTCTTAGTCCCCCAAGCAAAACTGCTTGCTGGGCCAACTACATATTTGTTGAGCACGCCTGTACTTTCTGGGGTGTAAAATCTTACATATGCCTTTTCATATTTTTGCTCAAGTTTGACGGCATCGACATGTTCTTTAAGAACGAGCTCACCCCATTCATGTTGGAATTGTTCCTCTTTTGCTTTTTGCTCTGCCTCTTTTTTTAATTTAAGAATTTCCTTTACCTCTTTCTCGACAATTCTCAAATAGTTTTGATCCGACACTTGACTGTAATCTTTCAAGGAAGTCAATTGTTCCAACGAGGCTAATATTTTCTGAGACAGTGTTGCCCCAAGACCATTAATGTACTGATCAGCCACTTCATGACAGATAAAACTTCCAACGATACTTCCAGTACCTCTGCCCATCCATGCCCCCAAAGAACGGCCAGTATCAGTTAAGGGCGCCATACACTCTTTAGCCCGTCTTTTGGCCATTACTTCCATTTCTGCTTTAGCTTGAGCCAGAGGATAGCGCGCTAAAAGAGCTAGTCCTGTTGTTTGATGTAACTGATAACCAGATCCTTTGGTCATGAATTGGAGCATAGGAATAATGGTGCTCGCATAGGCCTTGGTATATTCGCAATCATTGATAAAACAAGTGATTGATTGTTCAATTTCCTGCTTAACTTGAGTTGTCAATCGATCTAAAGCTTCATCAATCACAACTTTGGTTGTGAACCCTGCAATCTCTGAGCCCAAAAGAACAGCTAGTTTCGCCTGCTCTTGATCAACATAAGGATTCAAAGTCTTAGCAAACTGTGTGGAAACTTGACTCGCCACACGTGAAGAAATTTCCTCTTTTAAATAGTCAACTTTTTGTTGTAGGCGATTCAAAATTAGATTGGCTAACAGTCCATCTAAAATGGTTATCGCATTGGTAATCTTCAATAGTTTATTAGGTGCATCAATCGGACCTGTGGCTGCATCAATAAGGAGTTGAACGGATACATCGACGGCTTTTTTGGCCATCAAATCGCCCGCTATGCCGCCAAAAAACTCCATAATACGGGCAATACCGTCAACCCCTTGGTTAACCAAAGCATTATGCAGGACAACTTCAAATCGCTCACAAGTTTCCTCAACGGTTCCTTTGATGAGTCCATAAGCAAAACTTTTTGCAAGAATCTCAGTGGATGTTAACCTATCGGGGTCAAGGCCGTGCGATTTTTCTTCTCCATGATAAATCGTTGGAAGACCTTTTTTCTCTTCCTGAACGCAAGAAGGTTCATAAGCATCAACCTCGAACCATAACCCTATGCAGCTAAGAAACACAAAAAGTTTTAAGGTTGTTCTCATCTCAAATTCTCTGATACGTATTATCCATACTAATGAATAATAAAGATTAAAATATTTATTATATTATGAGGAAATTAAATTACCCTACATCTAAAGACGATGTAAGATATGCAGCGCTATTTTACAAGTTTTAAGTTGGACCCTTGCTGAAGTTGAATCTAGATAATCTTATTTTTTTATTTCCAGGCAATAAAAACTTTGGCATAGTCGACAAGATTAGCTATATACATAGCATCACATCTTTCATGCACCCGTAGCTCAGTTGGATAGAGCGTTGCCCTCCGAAGGCAAAGGTCGGACGTTCGAATCGTCTCGGGTGCGCCACTGATTCCAGGGATCTCTTAACAAATTTAATTGCTAAATGCACTGGCGTTGAAATAGAATAAGAGCGTATAAAAAGCCCCACGACCATACCCTGTAGAACACAACCGAGTATAGAGTGGCCTTAGTTTTTACACATAAACAGCTCGATTCATATATAACTGTTAAGACTTTCTCATTTAAAAGCTCAGCAACCTATACAAACTTAGTTTATAGCGAGAATACAAAAGAACGGCATAGCCAATCAACGCTTTAGGAACAATCCATCATTTATATCTCTCATCCATTATTACTACCTAATAAAAATAAGTGTCAGAAGAAGAATATCCTATAACCTTCTACCTCTTTAGCGATTTGGGAAGGCCCCCATATAGTCTCTAAGTTAAAGCCCTCAAAACGAATTGATTTTTCACTAATCAGATTATACAAAATAATTCTTGATAAAATTAAATGGGAATTTAATAAATGATAAAATTTGTTGCGATTTTTTTAATAATTACAGTTTACTTTTTTCAATCCTCTGCTACTGAAAATGAAAATTTTATTACTCCTTCAATAATTATTCCAAGTAAGGCCAATGTTGTAGGTATTGAAAGAGAAGAAAAGATTAATGAAAATGTTCAAAACTCTTGGCAAGCTCTAACGGGTTTTACTCACCAAACATTGCAAAATTTCCAGCAAGGAAACAAGTATGGAATAATTTATGTTCATTCTGTTGAAGATATTATGGGCGTTAAAGATGCTTTTTTACATAATTGGAATTTAAATCACCCTAATGATCAACGAAGTATAACTCGAGAAGATGGCACAGATAATTTTCATCAAATTGTTAATAATAATGAATTTATAGATAATTATATTGAATACGTTCTTGCAGCTCGTCCTTTAATATCAGGATCTATTATCGCACTTCATGAAAAACCAATACACACTGTTGCAGATACATTTGCACCAATTAGTTTCATTCTTGACGTACCTCCTGAATGCGTTGCTGTTACTTCAACGACAGATGCAAGAACTCCTGTAAAATATTTGCATGAAGAAAATCCTGATGCTATTGCAACTATTAAGCGCTACCTTAATTCAGGTTATAGAAGCCCCATCCAAACACTAGATAGTCTTATACGTTACCCTGATTTTACCTTATGTACTGATTCTACAGGAAAACTGGATCCAGAAAGAGGGTACGCTACAATGAATGAAGTGGCGATATTAAGTTGCGCTAAAATAAAAGACAAGGATTACAGGCCCAAAATTGTTGGTGTTCTCTATAATACAGACTTCGTTTCGGATAAGCGTGATTTCGGAAATGCTTCACGAAACGAAACATGGAAAGATGCAGCTGAGGCATTTTCAAAAAAAAATAACTTGCCATTATTAACCTTGGAAAAAATTCAGTCAGTCTTAGTCAAAGATATAGAAGAGAAAGTAGTTAAAGAATGGTTTAATGAACCTCTATCTTTACCTGAATACTATCATTTTCGTTTTAGCAAAGTTAATGAAACTGATCCTGACAACAAAAATAATTGGTTTCTTTTATCAGATGAGCAACTTGAGCAATATCATTTGAAACGCATCAAATAAAGCTCGGGAGTAAAAAATTGTGAAACTGAAACGTGTTCTGTAGCCACTGAGAGAGTAAGACAGAGCTTCATGCTCTGTCTTTCATCCCCACCCTTAGTTAGGTAATTTCATTCGTTGAGCAATAATCGCGTTACGGGCAAGAGCATCGGCCCTTTCATTTAATTCCACACCATCGTGGCCTTTAACCCAATGCCAATGGATCTCATGGCGAGACAACAAAGCGTTCAACTCAAGCCACAAATCTTGGTTTTTTACCGGCTTTTTATCGGAGGTCTTCCAGCCGTTCTTTTTCCAGTTCTCCATCCATCGCGTTACCCCGTCACGTACATACATGCTGTCGGTGTAAAGATTCACTTGGCAACGCCGCGGCAAAGATTGGAGCGCACGAATCGCAGCCATCATTTCCATGCGATTGTTCGTGGTCGTTGGATCGCCCCCTGAAAGATCGGTTTCCATGGATTGGTAACAGATCACAGCACCCCAACCACCAGGGCCAGGATTTCCACTACAAGCACCATCTGTGTAAATATCAACAGTTGGGATAAAATCAGGATCGGTTAAGGATTGAAGATGCTCAAGGGCATCAAGAGTTTCAGCAAGCATTGCACCTGTCATTTTTATTTTGTCTCACGGTTAAAGATATGCTCTGTAGTTTAATGCAAGTTTTTAGGAATATTAAAGAAGATATTTTCATCTACCACACGAATTTCTTCTACCTCAATGGTAAAACGTTCCTTACAAGCCTCGATCACTTCGTCAACAAGTATTTCAGGGGCAGATGCCCCAGCACTAATCCCAAGACGCTGAGCGCCCACTAGCCATTCCCACTGGATTTGATCAGCTCTTTGACACAAGTGGGTCACTGGACAACCCGCTTGTTTCGCCACTTCCACCAATCTCACGGAGTTGGAAGAGTTAGGAGCACCAATGATCAGCATCACATCGACTTGAGGTGCGATGGTTTTTACAGCCCATTGTCTGTTGGTCGTGGCATAACAGATATCCTCCTTGCGAGGAGCCGAAATTTCGGGAAACCGCTCCTTAAGGATTTCAAGGATCTCTGCGACTTCATCAACAGATAAAGTGGTTTGCGTAGCATAGGCCAGATGATGAGGATCTACCCCTTGGATGTTTTTCGCATCCTCGACTGTTTCAACCAACGTTACCGCCCCTTCCATCACCTGCCCCATGGTTCCAATAACCTCTGGATGGCCCTTATGGCCAATGAGCAACACGTGGCGCCCTGCAGCCACATGATGTTCCACTTCCCGATGGACCTTGCTCACCAATGGGCATGTGGCATCAAAAAACAGTAAATTTCGGGAACGCGCTGTGGCTGGCACCACTTTAGGAACCCCGTGGGCAGAGAAAACCACTGGGCGATCATCCGGAACTTCATCTAACTCTTTAACAAAGATAGCGCCCTTGGCTTCCAGACTCTGAACCACAAATTTATTATGAACAATCTCATGACGCACATATACAGGACCACCATATTTTTCAATCGCCTTTTCAACGATTTGAATGGCCCGCTCCACGCCTGCACAAAACCCTCTAGGACTTGCTAAGACAACTTTTAAAGAAGGTTTCATGGTCATAAGGTCACACTTTAGGATAGGCTGCTGATTTGATGAATAATAATAACTTAGGCTTCACGTTATAGTTAGCTGAGGAGAGCGAAAATCTCAAGGAAAACTTCCTTTCTTTCGTCCCTTTGCATAGGAAGTATGGGGTGTTTGCAAAAATTTCAAGGTTTATCATTTTATAATGGTTGTCTATTGCGATGGACATCATTATGAACAATAATAAGTAAGCGGGAGAGATTGATGACCATCAACGCCGAAGGAGCAACCGCCCCGGAAACTCTCAGGCAAAAGGACCGCAAAAAAGGCTTCGCGCCACCAAACTCTGGAGAATAAGAAGTTTAAAAGCTTCTTTACCGAAGAAGTAAGTCGAAAGATGAATCTTTCAGGTGATGGGACAGAGGGGGCTCAATGAAAATGGAGCAAATACATGGAACCCGTCCCGAAGATCTCATCTATCCCCCTGGAATCTATTCATTGTCAATTAGGCGCCAGACTTGCCCCATTTGCAGGTTATCTTATGCCTGTCCAATATGACGGCATTATAGCAGAACACGCCCATACCCGACAAAGTGCAGGTCTTTTTGATGTGTCCCATATGGGCACCATTTTGATCTCAGGTCCCGATATCGAAGATCATTTGGAACGCCTGATGCCAACCGATTTAAAGGAACTGGGCCTAAATCAAACCAAGTATACGTTTTTAATGAATGATAAAGGCGGGATTGAAGACGATCTCCTCATTACTCGCATTGCTGAAGGATTTCAGCTGGTGGTCAACGCTGGACAGAAAATGCACGACCTTCACTATCTGCGCCATCATCTACCTCCAACGAGCTCTCTTGAGCCATTGTTCGACGATGTTTTATTAGCCTTGCAAGGACCAAGATCTGCCCACGTAATGGAGCGGCTTTGCGCACCAGCTCACCGACTCCCTTTTATGGGCTTTGGCTATTTTGCATGGCGACATGCAACCCTTGCCATTTCCCGGAGTGGTTACACAGGAGAAGATGGTTTCGAAATACGGGTACCTGCCCCTTATGGAGAAGAGCTTTTTAATTGGCTTATGGCTCAAGAAGAGGTCAAGCCCTGTGGCCTGGGTGCTCGAGATACGCTGCGTCTTGAGGCAGGTTTATGTCTTTATGGGCATGAATTGACCTCTCAAACAACCCCAGTTCAAGCAAACCTAAGTTGGGCAATCGGCAAACGACGACGGCAATCAGGAGGGTTTTTAGGAGCTCTTAAAATTTTAAGCGAGCTACAAGAATCCCCCACAATGAAACGTGTAGGATTAACACTTACCGGACGCGCTATTGCCCGGGAAGGGTCGACAATCCACAAGGAAGATGGTCAACAAATCGGGTATGTGACCAGTGGGACGCATAGCCCAACCCTCAATTGTGCCATTGCCATGGGGTATGTAGAAAGCCTCTATGAGTCCAGCCCCATGACCATTAATGTTCGTGGCACCATGCATCCAGCAACATTAACAAAACTACCTTTTGTTTCCCATAATTACTATCGAGGATAAAAAATGATAAAATTTAGTGATCAACACGAATGGATTAAAGTAGAAGGTCCCATCGGGATTGTGGGTATTACTCATTATGCTCAACATCAATTGGGAGATGTTGTCTTTACTGAACTTCCTTCTGTGGGCAAAAAAATAACCAAAGGCCAAGAAGCCGCAGTGGTTGAATCCGTTAAAGCTGCTAGTGAAGTTTATAGTCCGGTGAGCGGGGAAGTGATCGAGATCAACACTGATCTGCAAAACAATCCGGAACTCATCAATACCTCACCTGAGGATAATGGATGGTTCTTTAAAATCCGTATCAGCAATCCGGAAGAACTTAGCGGATTGATGGATCATGAAGTATACCGGCGATATATCGGAGATTAAGGCATGCGTTACCTACCCCTCACGCCTGAAGTACGTCAAGAAATGTTAACGACCATCGGCGTTAACCACATTGACGATTTATTTGAAGATGTTCCGGCTCAGGCACGACTTAAAGAGCTACTAGATTTGCCCCTTCATCAAAATGAATGGCAAGTCGAGCAAGAATTTTCACACCTTGCAGCTCGTAACCAGTTGGCAGGTTCTGGCCCCTGTTTCTTAGGTGCCGGTGCATATCGCCACCATATTCCCGCCAGTGTTGATGCTCTAATTCAACGAGGAGAATTCTTAACATCTTATACGCCTTATCAACCAGAAGTCTCTCAAGGTACACTTCAATATTTGTTTGAATTCCAAACTCAAGTTTGCCTGCTTACCGGGATGGATGTTGCTAATGCTTCCATGTATGATGGGGCCACCGCTGCAGCCGAAGCCGTCATGATGGCTCATCGAGTAACCAAAAAGCCTGAAGCCCTCATTTCAGCCTATCTTCACCCTCATTACCAGGAAGTGATTCAAACCTACACCAAAACAGCTCAAATCCCTGTTCATCAAAATGTGTTTGAACCAGATCACCAAGAAGATCTTGTGTCCAAAATCACATCCAAAACCAGTTGTGTTGTGGTGCAGTATCCTGATTTTACCGGTAAAATTCAGGATTTTACGGCTTTGGCTCAAAAGTGTCACGATCATGGCGCCCTTTTGATTGTCGTCATTACCGAGATTGTCGCTTTGGGATTGTTAACGCCTCCAGGGGCCATGGGAGCCGATATCGTCGTCGGTGAGGGACAATCTCTAGGGGTCGGTTTAAACTTCGGCGGTCCATCGGTGGGTCTTTTTGCGACAAAAGAAGCTTATGTTCGCCATATGCCTGGGCGGATAGCCGGCCAAACCGTGGATGCGGATGGGAAAAGAGGCTGGGTGTTAACGCTGTCTACCCGAGAGCAACATATTCGTCGAGAAAAAGCCACCAGTAATATTTGCACTAACTCCGGTCTGTGCGCTCTTGCTTTTACCATCCATGTAGCCCTTTTAGGTGAGGAAGGCTTAAAACGCCTTGCCAAATTGAACCATCACCTAACCGTCAAACTCTATAAAGAATTGGAAAAGCTTTCCGGTATCGAGATTTTAACACGGCAATTCTTTAATGAAATTCTGATCAAACTGCCGGTCAATGCCCAGGATTTGGTTGAGAAACTGGCTGAAAAGAAAATTCTCGCTGGCGTTCCTTTAAGCAGGTTTTATCCCGGAAAATGGCCTAACTACCTCCTTATGGCGGCGACAGAAACTACAACCGATGAACATATCCATCAATTGATTTCCCAGTTAAGGGGTTATTTATCATGAGCCATTCCAAAGCATTGCAACAAAGTTCAACCACCCACACATCGATCCCTTGCGAGACCACGTTCTCTGGTCACCGAGGATTGATCATGGAAGAGCCGCTCCTTTTTGAACAAGACAGCCCTGATTTAACCGGTGTGGACTGGCAGGATGTTTCCATTCCTGAGGAACATATAGGTCCCCTTCGACGCTCTTCAATTGGACTTCCTGGTTTGAGTGAACCTCAGGTGGTTAGACATTTTACCCGATTGAGTCAAAAGAATTATAGCATTGATGCTGGCCTTTATCCTCTTGGCTCATGCACTATGAAGCACAACCCCCGCTTAAATGAGAAAGTGGCACGAATGTTTGCTGATCTTCATCCCTTACAACCCCTTTCCACGCTTCAAGGGGCCCTGGAAGTGATAGATCGGCTTGCCCATTGGTTAAAAACCCTCACAGGTTTGCCTGCCGTAGCTTTATCCCCTGCAGCAGGTGCTCAGGGTGAATTATGTGGGTTAATGACCATTAAAGCCGCTATTGAAGCCAGAGGAGAAGTACGCAAGACCATTCTTGTTCCAGAATCAGCCCATGGGACCAATCCAGCAACCGCTGCTGCTTGCGGTTTTAAGGTTCAAACCATAGAAGCTAAACCTGATGGCAGGGTGGATGTGGATTCTCTTAAAAAGGCTCTAACCCCTGATGTGGCTGCCTTAATGTTAACCAATCCCAACACCTGTGGATTATTTGAACGGGACATTGTTGACATTGCTAATCTTCTCCACGATGTTGGCGGATTCTTTTACTGTGATGGGGCCAATTTTAATGCGCTTGTGGGCAAGGTGCGTCCTGCCGATTTGGGCATTGATTGTATGCATATCAATTTGCACAAAACTTTCTCCACCCCCCATGGCGGTGGCGGTCCTGGAAGTGGTCCGGTGGTACTTTCAAAAGAGCTCGCCCCTTTTGCCCCTCTACCTTATGTGATTCACGGTCAAAATGGATTTGAGGTTATCGAACATCCATCTCAAGCCCCTCAAACTATTGGCCGACTCAAAGGATTTTATGGACAGATGGGGATGTTTACCCGAGCCTTGTCTTATATGATGAGCCATGGTGCAGACGGGTTGCGCCAAGTGGCAGAGGATGCAGTGCTCAATGCCAATTATATTTTAGCACGCCTTAAAAATCACTTATCTGCCTCATTCCCTGGTTTCTGTATGCATGAGGCCTTGTTTGATGATACCTTTTTAAAGAGCACCAACGTTACCACGTTGGATTTGGCAAAAGCTTTAATTGATGAGGGGTTTCATCCCATGACCATGTATTTTCCTTTGGTGGTCAGTGGCGCGATCCTCATTGAGCCAACGGAAACAGAAAGCAAAGCAAGCTTAGATCAATTTTGCGATGTAATGATCCATCTGGTTGAGGCAATTAAAAATGGTGAAACCGAGCGCTTCCACAATGCTCCTCATCACACCCCCCGGCGACGATTAAATGAGACGTTAGCTGCCCGCCAGCCGATATTGCGTTATCGCCCTTAACACAAGGGAGAAAAATCTCCCTTGTATTTAATCTACGTTCATTTCATACATAAAAACTTTCTTTATCTTATCTCCCAGGGCATGATTTTGGGTGGTTTGTTCCTTAAATACATTTCTATTTACTTTTGAATCATCGGCAAAAAAAACATATTCCACTTGAAGAGCCTTTTCGCCGTACACCGCAAAGGGAGAAAAGGCTTTATGAATAAATTTATGAGCTTTTATGGGGAGCATTCTAACAGAGGCTACTTTGCCCACACGATAAACTTCTAATTGGATTTCAGAATTAAATCTTATGGTTTCAGGATGAAAGGTATTTGAATGATCTAGCGGAATACCGAGGGCTTGAGCTAATCCTGATTTTGCTAATCGCCTAACTGTATGATCATATCTTTGGTTAGCGCTGGAAATAACCAGCAAGACGCCTAATTTGGCCAGATCTTGCACCCGATCTAAAGCTTCAGGAACTGTATGTTTCTTTTTGAATATGGTCCTATTCACATCCAAAACAACCGTGATTTTTTCAGGACTGACCGATTTTTCCTGAATGAGTGTTTTGACATCTAGGTAGAGTTTGTTGAGATTTTTTTGGTTTTGAATATGCTCAAAATCGATGTTTAAAGGTTTTGAAGCTTGGATCGATGGTTTTGTCGACTTTTCACTAACAGCGTCCATTGCCAAGCAGACTGAAGCTGTAAGCATCAAGGTAAGGATTAACTTTAGCATAACTGATGACCCCTCTTTCATGGATAGTTTGATCCATTATAACCAAAAGAGAGGTGATGCAGTATATATTAAAACAATCAAATGGTAGGTTAAAAATTTAAAGTCCTATGCGGCTTTGGACATCTCGCCTGGCACACCTTTAGTCGTAGAATACTCAAAGTGAACAATTTCTTCAGGATAGAGAAACTTCCTGATGGCATGAGCAGACTGAGCAGCTTCAGCAAATCCCGTTAAAATCAACTTTAACTTGTGAGGGTAAGTCGCCACATCTCCTACAGCATAAATACCTGGGCGATTGGTGACAGACGTTGCTTGATCTACTGCAATACATTTATTCTCTAAACCCAACCCCCACTCAGTGATGGGACCTAAATTCATGGATAACCCATAGAAAGGTAAAAGAACATCGGCAGGAATTTCTTGAACAATCCCTTCCATGGATTTAACCACAACATTACTCAGATGTCCTTGATGTCCTGTAAGTCCTTCTAATTGATAAGGCACAACCAAGTCAATACGTCCCTGTTGAGCCAGTTGATTCAATCGTGCTTCACTTTCTGGTGCTGCTCGGAACTTAGGACGACGATGAACAACGGTTACCCGTTGTGCAAGTTCTTCTAAAGAAATAGCCCAATCGACGGCTGAATCTCCACCCCCAGCAATAACCACTTTTTTGCCTCGGAATTCCTCCCGAGTGCGCACATAGTATTGGATAGCTCCAGTTTTCTCATAAGCCTCAATGTTTTCTAGAGGTGGGCGGTTGGGGCCAAAAGCGCCCACACCAGCGGCTATAATAATTGACTTGCAGAAAATTTCCGTATTTTTAGATGTTACAATACGCCAAGATTTTCCTTCCTCATCCAAAGCTTCAATCACTACGACTTGCTGACTTAAATGATAGACGGGATTAAAAGGAGCAGCTTGAGCCTTCAAATTCTCAATTAAATCTCCAGCCGCAATCTGAGGGTGAGCTGGGATATCATAAATTGGCTTTTCGGGATACAAAGCAGAACACTGCCCCCCCACCATATCAAGAGCATCAATCACATGACAACTTAACCGGAGCATCCCACATTCGAAAATGGTGAAGAGCCCAACAGGTCCAGCTCCAATAATAACGACGTCCGTATTAAATTTCTGCATGATGGTATAATCGATTAAAAAAATAACTCTCCCTTATATATAGAGAGAGTCTAAATTGAGGTAAACTAAAAAATTAAGCAGATAAAGCTTTGAGACGCTTTGCTAAGCGAGATATTTTCCGAGCAGCTGTGTTTTTGTGAATCACACCCTTGCTTACACCACGCATAATTTCCTTTTCAGCGTTTCTCAGAGCGGCAACGGCATCATCTTTAGCAGTAGTACCGATAGCTACTTCAGCCTTTTTTACAAAGGTACGAATACGGCTGACGCGATTGCGATTAATGGCCGTACGGGTTTCAATCTGGCGAATGCACTTTTTTGCTGATTTATGGTTAGCCATAAAAGAATTCCTTAATCAAAAAATAAACTTAATTTGTTATGTGAATAGCAGATCTATCATCTCACGTCAATTATTTAGATGAATAAAGAGGAGATTTATCTACCATCAATCACTCCTATGCTTGAGTAACCTAATATTGCTCTCTAGAACTTGCCTCATAAGTGGTAGAAGGATAAGATGGGCATTTTATAACGTCATCACGAGGCCACGAAGGGGTCGTGGTGATACAGTTTTCTGGATTGCTTCGTCGATTCGTTTCTCGCAATGACCTCTTAGAGAGGCTGTTTTGGTAATTATGATAAAGGTTATACTCAATAGTTAGCGCGTTCGTTCAATTTCAATTCAGCTTAAAAAAATTTACTTTCTTACTAATTTGAATTAAATGTACAGTCGATAAAAACAAAATCTTCCAATAAAATCAATTAATAAACAGGAACAAATATTTAAATGATAAGAAATCATCACAAAGCCATCTTTAAGAAAATACTTTTTCTTTTTTGTATAGATATTTTACTCATTAACCAAAGCGCTCAATCCATGGAAGCGCCGGCACGGTTCCTAAAAAAAGCCGACGAGATAGATGATCCCCTACCAACTATTGAGAGAGAATACGAACAGTATAATAAAGATCAGAATGATGATAGCCGATTTAACATCATTCATGGTTTGAATCAGGCTCTTTTGCAAAAATCTGTAAATGAGAACAACATTCATAAAGCTTTAGAAATAGCTGAAGGGCTAGGGAATACTCATTTAGTTATTCGACTCAAACATACAAAAGATTTGTTTACCTCACAAAAAGCCCAGCATATAAGCGATGGATTCACTGCACAGAAAACCTCCCAGCATTTTCTCTCTGGGGTACTTAACTTTTTACATATCAAAACCTCATTAGGGACGAAAGATCGTACTATCTTTGATATTCTTCCCGACGAATTAATCCATGTTATACTTGATTTTTTGTGTGTTAACGCTACGGCAAGAGATATTTCCTCTCTGATGCTAACCAATAAAAGGTTTCATGTTTCACTTTTAAATGCTCCCATGCATATTGCACCAGAGAAGAAAACCCCCAACTTAATAACAAGAAATATTCATACCTTTCCAAAAACTGTACATATCTCCTTATCACCTTTGGTTACAGAGTCCCTATCTGAGAGAGATATCCAACGTTTACAATATTTCACCAATCTGAAAACCCTTGAGATGTCGTTCCCTTCTAAAAACAATACCTTGAAGGGGGAGATGAGCAGCGTCACCCCTCAATCCCTTGGGTGTTTTTCTCATCTAACCAATTTAAGTTGTTTTCGCTTTAAATGGGATCATGTTGGAACGGACGACTTGCTGTTTTTATCACAGCTCACAAACCTTACTGTTCTTGATTTATATACGATTGATGTGGGTGATCGGTTATTAGCCAATATCACAACCCTAAGCGGTTTAAAAAAGCTTGATTTAAGCAAGCATTTCCCTACTCCACGTGAGACTATATATATGAATAAAGTCTCCAGAGGTGGATTAGCAAAGCTTCATCAATTTTCAAAACTTCAGGTACTTAGGCTAATAAATAATTTTGTAGATGATGAGGGCATAAAAGATCTAACAACGCTTACTGATCTTACCCACCTTGACCTGACTGGTAATAGTTTTGAAGGCCCAGGATATTCCTATATTGGACAGTTCTCAAAACTTACATTTCTCAATTTAGCTTATACTATTAACAACCAAACGAGAGCTGACTTTTCCTTTTTGGCATCATTAACAAGGCTATCAAGCCTTGAACTAACATCTTCTAGTATCGATGATGAAGGACTTAGAAATGTTCAAAACCATACACGCCTTACCCGGCTTATTTTAGGTAGCACAAAAATTTCTGAGGTTGGACTCACAACATTAACAAGCTTAACCAAGCTTAAATTTCTCCATTTACCTTTCGTCATTGATTTAAGTAAAGATTTACATATAGAAATCCAAAGCATACTGGCAGCAAATAAAGGCTATATATTTCATACTGGAATGGATTTCTAATCCAGGTTGCCCCTGCATTGGGGCACTTCATTTATATTTAACCCTCACATCATCTAGGTATTGAAAATTCATCAGACATTCCTAACATATTTGTTAGATCTTAACCTATATGTCCTCTGAATCGAGTGATTCCCCCTCATGATCAAATTTATTGCTTCCCTCCTTTGTCTTGTTTTATTTCAATGTACCTTAGCCATGGAGAGGTCAGAGGAGAAAAATGATTATCATGAACAGAACATCAATTTAACCATTCGCACTCAAGAACAAACCCGATGGGATCAGCTTTCAAATTCACTAACTCCTTGTCCGGTACCTCAACCATCTAAGGGATTTGTGGGATTTATAAATAGGTTTATCTATGGTTTACCAAAATTAACCCCAAGAAATTTGGGCTCCTTAGAGGCTCTTCCTCATGAAGTACGAGAGATGATTTTAACCCAGGTGTCTCACATCGGAGACTTAGGCGACCTTAAAAATCTGTTACTTAGTTCCAAAAGCCTTCATTTGATGCTGAAGTCAACACCCATTCATATTCACCCCACAAGAGATGTGATAACAATTGGAGATGAGCGCTTCATTAAGCTGACAGTCCTTTTCCCCCGCATGAGCTCTTTCTCTGCATCTAAATTTCAGGGAATTGCTGATAACGGATTTGCCCAGTTCCCACTATTGACCAATCTTACCTGGCTAGATTTCACTCATTGTTTGGTAAATGATAAAAGAATCAAAAATTTACGGTCTATGACTCAACTGACTCACCTCAATCTAGAGGGAACTAAGATCAGCAATACAGGCTTAAGTAATCTTGCACCTCTTACCAAGCTTAAAGAACTGAGTTTAGCAAATATCAAGAACATTACAGGCGATGGGTTAGAGAGCCTTAAAAGATATAATTATTTGGAAAGTCTTAATCTAGCAAATATCATCATGTCCGTTCAGGGTTATGGGTATGTAGCTTCAATGACTGCTCTACAAAGGCTTGTCTTAAAAGGAACACAGTCCAATGATGCGTGCTTACCCCTCCTTTCTGGCCTTACAAACCTGCGTTATCTTGATTTAAGCGATAGTCCTTTCACAGATCTGGGTGTTTCCCATCTGAGTTCTCTGAGCAACCTTGTTGCCTTGTCTTTGAGCCGTAGTCGTATCACTCATAAGGGATTTAGCGTGGTAAAGCATTTCACTCTCCTAACTTCTTTGAATGGGAGTGGCTTAGAATTATGCGATGAGGGAACAGAATACCTACAAAATTTACCCAAGCTTATCAGCTTGGACTTAAGTGAAAACAATCTTACCAATGATTGCTTACCCAGCTTAACCATTCTCACCTCTTTAAAAGCACTTGTTTTGGACAAGAACCCAATGTCCCCAACAACCATAGCTCAGATAAAATTTAATTTATCTTTTAAAAGAGCGCCTTATTGGTACGAGAAAATAATTCTTAATTAACACCATATTTAGAATTTTAATTTACTTTTATTATATAAAGTTCAACCAGAATTCTTATATGACGAAGCTTGTCTTAATTATTTTTTTAGTTTTATCCAATTCCCTGGGGGCAATGGATGACAGTTACCATGATGTCAAAGGTGGAATTACGTTTGACGCAGTCCTAGCTGACTATAACACATACACGCAATCTCCTGATCCTAATCTTCGATCCAAGATTATTCAAAACCTTAACTGGCTCCTTCTTGAAAAGAAATTGGATCATCAAGAGGATAAAATACGTGCCCTGGAAATCGCCCAAAAGCTTAAGGCATACAATTTAGCCACCCGACTACAAGAATTGGAAAACCTGCAAAGAAATCCTTCATCCAGAAACTTTGGAAAGCTAGAGCAGATTCCAAAAGAACTTATTAACGTCGTTATATATCATCTAGCACACCGAAGAAATTTAGAGGATTTGAAGAATTTGCTTACTACAAGTAAAGGTTTTAATCTTGCCCTCTTGTCTGCGCCAATTCAATTGAATTTACACACTTATGATGGTTTGATTAATCCACATATTCTAAGTAAGCTTCCCCTTGTCTTTCCAAGAATACACTCTTTAAGCTTTAAAAACTGTTACCTCACCAACGCTTGGTTGGAAATCCTAGCTAGCTATAAAGAATTAAAGGTTCTTGATTTAAGTACGACAGCTTTAACCAATGATGGATTAATCCACTTGGCTCATCTAAAAGGTTTGAAAGAACTTTATTTGCAAAACGCTTTTATAACCAACGAGGGATTGATCCATCTCAAAAACCTTACAAATTTAGACAAGCTAAGTTTAGCCGATACAGAGATAGGTGATAGTGGTCTCGTTCACCTGGAACACCTCATTAACCTTACTCATCTCAACCTATGGAACACAAAGACCAGTGATTCAGGCCTAAGCCATTTAAGAAGAATGTCCAAGTTGAAAATCCTTGATTTGGGTGGACTGACCAACATTACTGACAAAGGTTTAGAAATTCTCCAATTCCTTCCTGAGTTAACTGAATTAAGTTTGTGGAACACAAATATCAGCGATAAAACAATGACTTATGTTGAATCATTAGCCCACCTTACGTATCTTGATTTAGGGTTAACTAAAATTGGTAACGATGGTCTCATCCATTTAAACGGTCTGCCAAACCTTAAATTTCTTAATCTGGAGATGAACGACATTGACGATAACGGACTTATTCATCTTAAAGATCTTTCCAATCTTCTCTCTTTAAACTTACATAAACTCCCTATTACAGATGAGGGCCTTGCTCATTTGCAAAATCTCAGCAGACTTGAAGAACTCCATTTAGAAAACACAAAAATTACAGATGAGGGGTTTGTATACTTTGAAAGCTTCCCCCAACTAAAAATACTCAATCTCAACGGTACCAAGATTAGTGATAAGGTAATTCCCTATCTGGAAAAGGTTAAAAATCTCAAAGTTCTAAACATTATAAATACATCAATAAGTGAACAGGGGGTCAGCGAACTACACTCAAAATTGTCCCATACAAAAATCAACAGCAGTTATTCTTTATCGAATAATCCATAGAATTATTCTTCCTCAGCCTCTTCTGATTCACCCTCTTGCTGATCCTCTTTCTTTTTTCCTTCTTTAGCGCCATCTTCTTTTTTGTCCGCCTGATCGGAAGAACTCTCCTCATCCTCACGTTTATAGGCTGCTCCCATAACCAAAACTGGATCATTGGCTTTGCTTGTAATATCCTCTGGTAGCTCAGGGGCAACAAGTGGAAATTCTGGAACTGCGATTGGTTTGCCCGGCGTTTTTCCTTTGGAAGGCCCTAAAACTTTAATGCGATTGAAAACTATCGTTGAGTCTCGAGGACCATTAGGAATCTGAAATTTAAGCGTGTAGGGTTGGGGATCTGCTTGTCCGCCAAAATCACCTCGTCCAGCCGACTGACTTTTAATCAGTTCTAAAAGAGCCCAGCGGGATGTAAACCTAAACAAGGCTAGATGCTGATCTTCAATTTGCAATCGGGGTTGATTCTTATCCCGATAAGGTTGGAGACGAGATTCATTAGGCCAACGGAAGCCAATAACGATCTCATTGCCAAAGAACCATTTTCCATCCTTCTTTTTATCGTGATGTGTTATTGTGGTCACTTCATCAGGCTTGATAAACCATTCGAGAATTAAATTAGCATTTCTCTCTGCGCCGCCGTTGACTCTAAAATCAACCATGAAATTAAGAACGGGCATATCACTAATGCCATCACCTTTTAAGAAGGAGGCAAAAAACGTCTTCATTTCCTCCATACTTTGCAAGAAAGCTAGTGGAGCATTGGCCATTTCACCTAACTGATAAACCTGATCCAAAATAGCTTTAGGATTGTCACCTGCTTCCTTATACATACTGAAGAATTCTCGAATATCTTCAGGTTCAGCATCAGCCATATTGAGCTTCGGCGCTGTTAGGAATGGGAATTTCCCTCTCAAGTTGTCATTAAAGAAATTCGCCATCTTGGTGTAATTTTCAATACTCTCTTGGCGCTTTAGTACTTCACACCGGGAAAGCAAATCACGCTTAATTTCCACTTCTCTTTCCAGAAAAAAGTCTCCTGAATGAGATTTGGTAGCGCTCAAGGGGATCGTTTTAAAACACTTGGCCACATTGACATGAACCAAATCTTTAGAAAGTGTGTTTTCCAGAGCTGTTAAAGCGTTATCTGGACGTCTTTTCTCGTATTCATGAACCTGATCAACAATCCTTTTCCACTTGTTTACCAAAGATTTATTACCTTGATATTCTTGCATTACCCGAGCCGTCAAAAAAGTCACCATGGGCTCAGCATAATCCATAGCAAAATGAATGATTAACTGCCGCTGGTTGGCTAAATAATTCTTAAGATCTTCTTCATCGCGCACATTAAAGCCCACTAAAATAGGGGATACCTTACCATCCCACCATTTAAAGTTATCATCTTTCACTTGATAGAGTTTATAACTGTTTAAGACCTCTTCCACCTGTTCGAGAAGACGAGTAGACAAGATTCCCAACAATTCACGCAATTGAACATACCCCGTGCCAATATGTCCTTTTTCCATAACCTCCATGAGGCGAACAAACTTCGGGGCAACTTCGCGCACGTTAGCGATCTTTTCCCGCAAAACTTGTTCAGCAGCCTGACCTGAAGGCAAATTGTCATTAATGTTTGCAAATGTTTGGGCTCTAGCGATCTTTCCGATCAAGTTCTCCTGCAGATTCCGTTGACAAGAAAGCTTTAATGTCTCCCGGATCATAGGAGGAAAATCGACCATATGTTTGGTTACAAAATCATCAAATTTTTGAACATCTTCGATGGCCAAATCTATGAGTTTGGGATTCCAAAAGATCACTTGATTTTCAGGAACCCTGAATGAGATTTTTTCAGCAGGTGGCGGAGCCATAAAGGGCTCATTAAACAAATTAGCCAAACTTTTTTGCAAAGAAATTAATCCTTGAGATGGATAGATAGGCTTATCAGCAGGCAGTTGGGTGCGATCAACCAACACGTTATTTAGCCGAACTAAATCCTCATGAAAGCCACTGAAAGAAATAGCCGTATCCTTAGCAAATTGTTCAACCAATTGTGGTCCAAAAAGAGGAAACTGGCTGATTTGTAACATCAAATCCGCAAAACCTGCACCAGGATCAAAAAAAGCCCCATCAATCCAATTGTTTCCAGAAAGCCCAATAGTTGGTAGGGACTGCGTCAGATCTGTAGAAATTTTTCTCAAAATTTCAACGTTCGGGAGTTGATCTGTCTGTTTTTGACCAAATTCAGATAGAATAAAGTTGATTTTGCCAACAATAGAATTGGGGGTTTGGGGAGAGAACAAATTGGATAAAAAGTGATTATAGAGGATCCTTAACGTTTCTTGCGCTGTGCTTTCATAAGGTTTCAAGTCAATCTTTGGATAGGGAACTTCCCTTAATACCCGTCGGAAATACTCATAATTTTGTAAGAATTCTTCAGGTAAATTGATTCCGAGAGTGTACTGAACCACATCCCGCAAAATGCTCGGATCACTATTATCCTTTAACTGATTATATTTCTCGACATTGCGATTAAGTTCGATGAATCGCTCGACAAAGTCTTTCATCAGTTGATATTCAATGGTAGTAACCGGTTGAAGCTGTGAGGCTAAAGATATTGTTAAATCCGTCTCCTTAGGCCTGATGGTTAAGAGATCCCGCGCCTTGAGCAGCAAGTCCATGTAAACAGCACGCACAATGATCTGATCATATGAAACTTTTAAGGCGGAACGCAAATTGTCATCAACTTCGCTCAGCCATGAGGAAGGAAAGAAGATCGAGAAGAAGGATGACCGATGCAAATTCATCATCATATCCAACAGCTGACGTGTTTGGTCATCAAACATATTAGCACTAAAGCGATTAGGGGCTGAAAGTGTCTGCGGCACTTGGTAGAGAATTGTGTTTATTTTAGCTAAAATGGGAAGAAGATAATCCCTTTGTTGGGTTAAACGGTCATACCCATGAAGCAATCCAAATGTACTGATGCCAATAAAGCCAGCCATACTCGCCTTAGCAATGGTTAAATTTCTGTTCGCGGAAATGATTCGCTGATGAATGGGTTGGGCAAGACCGGTTTCAAAGAATATCTTCTGTCGTAACAAATCATCAACAAAGAAAATTTTGCTGGGACCTTGATCTTGCAGATGGGACTCATTTTCCATCTCACCGATTTTATCTAAGGTAATGATTGGAGAAGATGCTTGCTCGTCTTCTGAAATCGGGATGTAATTTTGGTCCAGATCCTCTTCCTTGGGATGCGCCGTCAACTTGCTAAATTCCAGATTAACGCCACTATCGCCACATAAATAGATTCCTCTTAGAATCAGCGACTCATCATAGGCATTAACTTTGAAAATCTGGTTAACATAAGAAGCCAAATTTTTTTGGATATGAAGGAGCTCATGAGGAAAAATGAACACCCCATCACGAGCCTCGGCAGACAAGCCTTCGGCCAACATTTCCAAACGAATATAGCTGAGTTGGTTATGCATGTGACCAAAAGCTTCATCCAACCACAAAGGCGTATAGGCCGTGGTTGGCGTGTAAGGAGACGACCATCCTAAAATATTCTGCTGATTTTGCTTAGGTAAGGCTTGGCATAAACATTGAAATCCTGGAATGATGTCGCTTTTGGTAATCACTACATATACTGGCAACCTCAGAGATAGGATATTCTGGGTTGCTTGCAGCTTCTGAGCCAAAAATTTTCCGCGATCTGCTAATTCTTCAGGAGATAACTTGTGTCCACCATAGAGTTCACTCGCAGGAATGGTCAAAATTATGCCATCAATGGGGCGTTGAGCTCGATAACGACTCAACAAGCTTAAAATCGTTCGCCAGCCCTTCTCATCCGATTGAACTCCTCTATCTTTGACTAGAAACTCACCTTTAACATCAAGGACTACCCCCCGGTTTAAAAACCACCAACGAAGACCAGGGTTTGGATCAGGAATATCAAAGGTTGGTTTTCCCAGAGGCAGCACTAGATCAGCTCGATCCATCATAGATGACTTACCCGATTGGGATGCACCAATCAAAAGATACCATGGTAAATGATATTTATAATTAACAGTATCTAATCGTTGACGTAATAATTCCATTCCTTTTAAAAAGATCAAACTAATATCACCAACTTGGAAATATCCCTTAAGGGATAGAATTTGGGAAATTGTGCCAAATCGGGGAGGCATTTTATCCTCTGGCGCCCGAGTAAGTGGCTCAGCTTTGGGCGCAGGGGGCGGAGGGGCTTTCTTCTTAAGGGCTTTTTTGACTGTAGCAGAAGTCAAAAAAACCAATAACACCATTACGATGACCGTCAAAATGACCATCCCAATGATGATTTGGGGCAAGTAAGAGGTAATGCTTGCAATCAAATCGGATAGGGACATCATGATATACCTAATTTCTGGGCTTGATTAAGAATTTGCCCTACGACATCGTCTACATCCCGCACTACAGTGTACCATAGCAGACTAGATATAAAGACAAAAACAGTGAATACAAAACCAAAGGATAATAACCAAGTGCGAACATCTGGCAATCCTCTTCCTGGTGCCGCTGAAAGATTATATTCATACGCATGAGGAATTAAACGCTCCCGACCTGGATGATAGAGACTGGGGTTGTGGCGATTAATCATGACGTACAATTGCTGGCGATACCATGCTAATTTTCCTTCATCGTTTTCACCACGATATTTTCCTTTAAACCCTAACGAGATAATCATCAGGTAAATGAGCGCTAAATCATTACGCACGGGATCATTCGCTTCGATCAACGCATCCAGCTTTCTAAAGACCCCCTCACCGGCAATCTGGGTATGAAAAATTTGAGCCTCTAGCAAATGATTTTCCCAACGTTTTTGCCCTTGCCAAGCAAAAGACAAAAAGACTTCATCCACAAACGCAACCATGAGGTACAAACATTCTTGAAAATGGCTAACGGCAAATTCACCCACTTGATTTTGAGCATTTAATGAGAACACTTCAAACATCTCTCGAAATTTTTGCTGGATTTTATCCACCATATTTTCAAATTCTGCCTTTTGACCTTCCTCCCCTTCCACAGTTTGAGCTTCCAAAGAACGTAAAGCTTTTTCCTTTTGAATTAGGAGTTCGCGGTAAAACTCTTGAAAATTTTGCACTAAAAAGGTGGAACCTGCGGAAATAATTTCCATTAGTCTAATCCATTTTCATTAATCTTTATTTCAGGAGTGGGGGTCAGAATATCACTCTTGAGATACAAAACCATTTGTGTCGGGCGCACCTCAACAGCATCTGCAGGATTAAAGATGCACAAACGTTCTCCAGGTTTGACAAAATGAGGATCCATATCTACTTTAAAGATTAGGACACCTCGACCAGGCATAAGATCAAGAAGAACCTTATCTTCAATAAGAGCACGAGGAGCGCCAGTTATGCGTCGAATACGCGCCGTCTCCACAAAACTTTCGCTTGCAATTATGGCATCGCGCATCCAATCTGCCAGCTCTAGCTCAGTCATGGATGTGGGCGCTTTTAACCCAACCAAAATGCTGGACATAAAGATCTCTGGCTGAAGCATGATAGAAAACATACGATCTTTTTTTGTAAACTCGAGAATACTGTAAGCTTTTTCAAGGCTATCAATCAGCAAATTACACCACTCCAAAAGAGGCGCAAAAGTTGCATAAAGATTGTTATGATCATATTGTGGGAAAAGGGGTGGAATCTGACCTAAGCGCAACGTGGCTAACTGTCCTGCCAGCAAACAGAGCCCCTGATAAAGATGAAAAGGATGGATCCGATCGGAGGTTATCATTCCCTCTAACAAAGGGAGATAGGTGATCAATGGACGCATTTGGTTAGAGGTTTCGTTAATGAGGGCCGTACCAATTTGCGATTGCCATTTATCAGAAAAATAAGCCGCCTTATCCCTAAGGCGCCGAACCAAAGCACCACATAATTCGCCAATTAAACTCAGCTGATCAACCCACAAGCATGGATACTCATATTTTCCAAAGGTATAGGACTCATCCACATATTTTAATTTTGCCAGCGGTAGAGAAATGTACCGTTGGGGAGAGTGGTCAGATAATATCAATCTCATTTTTGGAATCAGTCGTGGGATTTGAATGACATTGTCGATAACATTGTCATCAATCACGGGATCCCCACTTATTGAGATGTATCGCGGCCATTCCCCGATGACTGGTGATGCACCCGGCGTATACTCTGGCACGCACAAGAACAAGGTTAGCTCTTGGGTTTGCAATATGTCTTTTAAAGGAGTGGCATCTACCTCAAGCTGAAAACCATCAACCTCCGCTACATGTTGGACGATCAAACCATCTGGCATGACAGCTTCAAGTTCCAGAATTCGAATGAGTCCGGTCGGTAAAGTGACAGGATCAAATTTGAGAAGACGGATACCCCAATGATAAGGAGCGATATGGTTCAAGTGATAAGATAAAACTTGAAAATTTCTGAGCTCTTGCTGTTGGAAATGTTGCGGCGAAAGCAGCATACCCTCGTGCCATTGAATGGCAGGCACTAAGTTTGAACGATAGGCCATCCAGACTCTCCGCAAATTTTAAAAAAATTTAATCTTTCTTTAACAGTATGCGAAGATATTTAAATCGACACAAGAGCTTAAGCGGTAAATAATTAAAAAAATTATCTGGAAGAGATATAAAATTTTCTTTTTGAGGAGCCATGAATCCACATTTGAAATTCCCTCTTTAAGTTCAAGAAATGGTTACAAGAGGGAACACTTAAGAATTCAGAACACTTTGAAGATTTAACTGATTTGATCAAGATCCAAGAGCCAGCCTCCTTCTTTATCACTCTCTTTCTCACGCTTAACATCGACGATAAAATCATTTATGTGTTGTTTTAATTTCTTATATTGGCTGATAAATTCAAGTTGCTGATGAGAGAGCTGATAATATCCTCCCTTATGAGCATAAAGGAGATAATCTTCATCTGCCATTGTATCGATCTTGGGATCATAGGGAATCTTTTGAATAAGTTTTAGCAATGAAACACCAAGACGTTTTGAAGCAACAGCATCAAAAGCTTTATGACGCGTAATATGATTATCTTTAATCATTCGATAGACATACTTTTTCTGAAGACTAGCTTCTTGATTTTCATCAAGCACAGTGAGCAAAGTTGACACATCTGGTTCTGCCACCGGATTGCAGAGCAAAACGCTTCTGTTTTCTTCCAGAAAAGACTTTAAAAGGGAAAAAGAATCGGGAGCAATCTCAGATTCATCAAGATGACTTTGATTATGACTATGTTTGAAGATTGAGAGATCGCCGTCCTGCTGGGTTTCCAGGTATTGAGATGTCTTCAAACTTTTTCCAACATTTTGAAGAGGCGAACTTTTCTCCTGCTCTTGAATCTCCTGTATAAGATCTTGCTTGCCCAGACCTAGCTTGCAAGGCGATTGCGCTTGATTTTGCCATTGATTGAAATAAGAAACTTTTTCTCGAATACCATGACTGATCTGTTGACGGATGCGCTGGGTAGGTATGAAAAAGGCTTTCTCCTTATGTGAGTCACCGCCTTCAAACAACTTAACTTTTGAGGCAAAATGTTCACCAATCCCCATGCGCATAGGTCGCTCTATTTTGGGTTCTGGTTGACCCTCATTTTGTTCTTGCCATTGAAGAAAAAAGCCTACCCGTTGTTTTACCACATTATCTGGCCTTGTCAGATGGATACCAGAACTGGAAAGAGTAGCCACGGCATCTCCACCACAAAGAGCCATCGTTGAAGATATTAATAATATTGAAAATAATTTCATAGCAATAATTCCGATAAAAAAATATTTATATTTTCAAAATTTATATCGTTATAGATTGTAAATAATTCAAGTTTTTTAAACATATAAAGGAGAAAAATAAGAAAGATATCTCTGTCGCCAAATTCTCTTCAATAATAAGGGGGCAATCGCACCATTTCCTTATTAATTGAAATTCATGTCAATAAAAATTTATTAAAAAAGTTTGTTTTTTTGGGAATATTTATCCTAATCTAATTCATAAGAAGAAAAGAAGGAGAAGCTACCATGGGATTAATGGTCACCACAGGCGCCGTTTGCACGTGTTCCTTTGGCGTTGCTCCCTGCTCACTCAACGTTTTACCCGCAAAAATGGTAAAGGCAGGTGGGCCAGATGCTGCAAACATTATGGATAATATTCCTTTTGTGAATGTTTCTGGGTTTTCTATGTGTACGAGTATAGCTAATCCAGCAGTAGCTGCAGCCACAGCTGCGGCTCTTGGTGTTTTAACTCCAAGCTCATGCATTCCTACACTGCCGGCTCCCTGGAGTGCGCCTTCTACGAAAACCACCATTAAAGAGATGCCAGCTGTGATTCAATCTTCCATACTTAACTGCGCTTATGGCGGTGTTATTACCATTGGATTTCCTGGTCAAACTGTGGTCAATGCTACTTAAGGAGCTACTCGATGCCCGATCCAAAACGTCCTGAAGTTTCCATAGACCAAATTATGCAACCCATATCGGAGTCGAATCCTTCGGGAGACTGGCTCAGATATGAACCCGTGTATGACCAGATCCGAGAAGCCAGAAGACAGGATGACCCTGACCTTTCTCTTGGAATTTGGCAAAGAGATCTTAAAAAGTCAGACTGGGAAGAGGTCGAGTCTTTATGCCTTGATGTTCTTATTCACAAATCCAAAGATCTCCAGGTAGCTGCATGGCTAGCTGAATCATGGACAGCGATGGATGAATTCCCTGGTATGATTCGAGGCGTAAACCTCATGGAATCTCTTTGCCGAGCTTTTTGGCCAACTCTATATCCCCCTATAGAGGAAGAAGATCTAGATTATCGCCTTAGAGTTCTCGAATGGTTAGATGACACCTTAACTCAACGAATTATTCGCATTCCTTTGACAGGCAATGACATCCAAGAACATGGCTATACCTTAGCTGACTGGATGTCCGCAAACCAATTAGAAACGGTGGCAAAACGAACCCCTGAGGGACAAAAACTGATTCAGACAGCTGAATCTGAGAATCAACCAACGCTCGCAAAAGTTCAACAGGCGCTTAAGTTAACCACGCCAGAACGTTTGCAAGCCCTTCATGAAGGCATTACTCAGACTCAAAGCGCTATACAACAGTTCAAAAAAACCATTGATCAACTCACTCAGAATCAGAGCCCTTCTTACAAAACCCTTATAGACCGACTGGCAGAGATGAGTCGTTTCATTCATTCTTCATCACAGCCCCATGATGTTTCTCGATCTTTGCCTCCAGAACCCACAGCTGAGGTTTCTTTTGCACCTAAAAGTCAGGAAGAACCAAGCCTAGAAACTCTTACCAATCGTCGCTCGGCTTATCAACAACTCCAACAGATTGCTGAATTTTTAGACGCCATTGAACCACACAGTCCAACACCCCATGTACTCAAGCGGATTGTGACTTGGCAAGATAAATCTCTGGCGGATATATTTGCTGAATTTGGAGACTCCCCTCAAGAGCTCACCCTGTTAACGCGGTTAATGGGCAAAACTTAGAGAGTGCTTTTTTATTCAGAATTGGTTATACCGAGAGCAGTAAATTTTTTTGGATGGAAATGAGGATAATGAAGATTGGCGTTCCAAAAGAAATTAAGAATCATGAGTATCGTGTTGGGTTAACGCCAACGTCTGTTCGAGAACTGATTCAAAATGGTCATACTGTTTATGTGGAAAACAATGCTGGCTTAGGCATTGGATTTACCAATGAAGATTATCAAAAGGTCGGGGCCCACATTACTTCAAGTGCTCAAGAAGTTTTTGATTCCTCTGAGATGATTGTTAAAGTCAAAGAGCCCCAACCCAGTGAATGCCAAATGCTGAAAGAAGGACAGCTTTTATTTACATTCCTCCATTTAGCACCTGACCCTGAACAAGCCAAAGGACTAATAAATTCTGGATGCGTTGCTATAGCTTATGAGACAGTTACTGATGCTTTAGGCGGGCTGCCTTTACTCGCCCCTATGAGTGAAGTCGCTGGAAGCATGGCTCCTCAAGCAGGAGCTGCCCATTTAGAAAAAGATAAAGGCGGTTCAGGCATCCTTTTAGGAGGTGTACCAGGTGTAGCTCCAGGAAAGGTTGTGATTTTAGGCGGCGGAGTAGTCGGAGCAAATGCTGCTAAAATAGCAGTCGGTATGGGAGCAAAAGTAGCTATTTTTGACAAGAACCCACGTCGTCTCAATCAGTTAGATTGGATGTTTAATGGCCGTGTTGAGACATTGTATTCCACCTATGACATGGTTGAAAGCTATGTGAGCGATGCTGACCTGGTCATTGGTGCTGTATTGGTCACTGGTGCTGCTGCTCCTAAACTTGTGACCGCAGAGATGGTCAAGCGCATGCGCCCTGGATCCGTCATGGTTGACGTGGCTATTGATCAAGGAGGATGCTTTGCCACAAGCAAACCAACGACCCACGCCAATCCCACATATGTGGTGGATGGCATCATCCATTATTGCGTGACAAACATGCCCGGCGCTGTGGCCAGAACGTCTACTTTTGCCTTAAACAATGCTACCCTGCCTTTTGTCTTGGCTCTGGCCAACAAAGGATATAAACGGGCACTACAAGAAGATCCCCACCTTTTAAACGGTCTTAATGTTTATTTTGGTAATATTACCTATGAAGCTGTAGCCAGAGATTTAAACTTGAGTTATATTTCTGCCAGCCAAGCCTTAGCAGCTTAAACCATTGCCCCTCTAACAAGGGGCAAAACTTCTATAAATAATAATTTAAGGAGATAAATTCTCTCATGAAAAAATATGTTTTTGCGTTTTATTTGGCTTCATGCGCTTCTTGTTTTGCTGGAGATTCCTACCAAACGAAAATGGATTTTATCGCTAAAACCCAACCCATCCCCTTTTCTGGCCAACGTGCTGCTCCGTCTGACGTTGATAAAGAATTGCATGAAAACCGACTCAGTCCTCCTCCATTTCAACTAGAAAAAATAAATTATTGTAGAAGTCTGGATTATCAGGAGAAAACAGTACTCCATTATTCCAAACTCCCTTCTCCGCTTTTTCAAGAGGAAATAGATGCTGCCTTGATCTTACAAAGGTTTTATAAGTCCTTCTTAAAGACTCCACATGACCTCGATAAACTATCTTGCTTAAGATTTACTCGAAAGATCTTGGAGATTTACCAATCTGAAGTGACACGTTATTTCCAGTGCGAAGAAATCTTTAAGGATATATCCTTTGAAGTTCTAGAAACATCCCAGGTGAGAAATCAAAATCGGGAAAAAGTGGAAAGACTGCTTAGTGACATTAGCTTTGCCCAAGCCCCTGAAGAGCTGGCGAAAAAAATCCACCAAGCTATCCACGAATATTTACAAACAGTAATCTTCACAAATCAATAAGATTAATTGCATTAACAAACATCCTTCCATTATTGGTTTTTTGACCGTTTCAAGGTACTCTTGATTTTATGGGATAGCAGGTTAAGAGACCATAATGGATTGGATTTTTTTCAACTGGCTGGAAAAGCCACTTTGGTTGTGGTTGATTTTTTTAGCAATAATACTGATTCTTCTAATTGTAGATTTAGGTCTCCTGCATCGAAGGCAGCGGGTTATCGGCGTTAAAGAGAGCATCAACCTCAGCCTGTTCTATGTATGCATTGGTCTTCTCTATGGCGCATGGATTTGGTTTTATTTAGGTCCTCAAAGTGCTCAAGAATATCTTACCGGATATTTGGTTGAAAAAAGTTTGTCTCTCGACAATATTTTCGTCATTTCCCTGATTTTTACCCATTTTAAAATTCCTCGCCAATATCAGCATCGCGTTTTATTCTGGGGAATTTTAGGCGTTATTGTCCTTAGGGCAGTGATGATAGGCCTTGGAACCGCCTTGATCAATCAATTCGAATGGATCACTTATGTCTTTGCTTCATTTCTCATCTTAACGGGCATTAAGATGTTTTTTATTACTGACCAAGAACCGGACTTTGCCAATCACTTTATCGTTAAATTCATGCATAAGCATTTTCGTCTCACACCTGAATTGCATGGTCATAAATTTGCAGTCCTGCTTCCCAACAAGCATCAGCCTCATAAAAAAAGTTTACATTTTACCCCACTTCTTTTAGCCCTTGTGCTCATTGAATTGGCCGACATTGTATTTGCCGTAGACAGTGTACCTGCTATTTTTTCCATCACCCGCGATCCTTACATTGTCTATACCAGCAATATATTTGCAATTTTAGGGTTAAGAGCTCTTTATTTCGCCCTCTCAGCCTTAGTCGATCGGTTTACCTATTTGAAATATGCCTTAGCCCTCATTCTTATCTTTATCGGTGGTAAGGTGATTGCTGCGTGGGCCTTGGGATTAGAGAAGATCCCTGCTGTTTTCTCTTTGACCGTCACCATCGCGCTTTTAGCAAGCGGTATACTTTTCTCAATGTATAAAACCTCCCAAAAATAAAACAGGAAGAAGCCAATTACGCTTCTTCCTGTTATAATCAGTTAAATTTAAGATGAGTCCTTAATTATCACCCAAGCAAATACCTAACCCTCGAGCGGTTTGAACTAGTAAATCGTCAGGATTCAAGGAGCGATATCCAGCAATAGCCTCCTCGATCGGAACATCAACAATTTGTCGATTTTGCCAAGCCACCATACGATCAAATTTCCCTTCTGCGATAAGATCTACCGCTCTGACGCCAAAGGCAGAGGCAATGATTCGATCCATGGCAATAGGTTGACCGCCCCTCTGGACATGTCCTAAAACCATCACGCGGACATCAGCACCTGTTGCTTCTGCGATCCGATCACCTAAATATTGGCCAATCCCACCATAACGCGTTCTTTCATTGCCCTGAGACACAACCACTGGGTTGCCATTTTCATCTTTAACAGCTTCAGCCACAACGATAAGCGCAAAGTTCTTTCCTAAATTCGAAAGCGCATTGATTTTACGATAGATGCTATCCAACGTATAAGGAATTTCAGGCACCAAAATGACGTCAGCCCCCCCCGCAATGCCAGAGGCAATGGCAATGTGGCCTGCATCACGTCCCATAACCTCGAGGACCATAACCCGTTGATGGCTGGCAGCCGTTGGTTGCAACCGGTCTAGAGCTTCGGCTGCGACTTCCACAGATGTTTGATAACCAATAGCATTTTCCGTTAACCCTAAATCATTATCAATGGTCTTTGGGATCGTGACCAAGTTTAAATTACCTGTCTGGGCTAGGCGACGCAGAATACGCATACTGCCATCCCCCCCAATCCCGATCAAAGCATCCAAAGCGAGATGATGGTACCCGGCAATTAAATCATGAGAGCGATCGGCTCTGGTACCATCCCCTTGAGGAAAATTAAAAGGATCATCCTTATTTGTACTTCCCAACATGGTTCCCCCGCTGCGCAGCATAGCTGTATCGCAATTCTCAAGGGTTAGGTTTTGGTACTCCAAGGGACGGGTAATTAATCCGGTCGTACCTTTTCGAATACCAATTACCTGCCATCCATACCCCATAATAGCTCGGTGCGTAATCGCGCGTATGGCGGCATTCAATCCTGCGCAATCACCACCACTGGTCAAGACTCCAATTTTTTTAACCACAATGTTCCTCATGATAACGAACTATCTGTCCTCCAGATAAAGCAGTCGGGGCTCCTGTGGTCAATGGAAAAGTAATCGGAAGTGCATTTTTTACCCGAGCTGCCAGATAAGCAAAGGCTTGAGACTCAATATAATCTCCATCAAAACCTAATATATCAATACGAGCCACCTGTGTTTGAGCAGGCATGCGCTCAGCAATCAATTCAAATAAATACATGTTTCTTCTCCCACCACCCGATAATAAAACCGTCGATGGAAAGTCAGGTAACAACTCAAGACCACGGTGAATGGCCCACGCGGTAAAAGCCGTTAATGTCGCCAGACCATCTTCCGCCTTGAAGGTCTCGAGATCTCTTAAAAGAGGATAAAATTGATTTCGATCCAGGGATTTAGGATAAGGTTGAGTAAAGTAGGGATGTTCAAGCCACTGGGCTATCAGGTCATGATGGATCACACCCGTGCGGGCGAGCAATCCATCCTCATCAAAAGACTGATTAAAAAACCTTTGAGTCCAGTCATTCATGAGGGCCATTCCAGGACCTAAATCAAAGGCAACAAGAGAATCCAGCCCATGATCTGGACCAACCCATGTGACGTTGGAAACGCCACCAATATTTACAACAGCACAAGGCTTTAATAAATTTTCGACGAGAACTTGATGGTAGATCGGCACCAAGGGTGCCCCTTGCCCACCATACGCCACATCATTCTGGCGAAAATTAAATACCACGTCCGTTTTGGTCAGCTGCGCTAACAGAGAGCCATCACCAATCTGCCATGTGTGAGGGGGATGGTGCGACAAAGTCTGCCCATGAAAACCAATTAACTCAATGGGACGAGGAAACTTAAGTTGGGCTTCACGTACCAAGGTACCATGAAACTGTGTTAGCTCTTGTTCCAGTTGATGGATTTCAGGGCTGGGGGCCACGGCCCCTAGATGCTGTTTAAGTTTATCTTGAAAATCTTGCGGATAAGCAAAATAAAAATTTGGACCAAAATCATAGATCCTTTGACCATCGGTTTTTATAATGGAGCAATCGATACCATCACACGACGTGCCACTCATCAGCCCCATAACCCAAAGAGGTTCCAATTGGAAACTCCATAAAATATATGCTATAGATGGGCACAGTTAAGCAAAAAATGCATGCAAAAACAATGAAATCTGAGTTCTTAAAAATCCTCCAGGAGCGAGGCTTTATTCATCAAACCACAGATCCTGAGGCCTTGGATGAAGCGTTGATCAGTCAAACTGTGACCGGATATATTGGATTTGACGCCACGGCAGACAGCTTGCATGTGGGAAGTCTTGTCCAAATTATGATGCTTCGTTGGTTGCAGAAAACCGGCCATCGCCCCATTGTGCTTATGGGGGGGGGAACCACTAAGATTGGCGATCCTTCCGGCAAAGATACGGCCCGTCAACTATTAGACGATGCAGCCATTGACCGGAACATTCAGGGCATTCAAAAGGTTTTTGCTCAGTTTTTAACCTTTGGATCGGGTCCAACCGATGCCCTTATGGCCAATAACAAGAACTGGCTTGAAGATATTAATTACATTGATTTTTTAAGAGATTATGGCCGACATTTCTCCATTAATCGCATGCTATCTTTTGATAGCGTAAAATTGCGTCTGGACCGGGAGCAAAATCTAAGTTTCCTTGAATTTAACTATATGATTTTGCAGGCCTATGATTTTCTCGAGTTGCAAAAAAAGTATGGTTGCTTGCTGCAGATGGGCGGATCAGACCAATGGGGTAATATTGTCAACGGCGTGGAATTGACGCGTCGGGTTGATCAAACTCATGTATTTGGCCTCACCTCCCCGCTCATTACCACATCCAGTGGTGCTAAGATGGGCAAAACAGCCCAAGGTGCCATTTGGCTTAACCCAGAAAAATTAAGCCCTTATGACTATTGGCAATTCTGGCGGAATACAGAAGATGCGGATGTGGGACGCTATTTGCGCCTGTTCACCGAATTACCCTTGGAGGAAATTGGTAAATTAGAGCAGTTGCAAGGCGCAGAGATTAACGAAGCTAAGAAAGTTCTGGCCGATGAAGCCACCGCAATGGCCCATGGCCGTTCATGTTTGCCGGAAATTCATGCCACCATTGCCAAGATTTTCGAACATCAATCCGGCGGGGATGTCACAAGTCTACCTCACCTGACCACCGACAGCGCCCGACTCAACCAAGGTATTCCTCTGGTGGACGTTTTGGTGGAAGCCGGTCTTTGCAGCAGTAAAAGTGAAGCCCGTCGCCTGATTCAAGGCAATGGAGCGCGGGTTAATGACCAACCGGTTACGGATGTAGATTATAGGATTACCCCCGATGCCTTAACCTCGGAAGGATACTGCAAAGTGTCCTCAGGCAAGAAAAAGCACGTGATCGTAAAAGCGCAGTAATTTTTTTGCAAAGAGGTCTTGTGTGGTGTCAGTTGTCTGTGTTCAATCTTTGATGATAGGGTGAGGTTATGGTTGGGGGAGCTATACATCCTAAGCCATCGCGAGATGCCTTCCATCCCTTGTTGTGACAAGAAACGCAGCAATGCGGCGATCTGTGAATTCTGGATTGCTTCGTCCTTTTAGGACTCGCAATGACCGGGTGAGGACCTCGAGATGGACACCCACCCGCTTTTACTGTCATCGCGAGGAGCTCAGCGACGCGGCGATCCAGAAAGAGTAATATATCCGATTTTATTCATCTACAACGTGGAGGATAAAATGACAGCTTATTGTAGAGCTCATCCGTCAAAAAATCCGCTCCTTTAATCTTGGCTTTACGAAACGCATCCCGTATGACTGGAGAAACGAGAATATGAGGGCGATATAAACGTTCACGGGCTAACAGAACGGGGCCTTCCTGGAGCACTCCTTCTTTGAAAACAAGGGCACGTATATTACTAAACTCACCGTAGTCGTCAATTGTAAGTATTGATTGGGTCACATCAATGGCATCCACCTGTTTGGTCACATTAATAAGCCAATATTCCCCTTCAATCCTGTAGGGATCTATAGGCTTACTCGGATTACTCCGTAACACTGCGGGAAAAGCTTGAAAGTCATCCGGACACAGTGTGGTTAGAATGTCTAACACACGTTGATTAACCAAAAGCCCAGTTGCATTATTGGGTATACAGTCATACTGTCGAATCCGTTTTTCTTCAATTTTCATGTCAAAGATCAGATCATACGTTGCTGGGTCTTGAGAGTATCTTATCCTTCCTTCATCTGGGGCAGGTAGAATTATACCTTCCATAAAAATTAGATAGTTGGTTATCCTTTCCTTGTAATTAAAATACGCATAGCACTTTTGAGGTATTTTTGGATCGTGTTCCCACAAATATGGTTTATGATAGTTCTCACGAACAGTCATTAATTATCCTTTGCCCAAAATTGTTCACACCTTATAGTCAAAGCAGAACCCTTATTTTTCCTGTCGAATAATTACCTTTTCAGTCGCGTTTCTATACACATCTTTAACTCTATTAGAGGTAAATACTTTTCCTTCTAAATATTCCACATAGGAGCGATATCAAGCCGAGCAGAAAAATCAATTGCTTCCCAATACTTATTCCATTTTTCAACAGCCACTTTTTCTTGACCTAGAGGTGTATTAAGAAAGTCTCGGATGAAAGGGACTTCAGTGCGAAAAATTGGATCAAAATTACACCACACAAGCAACTCATAAACCATCCATTCCAAGGTTACATAGTATTCCTCTAGGTCAAAATCATGATCATCATAATAGATTAAATTGATTCTTACCTCATCATCGAGCCCAAGCTCTTCTCTGTATTTTCTAACATGATCATCCCAAAGATTATCGCAAAGATCAGATAAAGCATAGTTACCGTATTCCCTCTTCTCAAAACAATTTAGCATATCCAAAAGCACGTCTTTCCCAGGAGAAATCTTAGATTTTATAACATCGATGGAATCATAATCTGGTTCCTGCGTCATAAGAATTAACATCATTTTTTTACCGAATTTACAATGGTAACTTTCTCATGACTATTACGGTATGCATCGGTAATTTCAACTTTAGGGTGACCAGATTTTCCTTCTTGTCTAATAGCAAACCGTGAACCATCTAGTAGATCTAAAGGATTAATGGTTACATAGGGGCAATGCCAAAGCGCTCGGCAAAATCCACTTTTGACCAATAGTCGTGCCATTTTTTTAAAGCCTCCTCTTCTTGCCCTGGAGGACAATTTAGAAATTCTCGAATAAACGGCACATCAGATAGGAGGATATGGAAAGTACTTGCTAATCTTAAGCAGCTTGAAACAGCCCAATCAATGGTATTAGGATAGGCCACAGGTGATATGTTTTCTTTTTCGAACAAGTAATAAGGTGTCATTAAGATTTGTACTTTTTTTTCCTTAAGCCCAAGGACTAACCGACATTGTTCCTCTAAATTATCCCATAATTCGTCACAAGAATCAGCCATATAACAATTGCCTATCTTGCCAGCCTCAAATTGATCTAAAAGTTTGAGAAGTTTTCTTTTACCTGGCGAAAGACGAGATTTGATGGCCTCCACGAAAACATAATCATCATCCTCCCAATCCTTCCTTAGTACCAATTGTTCACATTTTATGATCAAAGCAGAACCTTTATTTTTACTCTCGAATGGTTATCTTTTCATACGTATTCCTGTACGCATCATTAATCTCTATTTTCGGGGTTCCGGTCTTACTTTCAGAACGAAATGAGACACTTGAACCATTCTTAAATTTAGTTTGAAGACCTTCACCACCTCTGGTTGGTTTGAAAATCTCTTCAGTAGCTTGCCCCCTGAATTTTTCTGACTTAAACTGGTTAACACTCTTTTTATACACTTGTAATGCGGGCTCATTTATATCTGTATATACCGTTATTTGCTTAGAAGAAGAATGAACTTCAGTTTTGCCAGGATTTTTACCCTTCATCCCCAATTGTTTTACAGAATATACCTTTTCCTTATTAAATATCTTCTCCCTTAAAGCCTGCTCATGGCGCAAGTCTTGTTTATACCTCTCATAGTTTGCCACATTTTTTGCAGAATCTTTGTCATTTTTTACAGGATTGGCAGCCTTTTGTGGGGCAGGGCTCTTTACCTGGATTCTTTGATTAACTTTCCCCCTCACCTCTTGCTTGGCCATAGGTTTTTGATGCAATCGAGGAAGTGGCGTTGTCGAACCTGTCTCGGTTCTTCCTCCATGAGGCACAAGTCTTTGTTTGCCTTTGGCCTCAAGGTGTCCTGATTTCACATCCCGCACCAACCGTTGAGTCTGACCACGCGCATTGGCAGTCACCTTTTCGGTTTTTGTTCCATAAAGGGAGGCTGGGGTTGATGGTGGCTTTCTTATGGGTGCGGTCAGCCCAGCCTTGCCGGATGGATTTGGGGTAAGAGGCGCCGTCCGTTTGGGGACGGGTAGCTTATTGAAAGATTGAGATGGCCTTTGACCACCCACCCTTACTGGCACGGGTTGTTTGATCCCTGCTGTAAGGGCAATGGGACCGCCAATTTCCTGACTCTTCTCTTGTTGACGGTGCATCTCAAAGTGTTTTTCAGCTGCGGGCCGATAACGCTTTTCAGCCTCCTCTGGGCTTAATCCTTTTCCTTGAGAAAACTCCTTAATACGTTCATTGATATAAACTTCCTTGCCTTGGGAAGCTTGTAGGCTGTAGCGCACAAGATAGGAGTTCACCCCGACTTGGGTAGATCTTGCTCGCTCATAAACGGCACTGAGTTTCGCTTCAATGCGACGAGCTGTAACAGGTGAAGGGGGACGATCTCCAAAAACCTGATTACGCCAACTGTTCAAACACTCCTGCTCGGAATCATAAAGATGGATTTCAGTGTTAGAATGAAGGTTAATCTCGTCGAATCGTCTGTAGATTTCCCGATGATGCAACTGGCGATCGGACACCTGGTAGAAGAGAGATTGTACTTCCCGTTGGGCATCTTGATCCGGGTCTTCTATCTCTTCTTCCCCGCTCTTTTCTTTTTGGCCTGTATGTTGATTAAAGTTCGCCTCGAGGGCCGTGGTGGCGCGAGCAATGGCCACAGCTGGATCCCGTTTGGCTATCACCGCTGCCGCAATAGCGGCATACTTGGCCAGTCTCATGGCCGATTCTTTTAAAGATTCGATCTTATTCTGCAGCACCTCATACCGCTGATGAGCCTCACGAGCGGAAAGGGTTCCGCTCTTTACTTGCTGATCCAAAGCCATTTGTTGGCTGTGAATATCCTGATAAGCAGATCTAAAATAGACATCTGCCACCGATTCCGCCACCATGGCGCCCATGGCACCGGCCACCCAATCTTCACCCCGGGCTGCACTGGCCAGCCCCCCAATGACCCCATGGACGACCTTATGGGAGAGAAAGTTGAGGTTTTGTTGACCATAGGCCGTGCCCACCATGCTGCACAAATAGCTGGTCATAGCCGAAATCACCCCATCCAGCGCATGGTGCTGGAGAAGCTTTTGATAAGATCCCCCTTCCAGAACATAATCGACATTCAATTTGATGGCCGAGCGGACCATTTCCCGAGTAAAGTGTTGGGCCAATTCAGGCAGGCTTGAGATATCAATATATTGGAAGGCCCCGTTGGTCACACCGGCCGTGACCACATTGACGGCCAAGTTTCTTAAGGTGGACGAGCTCATTAAGTCTTTACCCACCTGCTTCAAATCGCCTTGATGGATAATCATGCTGGACGCTGCCTGAGAACACAGACCGGAGAAAGCCGCGTTGGCCATGGCGTTTAAACACATGTTTTGCAGGAACACGCCGCCCATGAGGATACCGCCATACCCCATGGTGACCACCGTAACCAGAACACTGGCAGCCATGGCCACTTCTTTAAAGTTGCCCGTCTGCTTAAACTTATTCCATTTCTTTGGAACGTACTCTTTCTTGATGAGCTGTTTCTCAATTTGGGAATCATAGAGATCTAACAAAACCGAGGTGAAGCGTAGAATGTTCTCCGCCTCCTGAGCATCCTTACGCCGTTCAGAGATGAAGATTCCATGGATTTCGGGTTTCAAAACCTGTTCCTGGCCTTGACTGCCTTTTACGCCTTTGGTCACCCCTAGCCAATTAGAATTTTGTTTAAGGCGATGAATGCATTCAGTTACAGCCGGTTCCAGTTCTAAAATCTTAGTCCGGTCGATCAGTTTGCCATAAAAACACCCACCTTCCAGATGAGCCTCATCCACATCTAGCGTGGTCTCGCCAATATAAGTGGGCTTGGAGGCCTGGATAGGTGTTTGGGTTGTGAGGGTTTTTTTCTGTTTCCTCAACCCTCCTTTTTTGATTTTGGTTTGGCGTTTGTGCTCATAGTCAACGACCGTTTCGCTCTTTAAAGCCTTGCCTTCGATGTGATTCTGTTGATTATCAATCCACACCCCTTGATGGTAATGGGCGGGGGCTTTCTCCTGATAGGTATCAAAACCTTGAATCACCGTTTTTTCATGATGATTCTTTTGGATGTAACCGCGCTTTATTCGGGTTATATCGCTCATCTTCAGGGTGGTTAATTTAACCTCCTTGCCAGCGGTTAAACCCAATTGTCTGCTCATATTTCCTTGAACCTGGGCCCCCTTGAGTTCAACGGTTTCCTCAGCTTCAATGGATACGTGGGCATAAGGCGCAGCCTGAAGGGTCATGGGCGCAGGCACAAAGGTGCGGATCGTATTTCCCTCCCGCACCGTCTGGGACGTGCTTTCCAAGAGGACATTTTTACCCTTCAAGGTTAAGTCCTGGCCCACATTAAGTTGAACGTTTTGCAGATTAACCTGATTGCTGGCCTGAATGTCCCCAGACTCCAAGCTGATCACCCCTGGACCCTGGTGAGGACTTTGGGCTTCCACCGGCACATGGGCATTCAGTTGTGGCTGGCTATAATTTTTGGTTCGAGGGTCGTAATGAACCAAATAAACCAGCAGTAACTGTTTGAGATTTTGAAGATCCTGAGCACGGCTTAAAACAGGCTTGTCCTTGGCCAACTGTTGAGAGTCGCGGACCCATTTTTTTGCCAAAGCTCGGCCACTCAGCCCTTGATGATGGACGCGACCGTGCGCGGTCATCACGGCCTGAAGCACCATATCCAGCGGTACGGATAGACGAGAATGCATAGCTGGCACCCAAGATCCTTGACGCCAGAGATGACAGAATTCTTCCTCAGGAGAAGAAAATTGAGCATTGATTGGTGCACCTCCGCTCAACACCCAAGGCACTTCACCATAATCCGGCGGCAGAATGCCAGGCATAGAGCGACCAAAGATCTCCTGGAAAGTCGTTAAAATGGTGGTCACCGGCAAAGCCTCTAGATTGACCAAAACATCCTGTCGCTTAGGGTCTTGGCGTCTCAATCCGTGGGAGAGATGAATATCTCGAGCCCTTATGGTTAACCCTTGCGTGTTTAGGCACGTTTGGCCGTGGAGGGTCGCAAGATCAAAATGGAGATGTTGACCCACGGTAATCTGTGGGGTTAGGGTGTGAACCACACTGGAGGAAGCTTGGGACCATTTTGGGTGAGTATAAAAGGTTCCCCGCTCGTGAGCATCTCTTAAGGTTGAATCCAGATCGGGCCGTTGGATGTAACAACATCCCACATCATATAGTGCTAAACCAAACAAGTTGATTTCACTGACCGAGGTATGGGTTAATGCAGGAGAGAATGGGACAAAGAAACCTAGTTTACGCTTCGGTTTTCGACACGTTCCCGATAACTTGTTCCAAAGAATTTCCATGGGCATGGCTTGACCGGCCATCAGACGACCAAGGGTGCCAAAGTTTAAATAAACACCGTTTTTCTTCTTGATGTGGACCCAATAACGCTGACTTAAGGGCATCTTTCCAAGAAAGATAGGTTGGAGGTGAAGATATCCCCCATTTTGAGCATGAGTTTCTGTCAGACCATTCACTATAACCTGGGCTGCAGACACGGAAGTTGCGACCAACTCAATACCTTGCCTCACCTTGAAAGCAACACTGCCGCCTTGCTGGATGGTGGTTAGCGGTGACAATAAATAATCATAAGCGGTTTTTTTAATGATTTTTCGAGTATTTGGCACTTCTCGGCCATTACGAAGGCGACGGTATCCCCGAAGGCGCACTGTGCCTTCTTCTTCGATAATTCCTTTGCGGGTTCCCTCCCCTCTTAACGTGATCTTTGGTGCCTCCATATGAAGATCGCCATTGCCCATGAATGTGACAGCCCGCACATCTAAGGGCTCAGAACTGGTGATCTGGGTTAAAAGGTCGCTTAGCACAGAGCAGTACTGAAGGGTCAGCGACGAACCTTCCAAATCAATGGTTTGTCCATAGATCATGGTGCCATTAGGGGCCCGGTACATATTCTGGCCAGTTTTTTCAAACCGATCGTCAGCCGCTGATCCAACCCAAGGTCCAAGATAGCGGCTCGCATCAGGCGTTTTTTCTTCATAGCCACCCAAGGATAAGTTTCCCTTGAGATGCAACTTATCGCCAGCATAAAGGCGGGCATAGGAAGCCTGGATGGTGGGAGCGACGATTTTGAGCGACCCTTCCGCTTGAAGCTGACCAAAATGGTTGATGTCCGTCCCAAGGACAACCGGGGCCGTAGATATAAGGGTAAGATTGTGGACCATTAGATGAGCCGCTAATGTTACCGGCCAGGCCGTGGTCAGGACAAGAGATTCAATCCCACAAAGCGTCAAATTTTCCTGAATGTTGATGGCTTGCTCCAAGGATACATGAACCGTTTGCACGCCTTGCAAGGTTGAGAGTTCGCCCAATGACCTCAATGGCAGGCGATAGATCAGATCCCCCTGAATTTGAGCTCTATTCAACAAATCTATGGGCAGGCCAAACACCAAAGATCCTGAAACAGACAACACGCCTTGATTCACAAAGGACGTTTTCAGAGCCCCTGTCGGTGTGACAGATGCTGCCCGGGGTGAGATAAATTGAATATCTCCTTTGATACCCGGTTGGATCTGCCAATCTCCTTGTAAATATAGTTGACCTATGTTTAAGAAGGAAGCAAAGGTTAAGGCCTCATATCCTTCACATGACAATGATCCTTCGTTGTCCAAATGAACAGGAGCTAATCCTTCTGCCCCACTTGCCTTTAAAATCGTTTGCCCCTTGTTTTTGAGGGTTATCCCCTCTTTCATTTTCCCCTCAGAAAAAGTCCCTTGGAGGGTTACTTCGCCGTTGAGCATCAGGGTTGATGTATCAGGACTTATCTCGCCCTCATGGATCCAAACCCCTTGGTTTTGCCCAAGGCTTTGACTGAGCGAACCGGCAAGAGTTGTGCGGGTATGAATTTGACCTTGATTGTGGATTTCTGATCTCTCAAGGGTCATCCCGTGGCTGAGGATTTTGCCCTTCTGGATCAAGTTTGTATCATTAAAGCTCAGGGTTTGACCCGCATGAATCACGCCTTGATTCAAAGCACCAACAATTAAACTCAGCACCATGGGACCATGAGAGACGACTTGAGCCTGATTGTTAAAGGACCGCTGGCTTTTGATCTCAAGATGGTCTTGAGCCAATACGTCCTTGTGATTGGTCAAGTCTTGAGTCGTGATCTGGATCTGTCTGCCTTGGATCACATGGGTGTTCACCACCTGATCAAGGTCGCTTAAACGAAGGGTATTGTCTGAGACCAAGAGTCCCTTATTGGTTACTGTTTTCACAGACTGGATGTGCACATCGTCTTGCCCTCCAATGCACCCGTCATTCTCCAAGTTGGACAGATCCAGGATCTGAATCTGGTGAGCAATAACTTGCCCACTTGTATCAAGGTCTTGAATTTGTCGATTGGTGAACGTTCCTGAACCTTGAATCCTCAGCACTTGGTTTGCTGCCATTAGGCCGTCATTGAACAACTCTTGGTGAGGGGTAAGGTGAAACTCTTGCTGACACATCATCCGTCCATGGTTTTCTAAAATCTGGCTCTTGACGGTTATAGAACCTGTAGTTATTTCCCCACTTTGGTGATTCATCAGCTGATGGACTTGAACAGCCCCTGATCCCCCTGAGATCATCCCATGATTGGTCAGCGTCATGGACAAAGAAGCAATATCCAAAAAATGTACCGAAGAAAGGACACCTTGGGAGTGATTGTTTAAGACATGAACATCTTGAATCTTTACAGTTTCAGATGCTTGGAAGTGGCCCTGATTTTCAATCTGATGAAGATCCTTCATTAGGAGCCGTAGACCTTGAATGGCACCTCGGTTGTCCAGCTCTGTAACTGTTGTTAACTCAAGTTCATTCTGAGCAACGATGTCTTGATGATTAATGATCTTTTGGCTTTCATGGATTCGTAATTTTCCGGTGGCATACAGAGTTTTGTGGTTGAGGAGCTCTTTTAGAAACGTGAACGTTAATTCTCCTCGGCTTTTGATTTCACCTTGGTTATTTAATATCTGACCTATGAGGGTTAATGGTCCTGATGTGGCCTCGAGGCTTCGTGTATTCATCAACGTGCCTATATGGCCAGTGATGATAGGTGCAGAAACTATTCCGTGATTGGTGACATGACCTTGGGGGGAGAAGATCTTCACAACTTCCTGAGCATTGATGATAGCCGTCTCTTTGTTGATAATTTGATTCAAAGAATGGATATGCAGCCATTGGATTGCCTGAAGATGCCCCTGATTGTTGATGATTTGAAGATGCTTTAAGGTCAGACGATCCCCGTTAATCTCGCCCTTATTGATGAACTCTTTGACCTTTAATACCTCAATATCTTCTCCATGGATCTCCTGGTCATTGACCAGAATTTGCCCCTCTTCAATCATGAGCTTAGGTGCTTTGATTCGTCTTTGGTTAAGCACCCTTTCTCTAAAATTCAACTTCAAGTTTCCGGTACTTTCAATAGAACCTTGATTTTCTAATTTCTCCCCTCTCAAGCTAAAGCTACCACCGTGAAGGGTCATTCCATCTTGATTGAGGAGGAATCTTAAATCCCACATTCCATTTCGGGTTGAGGCAATGCCTCTGTTGATAAAATGAGCCTGAGGGGCCACCACATTCCATGTTTCTAAGGCCATCATGCTCCCTGCGCGCCCATTTTTCAGGTGAACGAAGTCCCGGAGCATCAGGGTTTTGGATTTAAAAACTCCTCGATTTTTCAGGAAAAAACCGATCACGCTCAGATGATCTTGGATATGAAGTGTGTCGTGATTCTCAAACCTCACAACATCCCATTGACCTGATTCCCCATAGATCACCCCATGATTGCGAATCTGGTTGATCTTTTGAAAGTGGGAATGGCCTCCCCAAGCAAGAGTTCCTAAATTAACCAAGGTTTGAAGGCGCGTGAGGGTTAAGGCATGTCCCCCTTTTAAAAGGCCAAAATTTTTAATTTTTTCTAGTTTATGAAAGGACAGCATTCCAGAGGTGGTGATGTTCCCATCGCAGGTATTAATCACTCGTCCTTTACCCCCAACGGAAAGTTCCTTTAAGGCACCTATTTGCTGCTGGTTTTCAAAGTGGTGATGAACCTTAAGGCTGAGCGTTTCATGACTGATTAAATGGTGAAGGTTTTGACCTGTATGAACAGACAGGCAAAGCCCTTGTCGGAGTAAAATTTCGTGGTGATTGATCCACTTTCCCACATCCCAAGCCCCAGTCCCCCCTTTCATCTGCCCGTGGGCTTTGTTCCAGAGTTTTTTGACCTCTAAGGTGCTGGATGATTCCCAATGAATCATTCCCTGATTGAGGACATTTCCCTGAATGGGCGATCGCCAATCCAGCGCTCCACCTGCAATAATCCTCCCCCTTTTCTTGTTGACTAAAGAGAAGAAATGTTGAAGTTGAATTTCCTTCGTTGCCTCAAAAATACCTTTATTCACAAAACGGCCAAAAAACATACTGTTGATCTGAGCCGCTTTAATCATCGCCCGATTCATCAGAGTATGCACGTTCACTTTCAGGGTTTGTGTTGCCAAAAAATCCTGATCATTGTCCAATTCAGACATGTGAACAAGCACATCGCGACCTTCAAGACATCCCCGGTTGAGCCCGATTTTCCCGATCAAATCCAGTTGCTCATCTGCCTTGATAACCTTCGTATTCTTCCACCGTTGCATAGAGAGTTGGAGGGTCTTAGCCTGGATTTTATGGTGATTAAAGAGCGTCCCGCCTTTCATGTGCAGCCTGTTTAAGCTGGAAATGGATTTATAGTTCTCCACCCGATCCGCATCCAGACTCAGAAAGCCTTCACAAATGATTTTCGCCTTGTTAATAATCTCTCGCGCTTGAATGATAGCCAGATGGTCAGCGCCATGAATCACAGAAATGGCTTGATGGGTTGGTGTGTTGATCAATCGATTATGATGCAGATTGATCACCAGCTTTTTAGGTTCTTGGGATGTTCGGGGCGCGTTTCGAAAGCACGAGGCAATTCGTCCCTGATTTTCTAAATCCCCGTGCAAAACATGAAATTCCCCATTGACAATTAATTGTCCCCCAGGTGTATTGATCATGCCCCCTTTTAACGCGGCAACCGTCAATTCTTTATCAATACTCAAGCGGGCTTCATTGCGAATGCTGCTCCCCACCAAAGATAATTCACTCGCTTTCATGGTGGTGCTTTTCAAGTTCATGGATGTGGGGGTGGAAAATTCAATTTTCGCCTGATCCGCTGCTAACTCAGACACCTGAATCGCGCCATCTTTTAAGATATGAAAGGCCAAATGATTGTTGCCTTCTTGATCCGTATATTTCACCAACCACCGATCTAAACAATACGCAGCCTCGTGGCATTCTCCGGGACGACCTGAATATTGAACACTCAACCCTTGATGAGCATAGTGAGTTAACTTGTCATTAAGCGGGATTAAGGCAATCTCCTCAGCAACATCTTGATGTTTGCCAATCTTTGTAACGGTAAACGTTAAGCCTCCTGAATGCTGGTTCTCTATCACGTTAAATCGGATGGTGCCCTCAAACGCATGAACGATCCCAGAGCAAAATTGATCGATAATCAAAATCCAGCACAGAGCCTTTCGAGCAGCATCAACCACCCTGGCACATGGTCTTTCTGGATACGACCATCTTTGACAAAAGCCTAGAATACATGAGAGGAAAGTGTAGAAAGCGTTAAGATGAGGGACTTGATCAAATCTTTGACGCCTGCAGGTCTTATATATCCTTGGGGTTAAAAGAGATCTTATGTTCCGCATAATGTTCACCATTGCGATGAGGTTTTTTTAAGAAGGAAGCCAGATAGAAATGAATAAGATGGAAATGATTAAAGATAGCCGATGAATAAACTGTCACGACATGAGGTAACCTTTTTTTCACGGTCTTATCCTGAATAAGAATTGATAGCTTAAGTAAATCGATGTTTTGTTCAGGTAGGTACGTGAAAATATAGAAGATTTTAAAGTTTGAATTAGGAAAAAGAAATTTATCGACTCTTACGAGTGATCAATGCAAGAAAATATTGTTTTACAGTGTTGCGCTGATTATTATCAGATCTATCAAGGAGTCATATAGTTTCAAGGGATTGCCATGAGAGCATTCTTAATTTTTTCCTTAATGGTCATGGGTTTTACCACATCTGTTGAGGCCAAACCTCCTCTTAAGTTGACCAGTCCTAGTGGTTTTTATCATAATGCCATGATCCCGTTGAGATTTACTTGTAATGGCAAAAAAATCTCCCCTCCTCTCAAGTGGAGAGGTGTCCCATCAGAAACGAAGACTTTTGCTATCATTTGTGAAGATTCTGACACACCCAATGGACAAGGAAAGGATCATTGGATTCTCTATAACATACCTGGAGATACGCGAGAAATATCTGAAGGGGCCTATGATTTACCCAAGGAAGCCAGACAAGGCCTCAATTCTTGGGGTCAAACGGAGTATAGTGCTCCTTGTCCGCCAGATCGTGAACATCGGTATGTCTTTAAACTTTATGCTTTAAATAAAGAATTGACCCTTGATCATGCACCGACCAAAAACGAACTTCTAAAAGCCATGGAAGGACATATTTTAACTCAAACCGAGCTCGTGGGACGATACACCCAGCCTCAAGATCGATAGGAACGCCCATTATAGACATGAAGCCACATTGATCTTTCTACTCCTTTACACTTGATTTGGGAAACGTACTGAAGGATGGAATATGATCAATTTGAGTCTGTGTCATTCCTTTCTTCATCAGATTGGCTTTTAATTCTACCCCAGACTCTTGGAGCACTAGAATCATTTTTTGGATATTATCAATTTCTTTTTCGATATCTAAAAGGTTGTTCTTCGGTGTTTCATCAGTACTTTTCTTTTCGAGCTTCTTATCTTTCTTTTTGTTTTTTTCTGAAAGCTTGATGGCTTTTTCTGCCAAGACTTTGCGCGTTTGGAGTTCAGCAAGGCTCTTCTGCCATTGATGAATAAGATCGTTGTGCCTAGCTAAAAGGATGACATCAGTTGTAAACCCATACCCTATACCATGAGCTCGACGCCGATGTTGATTATTGACGACTTCTTGCAAGTTAAGCCCGTGAGGCTGAGCTGGATCAAAGAGTTCTTCTGTCATTTCTGCCAGGTCGTGACGCTTTTGAGCTGTAGTTGTTGCTGGTGCAGATGTTGAAGGTAATGTAAACGTTGAGCTTGTGGGTGGATCAAAGTTATCTTCGATATCAGCCTCGTACCCACGTTGATTGCCATCAAACCACTCTTTTTCAGCGGCCAAAGCAGCAATGCAAAATACCGCCGTTGTGCTCATCATAAAACACATCTTTAAAGTCATTTTTCTCTCCCCCAGCCTTAGCAGCTATAAATGAAGATAATTCGCTGGGATTAAATTTTAGTTAAAGAAACTATAAAATGTAGAATTCCCAGGGACTGATTCCCTAGGAATTCATTAACTCTAGATATGAATCGCTTTTTGATATGCAGCCATAGCGGCTTCTTTAAGCGCTTCAGAAAAAGTTGGGTGAGCATGGCAGGTACGCGCAATATCTTCAGAAGAAGCCTTGTATTCCATGGCTAATGCAGCCTCAGCAATCATGCTTCCTGCTTGTTCACCAATAATATGGATTCCAAGCACTTGATCAGAGAATGCATCGGTCAAAACTTTGACAAACCCTGTTGTCTCCCCCACGGTTTTCGCCCGGCTATTCGCCATGAAAGGAAATTTACCGACGCGGTATTCTATACCCGCATCTCTTAATTGCTCTTCTGTTTTGCCCACAGAAGCCACTTCTGGTGAGGTGTAAATCACGGCGGGAATCGCCTCATAATTAACATGCCCTGATTGTCCGGCTAATAACTCGGCTACAGCAACGCCCTCTTCTTCCGCTTTATGCGCTAACATCGGCCCTGGAATAACGTCGCCGATCGCATATACGCCCGGACACGTCGTGGCATAATTTCCATCAACGGGGATGTATCCTCGATAGTCTAGTTCAATACCAATATTCTCGAGTCCAAGACTGTGCGTATAAGGGCGTCGACCTGTTGCTACCAATACCGTATCGCACGAAATAAATTCTGGAATATCAATGTTTTCTACATCACTGGGGACCACATGAAGGGTCAACTCTTTAGCATGGTGTACCACTTTAATGACCTTACGATTGAAACGAAAGGCGATTCCTAAGTGAGATAGTGATTTATGAAGAGCTGTACCAAGCTCATAGTCCATGGCTGGAACAATCCGATCGAAGAATTCGACCACTGTAACCTCTGCCCCCAAGCGTGCCCAGACAGAGCCTAACTCAAGGCCAATATATCCCCCACCAATCACTACGAGGTGCTTGGGAACACGAGATAAAGACAAAGCTCCCGTGGATGATACCACTTTCTCCTCATCAATTTCTATTCCCGGAACGGATGATGGTTCAGAGCCTGTAGCAATAACAATATGTTTTGCATTATAATGATTGACTTCCCCTTCATGGTGGGTCACACGAATCCGGCCAGGCTCGACGATATAGGCATGTCCATGGAGGAAGGTTACGCCATTTTTGCGAAACAAAAAGCCAATACCACGAGTCAGTTCAGCAACCACCTCGTTTTTCCGAGCGAGCATCTTTTGTAAATCAAACCGCCACTGTTCAGCATATATGCCATGATCTTCAAAATGGCGAGTTCCTTCCCAATATTTATGGCTAGAATTCAAAAGGGCTTTGGAAGGAATACATCCCACATTTAAGCATGTTCCTCCAGCGACCTCTCGCTTATCCACCACGGCCACACGCATGCCAAGTTGAGCCGCTTTAATGGCGCACACATACCCTCCTGGGCCAGCGCCGATGACGATTAGGTCAAAGTCTTGTGTTGTCATGACTATATATCCAACAATAAGCGTTCAGGATTTTCTACATATTCCTTAACCCGTACCAAGAATGTAACAGATTCCCGACCATCAATTAAACGGTGGTCATAGGACAAAGCCACATACATCATGGGGCGAATTTCCACCCGACCTTCAATTGCCACGGGACGTTCTTCCACTTTATGCATTCCCAAAATACCGCTTTGAGGAGGATTCAAGATAGGCGTTGCCATAAGAGAGCCAAATACACCACCATTGGAAATGGTAAACGTACCACCCAACATTTCTTCAATGGTTAATTTTCCATCTCGGGCTTTTTGGCCTAAATCAGCAATTTCTTTTTCCAATTGGGCAAAAGATTTTTGATCCGCATCGCGAATTACTGGAACCACCAAGCCCTGAGGTGCGGATACGGCTACCCCAATATCATAGTAATTCTTATAAATAATATCCTCGCCATCAATCTCCGCATTGATTACCGGAACTTCTTTTAAGGCCTGGATGGCGGCTTTGACAAAGAATGACATAAAGCCAAGACGCACTCCATGTTTCTTCTCAAAAGAATCCTTATACTTTTTGCGCAAGTTGAAGACCGCACTCATATCGATTTCATTAAAGGTGGTCAAAATAGCTGCCGTGTTCTGAGCATGCTTTAATCGTTCAGCAATCCGTTGCCTGAGACGGGTCATACGTACCCGCTCTTCTGCCCTTGTACCAGAAGAAATTACTGTGGGAGCAACAATAGGCTTTGGTGATTCTACTTGGGGTTGCACAACTTCTCTTAAAATTCGGTCAGAAGATTGTTCTGGCATTTCCTTTGCGCTTTGCAAATAATCCAAAACATCTCCCTTGGTGATTCGACCATCCTTGCCTGTCCCCGGAATTTTCTCTGGATCTAATCGATTTTCCTCAACAATTCTTCGGGCTGAAGGCGCCATAAAGTCTGCAACAGTGGTTTCATTTCCCACTCTTTCTTCTTTAACAATAACCTCAATGACCTCAACCCTTTCCTGTTCAGGGGCGGAAAACGCCCGAGCCGCATCTTCAGCAACCTCTCCTACTGAAATCTTGCCGAGAATTTGGCCAGCTTCAACAGTACTGCCCACTGGCTTCATAATTTCATTGAGGACCCCAGCTGCAGGTGCGGTTACTTCTAAGGTTACCTTATCTGTTTCAAGCTCTACAAGGAGTTCATCGGCTCTAACCACGTCACCGGCATTCTTAAGCCATCGTGCAACAGAGGCCTCACTGACGGATTCACCTAGGGGTGGTACTTTTATCTCACGATGCTGTGACATGTTTTTCTCCTATAGGGCAAAAATACCTTTGCTTGTTGTTTCTACCATTTCAAATGCTTGTCGAATGATTTCAGCTTGTTCGACTTCATGACGTGATGTATTACCTGTGGCTGGTGATGCAGCTTCCGATCGACCAACAAAAGTGAAGGATTGCTGAGTTGCATTAATTTTCCTTAAAACAGCCTCCAAACGTCGATCCAGGAAACTCCATGCGCCCATATTACGGGGTTCTTCTTGACACCAAACAAATTCTGCTTGGGCATAGGCAAGAAGTGCTTCCACCAAATGACGTTCGGGGAAGGGATAATATTGTTCAAGGCGAATTAAAGCCACATCGTCCATCCCCCGCTCTTCTCTTGCTTGCAAAAGCTCGTAATAAATTTTACCGCTGCTCAAGATAACACGCTTTGTCTTTGAGGGATTGGCAAGAGGATCAGCAATCACAGGAGCAAATTGCGTTCCTTCGTCAATCTCACCAAAATGAGATACGGCAAGTTTATGACGAAGCAAGGTTTTGGGAGCAACCACGATCAACGGCTTTCGAGTCTTACCATGGATTTGGCGCCGCAGGGCATGGAAATAGTTAGCTGGGGTTGAACAATTAACCACGCGCATATTGTGTTCGGCGCATAACTGTAAGTATCTTTCAGGACGGCAAGAACTGTGCTCAGGACCTTGCCCCTCATACCCATGGGGAAGCAACATAACAAGGCCACTTAATCGGTGCCATTTGTACTCCCCGGAAGAAATAAATTGATCAATGACCACCTGCGCGCCATTGGAAAAGTCACCGAATTGTGCTTCCCATAGTACTAAGGCACTGGGATCAGCCGTTGTATATCCATATTCAAAGCCTAGAACAGATGCCTCTGCTAGAGGACTATCAACAATTTCAATATGAGCTTGACCTTCTTGAATGTGGTTCAGAGGCACATACTTCTCTTCTGTGTCCTGATTAACCCAAACGGCATGGCGATGAGAAAAGGTGCCTCGCCCACAATCTTGACCACTTAAGCGGACTGGATAACCTTCTAGAAGCAAACTTCCAAAAGCCAAGGCTTCACAGGTCGCCCAATCTAAATTGTCTTCTGATTGAAGATTCTGGGCTTTATTGGCAATGAGACGCACCAAACGCGTATTGAGCGGGAAATTTTCCGGTTGATTCACGAGGGCATGGCTAATTTTGCGCAAATCTTCTTTTGAAACACCCGTACTCGGACTTAAGTCAAACTCGGCATCTTTATTATTAGGCATATGAATGTCGGACCAATTGCCCCCTAGCCATTGGGGTCTTAACATTATGTCCAAACTTTCAGACTCCACCAAATTTTCGAAGTGACTGCGTAACCGCCCATCATAGGCTTCAATGATTTGCTGAACATCCGCAGAGCTGACAATATTTTGTGCCATTAAATGCTGGCTGTATATCTTGAAGGTCGAAGGATGCTCTGCAATAGCTTTATACATCCGCGGCTGGGTGAAACTAGGTTCATCAATCTCGTTGTGTCCATGACGACGATAACAAATAAGATCTACCACCACATCTTGAGCAAATTGGCGTTGAAAGTCAGCGGCCATTCGCATTACCCAGACCACAGCTTCCGGATCATCCCCGTTTACGTGGAAGATGGGCGCTTGAATGGCTTTGGCAATATCTGAACTATAAGGGGAGGACCGTGAATGAGGTGGACTTGTTGTAAAACCAATTTGGTTGTTGATAATGACGTGAATGGTTCCCCCTGTACGGTATCCTTTCAGGCCTGAAAGTTCTAAAGTTTCAGCAACAAGACCTTGACCAGCAAACGCGGCATCCCCATGCAGCAATACTGCAAGGACACGTCGGCGCGTTTCATCACCTCGTAAGGTTTGTTCCGCACGGACTTTTCCTAAAACCACAGGGTTAATTGCTTCCAAGTGGGAAGGGTTAGGCATGAGCGTTAACTCAATACTTTGGCCATTATTAAGGTGTCTCTTGGAGGAATATCCCAAGTGATATTTGACATCTCCCGATCCCTGAACCGATTCAGGATCCAAATCACCTCCTTGAAAGTGAGCAAAAATGTTTTGAAAGGGTTTTTCCAAAACGTTTGCCAGCACACTTAAACGGCCTCTATGTGCCATGCCAAAGACAATTTTTTCAACCCCACCAGAAGCACACCGCTCCAAAAGGGCTTGCAAACCGGGAATTAAACTTTCACCACCTTCCAAACCAAATCGCTTGGCTCCTGGATATTTAACATGCAAGAAGCGTTCAAAGTTTTCTGCAGCTACCAAATCCTTTATGATTTCACGACGGTCATCATCGTCTACCCGAGCACTTGCGGGCGTATTTTCCACTCGATCCTGAATCCAGCTTTTTTGATCTGGCTCCTGGATGTGCATGAATTCCACGCCTACGGTTTGACAATAGGTGGTTTGCAGTTTATGAAGAATTTGCCGCAACGTGGCCCGTTCATAGCCTAAAACATGATTAATAAAGATTTCTCGATCATAATCATTTTCCGTAAAGCCATACGTTTGGGGCATGAGTTCGGGATGTTCTTGACGATCCTCCAAATTTAAGGGATCCAAACGCGCGTTTAAATGGCCTCTCACCCGATATGCCCGGATAAGCATCAAAGCTCGAATGGAATCAAGTGCCTGATCTTGATGGAGACTCAATCCTTTCGCGGTCACGGAAGAAGCAGACCATTGGGGCGGACCATCACCACGAAGATTTCGACCATTGTCTTCTAAATCTGCAAAAAAACGCCGCCAATCCTGCGTCACACTGGTTGGATCGCTTAAGTAGTTTTGATAAAGTTGAGCAATGTAAGGCCCATTTGTTCCATAAAGGAAACTATCTGGATCGATTCGTGGAGATAACGTCATTACACTATCCTTACCCTTTAAGCATTAACGCGTTTAACTTGGTTTCCGCTTTGGCTCATAGCCTTAATCATGGTTTCCCCTAAAACAGCGGGTGAATGAGCCACCAGGGCGCCTGCTCTCTTTAAGGCTTCCATTTTCTCTTCGGCAGTGGCTCCTGCGCCTGCAACAATCGCCCCTGCATGGCCCATACGACGTCCGGGAGGAGCCGTTACCCCAGCAATGAATGAGACAACTGGCTTGTGATTACCTTTGGCATATTGATATGCAATAAATTCAGCCGCCTCTTGTTCATCGGTACCACCAATTTCACCAATGAGAAGAATACCTTCTGTTTTACTATCTTTCCAAAACTCTTCTAATACATCCACAAAACTCATACCGCGTACAGGATCGCCTCCAATTCCCACACACGTGGATTGTCCGAGCCCAGCAGCGGTCGTTTGGGCAACCGCTTCATAGGTTAGAGTTCCAGAGCGAGAAACCACCCCAATTTTTCCAGGAAGATGAATAAACCCTGGCATAATCCCAATCTTACACTCATTCGGGGTAATAATCCCTGGGCAGTTTGGCCCAATCAGGCGAATAGGCAATCCATCTAAGGCTCTTTTCACTTGAACCATATCTAGAACTGGAATCCCCTCCGTAATACACACAATGATTTCAACACCGGCGTCCGCAGCTTCGAATATGGCATCGGCTGCAAAAGCAGCGGGGACATAGATGACCGATGCGGTAGCGCCTGTTTTTTTAACAGCATCACCCACAGTATCGAATACCGGTAAATCTAAGTGCTTGCTTCCACCTTTACCTGGCGTCACCCCGCCCACCAATTGGGTTCCATAGGCCAAGGCTTGCTCTGAGTGGAAGGTTCCATGTTTGCCTGTAAATCCTTGGCAAATCACTTTGGTATCTTTGTTAACGAGAATAGACATTAAGCAGCCTCCTTAGCGGCTTGAACAACTTTGTGAGCAGCCTCAGACAATTCATCGGCAGCAATAATCGCAAGCCCCGAATCTTTCAGAATTTGTTTACCTAAATCCATGTTGGTTCCCTGTAAACGCACAACCATGGGCACGTTAAGTGATATTTCTCTTGCTGCAGCCACAATACCTTGAGCAATGACATCACATCGCATAATACCGCCAAAAATATTAATGAGAATGGCCTGAACGTTAGGGTCAGCCAAAATGAGTTTAAAGGCTGCTGAAACACGCTCCTGGGTTGCGCCTCCCCCCACATCCAAAAAGTTTGCAGGCTCGCCCCCATGAAGTTTGATAATGTCCATGGTTGCCATAGCCAAGCCGGCGCCATTAACCATACAACCAATATTACCCTCTAATTTTACATAGCTTAGCTCATGTTCTTTAGCTTGGGTTTCCATGGGATCTTCTTCATCCCTATCCCGCAAGGCCTCAATATCGGCATGGCGAAACAAAGCATTGTCATCAAAGGTAACTTTGGCATCAAGAGCAACCAGATCCCCTTCTTTGGTCACCACAAGGGGATTGATCTCCAACATGTTCATATCGCTTTTCAAGAAAGCTTGGTAAAGGTTTTGAAGAAGCTGCCCCATTTGCTTAACGGTTTGTTCCTTCAAGCCCAAAGCAAAGGCGACTTTTCGTCCATAATAGGGCTGGAATCCTGTGGTAGGATCCATACTAAAGGTTAAGATTTTCTCAGGCGTTTTCGCAGCTACTTCTTCAATGTCCATGCCCCCTGCTGCCGATGCGATCACAGAAATTCGTTCGACTTTACGATCGACCAACAAACTTATGTAAAGTTCCTGATCAATTGCACACCCTTGCTCGATATAAAGTCGTCGCACCACCTGACCCTTTGGGCCTGTTTGATGAGTGACCAGAGTAGAACCTAAAAGCTTTTGGGCAGCCGCCTCTACTTCTGCTGTGGAGCGACAAAGAATAACACCTCCTGCTTTTCCTCGACCACCGGCATGAATTTGAGCTTTCAGCACCCAAAGATTCCCACCAAGATCTTGAGCTGCCTTTACAGCTTCAGCTACCGAAAATGCTTCTTGACCGGGCAATACCGGCACTCCAAATTGCTTTAACAGCTTTTTGGCTTGATATTCATGAATATTCATAACTCTGTACCCTTTAGCTTGCCTTGGTTGAAATTTTTTTCAAGTCTGCAACTAATCCGCGAACCGCTTCAATGGACGCATCAAACGCTTGTTGTTCAGCAGTCGTCAATTCTAATTCAACAATTTTTTCAACCCCGCCTTGGCCGATCATGACTGGAACTCCAACATACAAATCTTTTACGCCATACTCCCCATTCAAATAGGCCGCACAGGGAAGAATGCGTTTTTGATCCTTTAAGTAGGACTCCGCCATGGCAATGGCTGAAGCAGCAGGGGCATAAAAAGCAGATCCTGTTTTCAGCAAGTTAACAATTTCAGCTCCACCATTGCGCGTGCGGTCTATGATGGAGTTTAATGTACTTTCCTTAATTTTTCCTTGATTTACCCAATGAGCAAGTGGAACACCAGAGATGGTTGTATACCGCGGCATAGGAACCATGGTATCTCCATGCCCCCCTAAGACAAAAGCATCAATGTCAGAGACGGATACCCCCATAGCTTCAGAGAGAAAGTGTTTATAACGTCCACTATCCAAAATCCCCGCCATACCGACAACCTTGTGGGTAGGCAAGCCACTTTCCTCTTGCATGACCCAAACCATGACATCTAAAGGATTGGTAATTACAATAACAAAAGCATCGGGGCAGTATGTTTTTATGTTGCTAGCAACAGTGCGTATAATACCTGAATTGACCAGCAATAAATCATCCCGGCTCATCCCGGGTTTGCGGGGAAGTCCTGCTGTTACAATGACCACATCTGCCCCTCTCATAAGGCTATAGTCATTCCCCCCTTCAATCCTGACATCAATGCCATCAACGGCAGCCGCTTGAGCTAAATCCAATGCTTTACCTTGAGGCACACCTTCAGCAACATCGATCAAAGCGATATCTGCTAACGATTTGGTCATGATTATATGGGCAAGAGTCCCACCAATATTACCACTTCCAACAAGAGCTATTTTCCGTCGTGTCATGCGTTTGTTTCCTATTTTTGATCCATATAAATAACAGGATCGTTGGCAGAAAAAGTATGAGTAAGAAATTGACCTCCCAGCTGAACGCCTGGTCCATCAATAAAATGACCCAACCCCTTACAGGTGTGGGTTCGAACAGGAACATTGAACTGGGTTAACTGTTGACGAGCAATGTCTAGAGCTGTGTAAGGCACGACCATGTCCCCATCGCCGTGGATCAAAAAAACTTCAGGAACTGGCGGGGGCACAAGGCGAGCAATGGGAGGATAAAAGGCCCCTGAATACCCCAAAATGGCGCGTATACCTGGCAAATGAAACATCATCTCTAGAGCCATCATGGTCCCTTGAGAAAACCCCACGAGCGCTAATTGAGCAGGAGTTAATTGGCGATCTGCTAAAGCAGACTGAAGATAGGAGCAAAGAATAGGAGCAGCATTTTCAAGACCTTGGCGGACATTGGTGGGTGAGAAATCTTGAAGACCGAACCATTGATACCCCATAGGATTCATTTCACAAGGCTGAGGCGCGTTAGGGGAGAGAAATTCAGCCTCAGGAAGCATCTCTTGCCAGTAGTCAGCGATATCTATGAGATTAGCTCCGTCAGCACCATACCCATGTAAAAAAACCACCAACTGCCGTGGGGCTTTGCCGGAAAGAGGTAATTTATGTGAGCCAGATAACACGGTAAAACTCTATTCTATAATCGTCTTCCTACTGTAACCTGTTCACACCCTTCCTTCAAGGCACAACTGTAACCAGAACGAGAGTAAAATTGAAGGGATGAAGGGATAGTGTTTTTCCCGATATTGGTAACGCCAAAACACCCCAAATATGAGCCCTATACTTCCGCAAAAGATCATATATAGAGGCCACTGAGCTATGGGAAAATAGACAGCGATTCCCCCTAGCAGAATGCGGTCCCCATGGCCCATTCTAAGACACCACGGCCACGACAAGGCAATAAAACCACCCACCACCATGATTTTCAACATCACGCTGGACCCATTTTCACAGAGAGTTAAAATCACCAAAAGCAGACAAAAGCTTAAGAGCAAAGATATATGAACTTGTTTTTCGGTGAGATCATAAAAAAATAAGGGAGCACTTAGTGCCCCCAAGATAATCCAAAGGATCAGTGACAGATGATTTAGGAGATTAATGAATATCATCCCCATCATCATTGGTTTGCCCTTTCTCTCTTACAGAAACATCCCGATCTTTTGCAGATGACGAGGCGACAGGAACAATATCCGATTCCTCTTCCTCATCCTTTTCTTCATCATCAACTCTATCAACAGAGAGTGAGGAATGTACAGGAAGCTTTAAACCCTTTTTTTCTCCATCTCCAGAGTCTTGATCGTCGTAGTCATAACCCTTTTCGAGTCTCTGCTCATCCTCCTCATCTGACTGAGCACCACCTTCCCCTTCTTCCAATCTTTGAGCTTCAAGTAATTTCTTTAAGCTTCCGGTTTGAGACAAACTGTTACTTGGGGATCTCACAGATGGAGAATGAGAAGCATGAGTACTCACTTGACTAGATGTGGATGATCTTTTTGGAACAGGAATCGATTGAGAACGATTTAGGACAAGCTGACCTAGAGGCGATGGCGAAGTTGGTGAAGAAGAAAGTGATCTGGCACTTTGTTTACTTTCTGCTTCCTCCGAAAACAAACAGTCCTTTATATTACACGCAGAAAAGTCCCTGTCAGGGTAAAGACCTTGAAATATAGCAGAAATCTCACGATGCTTTCCAAGTTTAGATGGATGTTCCATAGTATAAATACTTGAGCCAGCATTCAATACCTCAAGAGTTGTGCGATATGCCTCTCGTACTCTAAGGATAATAGTTCTTAAAGCTTGACTAGAATCAGGGGACGTTTCTGATGCTTCTTCATTATATTTAATATCTGATTCTTTAGGAAAATAGTCACTTCCCCATCGATTGGTGCGATCATGGACAGTCTGTCGATGTTTCGTAAATCGATCTGCTGGACCACCACCGCGCGTGTAGGGAAAAGCATAGTAAAGTTTAGCACCAATTTTGAGTTTTTTGGAATTGATCTCATCTTGAAAGGATTTTAAAAATCCTGTCTCTGCTTCGACTTTCTTTTGATCATTGCCCGTGATTCGAAGGGGTTGGGGTATTAATTTATCAATTTTTGACGAAGATTCTCGACATAGTTCGTGAAAAGCATCGGTAAAATCTAAAATGAGAAACCCAAAACGATATCTCATATACCACTCTAGAAATGTGGCATTAAGCCTTACTACATTCTCATTTAGTTTTATTTGTTCTTCCAATTGTTTATTAGATGTAACCCCATACTTTTCTAAGCCAAGCTTAATCTCATCGATTGCCTTGAGAAACCCCTTCTCCGCCAAACTTCTATCTGAGTTTGCGATTCCCTCATTAAACATATCATCAGGGTTTTTCTCCACCTCCACATAGCTTTTTGCCGTCTCTGCCATAATAGTTGCAGCCTTACTAGCAATATTAGAAATTGGACTTGCCAAAGCACTCAAAAGCCATTCTGCACTGTAAGCACTTAAAGTTGCACATCCCAGCATAAGAGAACTAACGGTTAAGGTTTTAAAAGCTGCCTTAAACCCGAAATACCGATCTATCCTTTTGTTTGCCATAATTGTTAGCTCCCTTACTGCAACTTCATGTTCATAACACTAAACTTATCCATCCCTAGCGTATCACTCGGAAATTAATACATACTAAATCATAATATAATTACTAAGTTTATCTAAATTTTGAAATATATTTTTTATTACTTACTCTTCCTTTTCCTATTAAATGAGTCTTTTAACTCCTTTCCCCAAAATGGTTCAACAACACCACAGCAGGAAGCGTTAAACCTAATAACGCTAAAACGTAGGGGTTCAACTTAGTTGTTTGTGATACACCAGCTGAACTCGTCGAATGCGCAGAAGAAGTCGTCAAATTTGATGGATGCGAATTTCCTGAAAGTGGGACATGAACCGCTCGTTGATTATCTCGTCCCTTATAATCCTCTTCATTTTCCTCATCATCCAGGATCTCAATAGCTGTTTGCTTATCTTCATCCTCGTCCCCCTCTATATCTGATATCTCTTTGTCCTTATGCTCATCTCCAATAACATCATCGACTTCCTCCATAAGGATGCGTTCATCATCGTGACTGTGAGAGGATGAGGAGGCGTTATTTGGTTGATCTGTAGGAACTTCATGAGAAGTTGGCTGAACCGGTCGATCAAAAGATGGGGAAAATCCAACCTCAGCCAATGGTGGTAAAACTAAATTATTCCAGTTTCTTTTCCGAGGAAAAACAAGAGCTGACAAACCATCCACTTCATTTTTCCTGATGTATCTCGTCCAAAAATTGGGGATAGATCTAAAAGATGGAGAAATTTGGGGGTGATTGAAGCCCTCCCCTTGAGACATCCCATTGTCACCACTATACGAAGAAGCACTGTCCTCCTCATCCACATCACCTGGCTCAGATTTTTCCTTTGTTGAAGTAAGAGGATCTTGAGGATTTTTTCGAGGAAAGGTATCCAGGGATGAACTTGAAATATCATCATGAGAGGAAATCGAAGAAGAATCTTGTGTCCAAGATTCTTCTTTATGTTTTACCAATTTAGCGGACGTGCCCAACTTATCCGTTTCGAGTGTTTCCCCCGCCTCGGTTATTCCTCCGTCGCAGGTTAACTTGGGAGGTAGGCTGCTTTTCAGTGGGCGAGCTTGCTGAAGAACTGGGCTGTTGATTTTTTTTTCGCTCCCACCGCCTGTTTCCGTGGCAGTAGAGCCCGAGCTTTTCTGTTCAGGGCTGGCTGGTTTCCCGAGCACAGTTCCCACCACACTTCGCGACTCAGAAACCTTCTTAACTTGATCTACAGTTTTATCTGCACTTTCCAACACTTTGGAAACTGTTTCATCAGCAGATTCCTTGACTCGAACAACAGTGCTTGTTGAGCTGGATTTATTCGACGCTTTTACCGTTGTTGATAAATCTGAAACTTTATGAACTGTAGAAGTTTCAAGCGGTTTGGAAACACTTCCCTTTTCACTGGATTTGGGAAGGGGAGGAAATGGGTCGCTTGATGTTGAAGTTCCATCACCACCCGCATGCAAGAAATCAAATACGACACTCGCACCTTCATTTAAGGATTTTCCGGTGTAGGAATCACCTCGACCCACACCGCTAGAGGATGTGGATCGAGAAGGGGTTTCAGCTACTTGTTGGCTTTTTTTTTACCAGCATGTCCATCAGTTGATGAAACTTGAGATATGCGAGACATTAATTTTTGTTCAGCCTCTTTAGCCCGTTTTGCCAAAGCTGCCATATCATCATCGCCAACTCCCATAATGTGAAGCATCATAGCATCAGCTTTGTTAGCAACTAAGTACTCAACAAAATCAAGACGAGCATCAGATGCAACATGGGGGTTTTCAGCCAATAATTTGTTGAATTCGTGGTAAGGATATTTATCACGGGTTTGAGGCTTACCATGATAAAGACGAGCCAGTGTTTTTCCACCTAACCCACCACCTAATGGTTCCGTCATCCAGCTGAAGTGTTCTCTAAGATCCTTGGTACCAATCTGAGATTTTTCAGAAACTTTTTTGAGCTCTTCTTCTTGCTTCGCTTTTGTTTCACTAAATTTCTTTTCAGCACCTTTAATAGCTTCATCGCGAACTTTTTCTGCTTCACTAACTTTCTTATCACGCTCTAATTCAGCCTTTAAGATCTCTTGGCGCTTTTGAGAAATTGCAGCTTCATTCTCACTCACAAGCTTAGATGGGAATTTTGTACTTTTCATCATAGCTGCATTGCTTTCTTCCAGATGCTTAATAGCAGAGGTTTTTGCATCCGCTATGGACTTGCATGCATCTTCAGCTGCCTTTTTCGCTTCTTCAAAAATTTTGGTAGCTAGTTGAATTGTACTTTCTTTTTCTTGGGTTGCTCCCTCTATTACCTTTGATTGAGTTTCTTTAGCAACATCAAACTCTGACTTGTACTTCTCATCCATATATGTAAGCAGGTTCTTGTAGCTAAAGCATTTTAGGCTAACATCAAAAAAGGCTTCTAGAGCATAAAAATCCCGAGCAATATTATTTAGAAACTCTTGCTCCCCGGCCTTGAGCTTGCTGACAGCATCCTCAAAATATTGATTCATTAATTCATAAGCTACAGCAAAAATCTTTGTTTTCTCAGGATCATTAATAGCTAGGAGCAATTTATTCATTTCCTCATAGCCATTAAGTTTTGCAGAAACCTTATGAAGTACAGCTCCTAAGTTGTTAACTGCGCCAGAGCTTTGTTCAGTGTTGCTCACAATACGCTCATACACATAATCGCCATGTTTAGCTTTAATTTGTTCCCGCAGCGACTTAACGCGAGCAACAGGACTTGTATCTACCTCCTCTGATGCTTTGTGATTATCAACACCATAAACTGTGGAAAGCACACCGTCAGTTGAAACGAAAGCTGAACCCATCATCAGGCAAACCATAGCAGATTTTAATAATTTGTATTTTTGATTAATAGAGCAATGCATTTAATCCTCCTCAGACTTATTGTCTTTGTTAACTGACGATCGATCTTTCCTGATCGTCTGGTGACCAGATTAAAACATTTTATCCAAAGTTGTAACTAAATTATTTAAATTTTTTTGAAAAAATTTATAAATAGTTGATAAAAATGATTTTTTTCGTAAGTAGATTGCTAATTTTTAACGTTATTTATAATTAAATTATAATGTGTAAATTTGGATAGAATATGCAAGAACGTTTAATTTTTATTGCTTAGTATCTCAAATTTAAGAAAAAACTTGATAATCATTATGGGCTTAATGGGTTGTTTTTTAAGTTTATGCATAATCACAGTTTGACGATAAATCACTAAAATTCTGGTATTCTGTCACGCTTCAAAAAAAGCAATAATAGGCATGAACCTACAGATACCGGCCTTTAGAAATCAAAATCTTAGGAACGGGGATGAAAAATGTCATCCCTTTGAGTAAACATAAGGAAACTTAAACTAAGCTCCCCCGATAAGGCGTTGCAATTGACGAACCCCATAGGAAACTAAACCAAAGTCGGGGCGAACGGCTGATTTAAGCAACTGCATCACTTGGTTCACCTGAATAATTAGATTTTGGTTATGATCCATCCATTTCTTTAAATTTGGCGTTGGGGAGCTCTGCATGACACGATCAGTAAGCGCTGTTAAAATACTACTCAAATCATCCACAAGACCGATTTGCGCTCCTTTTTTCCATTCTGCATCAATGAGAAGCTCTTGGGTTTGCTGAATCAACCAATCAAATCCAAATTGAGCACGCAGTGAAAAATAGACAACAGCTGTCGGTATCAAGTTCTTACTTTCATTGACCAAAGAGGCCACATCCAAAGCGGTCGGATAATAAGGAAGAACCGCTAACTCCTCAGCTAGAACATGCGGCAGGCCAGCATCATGGAAAGACAATATCTTGTTTCCTAAAAGCTGCTGCTGGTCTCCTTCAACCAAGGAAGCTAAGTTTTTTAAAACTTCTTCCACTGAATTTTGGATCATGGGATAAGTTGCTCGATGGAGCAGCCATAAAACAGAAGTACGAATCACTTGTGCGATTTCTAAATAAGCTTGAGCTTGTAAATCTGATCGCATGAGGGGGTCAAGCTTATCAATATTGGCCCATACAGGTTCAAAATTAAGCAATTCAATAATACTAAAGAACCCATGCACAATTTGTGGGATAGAAAACCCCGTTGTGCTGGCCAAGTCATAAACGAAAATTGGCCCTACCCTGTTGATCAAAGTATTGGCTAGGACGGTTGCAATAATTTCCTTCTTCAAGGGATGGTGAAGAATAGCTTCTTTAAACTTATTTTGTAGCAATTCAGGAAAATAGGTAAATAGATACTTGGCATATTTTTCATCTTCCACCAAGGGCGAATCCACAATTTGTCGATAGAGCGCAATCTTAGAATAGGCGAGCAAAACGGCTAATTCAGGACGGGTGAGACCCACATGCTTTTGTCGACGTCGCTCCAAGGTTTCATCATCTGGCAAATATTCTAAGCCAGGGTTAAGGCCTACTTCTGTCTCAAGAATCTTGATTAGAGATTGATAGCTACTCAAATCCTCAAAACTGCGCTTTTGCAATATGGTAAGAATCTGGGGTTGCCGATAGTTATCTTGAAGAACCAAGTGCGCTACTTCATCGGTCATCCCTTTAAGCAGTTGATCCCGATCGGCTCGCGAAATGGGGGTCGCCATGGAATTAAACAAAATTTTGATGTTCACTTCATGGTCAGAGCAATCCACACCGCCTGAATTATCAATGGCATCGGTATTAATCATTCCCCCATTTAGGGCATACTCAATGCGCCCGCGTTGGGTCATGCCTAAATTGGCTCCTTCTACAATAACTCTGGCTCTAAGATCTTTAGCATTAATCCTTAAGCTGTTGTTCATGGTATCGCCCACATCTGCATGGCTTTCTGTGGTGGCCTTGACAAAGGTGCCAATTCCGCCAAACCAAATCATATCCACTTGAGCTTTAAGAATGGCTTGGATGAGATCATCGGGAGCAATCTCATTTTGATGGAGATTGAGCAACTCTTTAACTTCAACACTCACGGGAATCCGCTTCATGGATCGGTCAAAAACGCCTCCTCCTCGAGAAATCAACTGGGGATCATAATCCATCCATGTTGATCTCGGCAGATCAAAAAGCCGCTGACGTTCAGCAAAACTGGATTCAGGATCAGGGTTAGGATCTAAAAATATATGTTGATGGTTAAACGCGGCAACTAGGCGAATTTTCTGAGATCTAAGCATTCCATTGCCGAACACATCTCCAGCCATATCGCCAATACCAACCACCGTGAACGGCATTTGATGAACATCAATATTTAATTCACGAAAATGTCTTTTCGCAGATTCCCAAGCCCCTCTGGAGGTAATCGCCATCTTTTTATGGTCATACCCTGCTGATCCACCAGACGCGAAAGCATCATCCATCCAAAACTTATAGTCTTGAGAAATGCGATTGGCGATATCAGAAAAGGTTGCTGTTCCTTTATCAGCAGCCACGACTAAATAGGGATCATCATCATCGTATCGTTTAACTTGGGGTGGGGAAACCACTTGACCATCAACCAAATTATCCGTGATATCTAAAAGCCCCCGCATCATGGTTTCATAACAAGCAATCACCTCTTCCATCAGCGCATTCCGATCGCTTATTTCCGCTTGACGTTTGACAACAAACCCCCCCTTAGACCCTAAAGGCACAATCACCGAGTTTTTGACCATTTGAGCTTTCATCAATCCCAGAACTTCGGTGCGATAATCCTCAAGTCGATCTGACCAACGAATACCACCACGGGCAACTTTGCCCCCTCTTAAGTGAATGGCCTCAAGACGAGATGAGAAAACAAAAATTTCATATAAAGGCCGGGGCTCTGGTAAGCGATCCAACGCTGCGCATTGAAACTTAAAGGACAAATAATCTTTGAATTTTCCATCAGGGGTTGTTTGATAATAATTAGTCCTTAAGGTCGCCTGGATAGCATTCATAAATCTTCTAAAAATTCTTTCATGATCTAACCGGGTTACATTCTGGAGTTGCAATTCCAGAGCTTGACTAATCTCCTCAACCTCTTTTTCAGTTGCCTGCAAATCGAATCTTGCTTCAAAAAGGTTAACAATAAGTTTGGAAATCATTGGATATTGAGCGAATGCAGATTCAATATAATTGGGAGAATATGGCAATTTAATTTGCAGCAAAAAACGTGCATAGGCGCGAAGTAAATTGACTTGTCGGGCTGTAGTACCCGCAAAGAGCATTAATTCATTAAAGCCGTCATTATCGCTTTTTCCAAACCAAATATCCTGGAATCCTTCATAAAGTTGGTGCAGATAATTTTCCCAACCCTCTGGTACATCACCTTCAATTTCGAAGTCATGAATATAGACACATTTTTCCCCAACCTCGATAGGAAATGTCATCTCAGAGGCCACTTTTAAGCCCATATTTTTCAGAATAGGTAACAGTTTTGATAGGGAGACAGCCACATCAGCGTGGAATATTTTTACTCTTAATTTACCCTGCTTATTATAGAGACGTAATTCTATAGGATGATCAGGAGAAATGGTCTCCAAGATATGAATATCCTCGCGCGCCTCATGAATGGCAAACTTTTCTTGATAAGAAGTTGGAAACGCAAACCGATAACGCTCTGAAAGTTCTGCAGATCTCTCTTCAGTCTCGCAAGCACTTAAGTGACGTTCCAACAAATCTTGCCAACTAAGGGAGGCTTCCATGAGCAAATTTTCCAGTTCGACCACATCCACTTGCACACGCCTTGGTTTATCAAACGTTAAAACATATATGACGCGGGCGAAGGGCAAATCTCCTATGTAAGCCACACTGGAACTGACATTACCTTCTAGTTGATTGGCTAAAATATCGGCTATTTTTTCTTTCAAATTAAAGCTGTAACGTTCACGAGGCAAATAAACCATTCCCGTTAAATAACGCCCATACTGATCTGGTCGCACGAAAAACAAAAAATTGGTTTCTTCACCTAATTGCAAAACTTTTTGTCCGATATCGGCCATATCATCTTCACTGAGATAAAACATTTCATCTCGCGGAATACTATCTAAAATCCCAATAAGGGCTCGACCATCGTGCCAATCGGGACTTAACCCAAAACGATCAAAAACACTCTGAATTTTTCGCGATAAAATAGGCACCTCAAAAGCCGACGTGGCAAAAACTTCTTTCGTAAAGATACCAATAAATTGATATACGCCTTGAATATGTCCATCATGAGCCCAATCCATCACTTCAATGGAATCAATGCGAGAATGGCGATGAACAGGTGATCGGTGATTGGTCTTCATAACCGTCACAAGAGGGAAAATTCCAGACGGCGTACGGTCTTGATCAGGAACTATTCTGGCGCGACTGAAGCCAGGAACTAAATCATCAGCATTGGCAATATCATCATCTTTCAATAATCCAAGTGCAGAAATATTGGGGTCTTCCTCAGTACAAAAGACGTTTTCTTGTGAAGAGAAGGTTTTAACGGCAAAGTAGCGCGCCCCTAAAAAAACAAAATGATCTTTTTGCAACCAGTCCAGAAAAGCGCAAGCATCTTCAACTTGTTCTGGCGACCACCGAGCAATGGAGGATTGGCTTAAGTGCTTTTTCAATTGTACCAAGCGCCCCTTCAGATCCATGTGATCATCGACAACCCAAGCCACATGTTGCAAGAGCACTTTCAAGTCCGTAATAAAAGATTCTATTTCATCTTGGCTAAGAATATTTTTAATCTGAATAAATACGACAGATTCAAAAAGACCGCGATCCTTACGGTGATCCACGGAGAAAGGAAAGATTCGAGATACATTTCCCTGCTCGCCTCGCTCTACCCCCATAACCGGATGAACCATAAATTGGGGACGCAGCCCCCAACGTTGCATCAACCCTTGAATACTATCCACAATATAAGGACGATCATCATTAATGAGCGTTAACATTAAACGTGGCGGCTGACTCTCGGAAATTACTTTATAGTCTAAATGAACCCCAGGCCTGATGTTATTTCCATTGAAGTGATCCCAGGCTGTCTTAACATATAACCACAGATCTTCCAGAGAAGACCGGCGCACAAAATCATATGATGCTCGAGTGAAAAAATGCTCAGTAAATGTTTCAGCTAATTTTGATAAATTAGGGTCCTTAATGCGCCAATAATGAATGATCTTTTGCACAAGTTGATGCTTAGGTTCTTGCATAATTATCTATCTATTGTGACGTTTTTATAGATAGAATATCATTTCCATAAAAAAAATTGAATATGAACGTAATTTAATTGTTAATTCAGCCATAAATCTGCATAAACATGAGTCTATTTTTTCTCACCTTCAAACTCCTTCCAGATAGGGAGGTGCTTCAACTGACTCTGCATTCATCATAGCTGCAATGCGTTGAACAGAAGAAAGGATCAAATGCTGTTCCCACTCTTGCAATTTTTCAAATTTTTTAAGGAACTGCTCCTGCAGCAAGTTCGGTGACTTTTCAACAGCCTGTTTCCCCGATTCTGTAATAATCGCATAAAATGTTCTTTTGTCTGTTTCTCCACGCACCCTTTGAATGTAGTGTTGTTTTTCCAATCGATCCAAAACTGAAGACACCGTTGCCAAACTCAAACTAACTTTTTTCGCAAGAGCAGAAAGCGAAACTTTTTCGTTTGCTTGGATTTCCTTTAAAACAATGAGCTGTGGCCCAGTAAGGCCGTACTGTTTAATTAATTTTTTAGAATGTAAATCAATGGCGCGTATAATCTGGCGCAAAGCAATTAAAACCAGTTCAGAAGCTAATGGATTGTCGCTCATAATTCAAATCTCACATCTCAAAGTTGCTTATCAAGAAGCGTCCCTCTTGACACACCCAACAATATTACTTAGCATACGAAATAATTTCAGGTAAAGAGGATGAGAAAAAATATGGAAAATCATGATTTTTTCAACATAATTCTTATTTAAATTATTTTGTATTGAAATATGTTGTCTATTAATTACTCTCGAAAGAAGGCTACCGTCATAGGATATATGGGCTTATTGTTATGGTCAACGGGCGCCCTTGCTACTACGAAAATTTGCCACTTACCCACACTACAAGTATTGACCACAACATTTATCTTTAGTTTTTTAATCTCAGCCTTATGGTTAACCAAAACCAAAAATTGGCCACACATTAAATCTCAACCTTGGTATGTCTGGATTATAGGTGTTGCAGGAATTTGTCTTCAACAATTCCTGTACATCTCAGCCTTTAAAAATGCTCCAGCGATACAAGCAGACATATTAATCCTTCTCTGGCCCATATTGGTGATCTTATTGAGCACTATCGTTACCAGAGAAAACCTCAAGACAAGACATATCATTTCCGGAGCAATGGGATTAATGAGTGTGATTTTGCTTAATTATTCCAATCAGGGATTTAATATGTTTTCTCAGTGGCATCCAGGATATTATTACGCTCTTTCATGTGCTGTATTATGGAGTTTGTATACTTTATGTACACGTTATTTTCGAAATATCCCTCCAACCATGATTGGAATGTACTATGGTATTGGGGTTTTAATAATCTTTCCATTTCATCTAATGCACGAAGATTATGTCACACCGAACTATCAACAATGGTTAATTCTAGGGTATATAGGGATATTTAATTCAGGCGTTGCATATTTTTGTTGGGATTTTGGCATCAAGAAAGGCAACATGCACTTACTAGCCACCTTATCTTATGGCAACTCAATCCTATCAATAACCCTGCTATTTCTTTTTGCAGACTGTCAAGCGCAAGATATGTTGGGTTGGTCTTGCGTTTTAATTTTTACTGCAGGCTTTGTAGCAACCGATTGGTTCGGTAACAAAATCAAATACTTTGCTGCATGGATCCAATCATTAACCTGGAAGAAAAAGGCTTATACATTTCCAAAAATCTATAGTTTGCGCTGGGATTTTGTTAATCGACAAAGGGATTGTGATCACAATTTAGTAGTTTTTTGGAAAATAAACAGTCAATCCAACTGTCCATCTATGTTCAGACCCCAAAGGATCCAATTTTGCCCCACTCATTCTACCAGAATACTAGGCCACACCTTGCCAGCTGGAAAGCAAACTAAGAAAATGAAAGATACTTTAAGGTTATGATTTTTTACTCTACTACCAGTACCTCCATTGTATGGAATCAACCGATAATCCAAACTTGCCTAACATTAAACAATAAACATGAGTTGTACTTACAAATACATGGAGGTTGTTTTAGATCATTAATTTCACTTCTACAGTGGTTACGTTAATACCATGATCGGTTATCATTTAAACAAACTGAGGGCTGGTCAAATTTCAAAGGGAACATAGGACAAATTAATGCACTTTCTACCGGATCTTATCATTAACTTAGATGCTTTTGCACTCTTTGGAATTACCATAATTGTATGCCTTATTTTTGGTGAATTAATGTCTCATACAAAAGTTTGCCCCAGAATCTCCGCATACATATTGCTTGGATACCTTTTAGGTCCGAATCTTTTAGGGATTGTCAATAAAGCACATCTTAGCCAAATGCAAGTGATCATAGATATGTCGCTAGGGTTGATAACGTTTAGCATTGGACGTCATTTAGATGTCTTGTGGCTAAAACATGATAAAGGACTTTTATACAGCGGAACACTCTGTTATTTGCTGGTCGCAACGATCATCTCATCCATTCTAGTACTCCATGGAAGAGCTTTAACACCCTCCATGTTTGCAGGCATTATCATTGCCACGACTTCCCCAGCTGTTATTTTACTGATATCAAGAGATCTTAGATCACAGGGACCTATAACGAGGAGAACGCTTATCCTAACCAGTATCAATAATTTTCTAGCTCTCATCTCAATTTCTATTTTACTCCCCTTTGCACAACTTGAAAAATATAGCATTGGAAGCCTATGTTTACATTCCATGTATCGTGTGATTGTAGCCTTACTTTTAGGGCTAATCTTATTTAAATTTATGGAGTTTATTGCCCGTCAGGTCATTGGAAAGCAAAGAGAGCTTCAATTTATTTTGCTTGTAGGTATCATTGCATTAGGAATTTCTTTGGGCAATATTCTCAATGTTCCTAGCATGTTAGTCCTTGTTTCTATTGGTGTTTTATCAAGAAATATTGACAAAAAAAGAGCATTGATGGAAATCGATTTTGGCTGGTTATCCCACCTTTTGTTTATTCCACTCTTTTTTGTGACTGGATGTTATTTTGATCTTACAGGCTTCTATCAAATGCCACTTATTGTTGCAGCTTTTATTTTACTGAGGTCTATAACGTATTTTGGAAGCAATCTTTTGTTCACTAAACTTTCTACCCTCACCTTTAATCAGTCCATAGGAATATCGGCCGCCTTAATGCCGATGACAGAGATGGCCATTGGAATGACAAGTAAAGTGCTCCATTACAATCCGCAGATTGGCCAAGAGGTACTGACAATAATTTCTGCCATCGTCGGCATTTTAGGAATTGTTGGCCCCATCATAACCCAAACGGTTTTTTACAAATCAGGCGAAGCTTACGAAACCCACTAAAAAAGTTACTTATCCATGAATATGATACCACCATTCAAAGAGAATAAGGATTTGACCTTCGGCGTAGAACTGGAGCTTCAACTCGTTAACTTATACAACTATGACTTAACCTTAGAGGCGAACGATTTTTTGAGAAGACTTTACCACACTCCCTGGAGTGAGTTAGTAAAGCCAGAGATCACCCAATCAATGATCGAAATTAATTCAACTGTACATTCTTCATACGAGAGCCTAAAAAAAGAGCTCACCCAGATAAGAGATACGTTAGTCCATGAAGCAAGGAAAGCCCATTTAGGTATATGCGGGGGAGGAACTCACCCTTTTCAAAAATGGAAAGAACAAAAGATCTTTCAATCTGAACGTTTTGTTTCCTTAGCTGAACAATACGGATACTTAGCAAAGCAATTTACCGTATTTGGTCAGCATATCCATGTGAGTTGCTTAAACGGCGATGATGCTCTTTATTTATGTCATGCCCTTGCTTATTATATACCGCATTTCATCGCCTTAGCGGCCTCATCACCATTTAATCAGGACGTGGATACTGCTTTTGACTGCTCAAGATTAGCCGTCGTTAGCGCCTTTCCTTTGAGTGGCACACCTCCATGGATCTTTGAATGGACAGAGTTTGCAGATTATTATTTTAGGCTGTCAGAATTAGGCATTGTTCGCAGCATGAAAGATTTTTATTGGGATATAAGACCCAAGCCTGAATACGGAACGGTTGAAATTAGAGTCTGCGACACTCCTCTAACTGTGGAAAGAGCGGCAGATCTTGCCTATTACGCATACAATCTTGTCGATTGGTTATTATCTCACAGGCCTGAAATTTCCAGAGACACCTATCTTACGTACCTTATTAACCGTTTTCGCGCTACAAGATTTGGTTTAAACGCCCAAATTATTGACCCCACAACCAACAGCGAGAAGCTCCTCTCAGAGGATATCTTGGAAACATGTTATAAAATTGAAAATGCCCCCATGAGAATTAATTGCGAAAAAAAGTTAAAACCCATTAAAGAAATAGCCTTAACAGGAATCAATGATTCCAGTTGGCTTAGAGACAAATTTAAAACATATGGCTCTACTGCGGATATAGTCCGTTCTCAAGTTGAAAAATGGGAACATGGTGAGGATTACAATCTATAATACATTTAACAGTCTGTTGGCATTAGACAAATTGAAGAAAAAATTCGGGGTATCTCTTTTATGAACTTCGATCTCGGGTATGTTGGCGAGGAATCGTGTGGGGTCGAACCTTTAGACAATCCTTTTAGGGAAAAAGTGTTACCTATGTTCTCGATATAATGGCTCTCCATTAAAGAAGGGGGCAAGAAGGTATATTCTTAAGTTGTGAAAAAC
>CAZITL010000010.1:0-76889 GCA_964542195.1 uncultured Verrucomicrobiales bacterium
GTTTTTCACAACTTAAGAATATACCTTCTTGCCCCCTTCTTTAATGGAGAGCCAATTTAACGACTCTTGCCAAAAAGCGTACGAGGACCGTCCTCGTAAAATCTTAGATTATTAACGATAAAATCAGCAACCTTATATCAAGTTGAAAAATCCATAAAATTACACATTGGATGACAAGTTACTGGACGATTTAATTACGCTAGGAAGTAACCAAAATAACATAACCCTAATCCTAAAGTGTATAATATGGATCAAGAGCATGACATAATTCGTACGTCAAACATTTCTGATACACCATACCTTGCAAGCAAAAGATTAAAAAGGTATCAAAGGCATGGATATACTCTTGATCAAATTGAAGAAAAAGAGAAAAGTCGCTGTATACGGCTCATTCTCATCGGAAATTTTTTGGAATATTATGATCTTACCCTGTTTATCCATTTAACCTTCATCTTAAACCCAATATTTCTCCCTAAAGGTGATCCTTTTGTCGAGACTGCAGGTAAGGTCTTTATGTTTTGTTCTGCTTACCTTATGAGGCCGTTTGGGGCACTGTTCTGGGGATGGATTGGCGACAGATATGGTCGGGTGTTTGTCCTGAACAGTACGATGACCCTTATGGGCATTGCCTCCATGGCAATAACAACTATTCCATCTTATCAAGACGCAGGTCATTGGTCGGTTATCCTGGTTATATTGTGCCGTTTTACTCAAGGGTTTGCAGCAGGGGGAGAACTTCAGGCTGCTACCATTTATCTCGCAGAATCCTCAAAGCTGCCAGAGGCCTATCTACGAGATGGAATGGTTGGACTAAGTTGCTCCTCAGGACGATTATTTGCTGGATTGGTTGCAACGATATGTTTGTATTTCCATCCAGAAAAAGGTTGGATGGTTCCCTTCTGGTTAGGGGGTGTGCTTGCTGTCCTGGGTACATTAGCAAGACAAGCCCTAATAGAAACGCCAGATTTCATTGAAGCTTTACACAAGCAAAAGCTAGATGACAACAAGATCACGCACCAGGATGGCTGGAGCGAAGAAAAGTGGGCCTGGTCTTTGAGAGTAACTCTTTTTCCACTTTATGCCATGACAGCATGCTTGACCATTTTTATCTTTGGATATTGCCCCGAACAGCTAGCTAAATTAGGTGTTCAACCCAGCATGATTACAGCTCAAAGTACGGCATTAGCGGGAGCACTTGCCTTTTCAGATCTGTCGTGGGGATATTTAGCATATAAAACTCAAAAACCCTTCATCCTATTCAAAGCAAAAGCTGTCTCTTTAGCTACTATTATCTTATTGATCCTAATATTTCCTTTACCACAAAGCGTATGGATCATTGCCCTCGTACAGCTCATAGGTATGTTAGATTCAGAAGCAGTTCCATTGACCCCCCTATTTATAAAAGCTTTTCCAGTGTTTTGGCGTTGTCGAAATATCATGTTAACCTGGGCTATTACCAAAGCCACCATGTATCTTTTGACGTCTACCTTGGCTTTTTGGTTGGGAGAGATTTACGGAATAAAAGCCGTAATTTGCATTATTTTTATCTTCTCCCTCTTTTATGTTTGGGCTGCCTTTCGATCAGAAAAGCTGTTAAAAGATTATACCTTAAGATGGGCTTGAGAATGCTCTAGACAAAACAAAATATCTCTAATCTACCCATTTCACCATTCTCAAAAACTAGATCCTGGTTTGGTTAAAAATTCTAGCTCCTCAGGGGTTGAGATGCGCCCCAAGATCCGATTGCGATGGGGAAAGCGACCAAATTTTGCAATAATATCTCTGTGACTTTGAGCAAATTTTAGGCTTAACTCATCCCCCAATTGACCATAAAGCTGAACCGATAATTCTTGATCTGCCAAAGACTCACTATGCATCAACGGCATATAGAAAAATTGCCGATGGGTATCCATGGGTAGTTTCTTATCACATCCGAGGGCAAGACCTTGCTTGACTAATGCTTGCGCTTTTTCATCTCCCGAAAAAGCTTCAGCTGTATTTCTAAACATGTTGCGTGGAAACTGGTCTAGCACAATAATTAAAGACAAGAAACTTTCCGGCTCTTGCGCCCATTCATCCATCTTACCTGTGAGCGCGTCGTTAAAAGCATCCAGAAATTCTTGACGAATAAGCTTGTCAAATTTAGGGTCTTTGACAAACCATTTGTCTTCATATTTAAACCAGAACTGAATAACGCGCTTAGGATCCATGTTTCGTGCCTTAAGGGTCAAATATATGCCTATCCTAGAGGTTTTAGGGTAAAAAAGCACTACCACTCATCTTTTTTTAAAAAACATTGCTCTAACATTTAATCCCTTTTACAGTTTAAGGAAAGAAAGGATATGTGCTTTATGATCATCCAATCCATTCCCCCCAAAGCCCATGACCTGGGTGGTTTTGAAGTTTTTCGCGCTCTTCCTTCGGCCCAAAGACGCATGGTGGGCCCTTTTATTTTTTGGGATCAGATGGGCCCCGGGGAATTTTTAACGGGACAAGGATTAGATGTTCGCCCTCACCCTCATGTTGGTCTTGCAACCTTGACCTATCTTTTTCAAGGCGAACTTCTGCACCGAGATAGCTTGGGTCATGTCCAACCCATCTATCCTGGAGATGTGAATCTCATGGTTGCCGGCAAAGGCATTGTTCACTCCGAACGCACGCCCGAAGCGTTACGCCAGCACCCCCATGAGCTGTTCGGCATTCAATCTTGGCTTGCCCTACCCATAGCACATGAGGAAACAGCGGCCAGCTTCAGCCATATTTCACGTGATCACCTTCCAACTATTGAAGAAAAAGGGTTGAACGTCCGAATTATCGCAGGGTCTTACCAGGGCCTTGCCTCGCCAGTCGCCTTTCCCCATGACCTTATTTATCTGGATGTTCACATCAAAAATGGCGAAAAATTCTTCATTCCCAGCGAAACGGAAGAACGCGCCGTTTATCCCCTTAAAGGTCAATTACTCATTCAAGGAAATGTATTTGAGCCAAGACAACTCCTTATCCTGCCTTATAGAAAGCCAATCGTTGTAGAAGCACGAGGAGACTGTCATTTCATGGTTTTTGGGGGGGCGGCCATGGGTAGTCCCCGTCATATCTGGTGGAATTTTGTCTCCAGTTCCAAAGAGCGTATTGAAGAGGCCAAATATCAATGGCAACAGGGTCTCTTTCCCATGATCACTGGAGAGACTGAATTTATACCCTTACCCAATGCATGATGCCCTATATTAATCCTCAAGGAGCGTAACCATGCCGCAACATTTTTTTGACTTGGGCGCGATTGTTTTGGTTGCAACATTAGCTGGTATCTTCTTAGGATGGCTTAAACAACTACCTATGATCGGATATGTCTTTGCTGGCGCTCTGTTGGGCCCTCAAGCTTTTGGATTGATTGAAAGCGAAGAACAAATACGGTTTGTGGCTGAATTAGGTGTTATTCTCCTCCTTTTCATTCTCGGCATGGAATTACCCCTCCAATCTTTTCGCCAGAGTTACAAGCCAGCCCTAATTGTCGCATTCGGAATTGGACTTTTAAGTTTTGCCATGGTCTTTTTGGTTGGATTAACTCTTCCCTTGTCCACAGAAGAAAAAATTACGTACAGCTTTATTATCTCTTTGAGCAGCACGGCTGTTGCAGTCAAACTTCTGGAAGCCGTGAACCTGAAAGATAAGGGAACTGGTCAAATTGTTATCAGCGTACTGATTGCTCAAGATCTCATTTTTATTCCGATGATTATGATCTTAAACGCGATGGGGGCTCAGCGGGAAATGACCTTTGCGTTTATTCCTAAAATTTTGTTGGCCATCCTGATCTTTCTCGGTTTGATTTGGTATTTGTCCAGAAAAGAAAAAGTTCATCTCCTCTTTCACCAAACTGTAGAACATTATCAAGACCTCATACCTGTCGCCGCTTTGTCCTGGTGTTTTGTTGGAGCTGCTATCTCAGAATGGGCGCAAATTTCCCCTGGATTTGGCGCTTTTCTCTCAGGCCTCATTATCGGCAACAGCCATTCTAAAGAGAAGGTTCTTCATCGCATTGAACCGATGCAAAATGTTCTGATCATGGTCTTTTTTCTCTCTATTGGCATGCTCATTGACTTTAACGTGATTGCCAACCATCTTATTTTGATTACCTGGCTTCTCTTTGGCAGCATGATCTTTAAGACCATCGCCAGCATCTTGATGTTAAAAGTAACATTGCCCAAAGAGCGCTGGCGGTGCAGCTTTGTCTCTGGTTTAGCCATCAGCCAAATCGGTGAATTTTCGTTTATTTTAGCAGCCACAGCCCTTAATCAGAATATACTGACCGGTGAGAGTTATAAAATCAGCATCGCCGTGATTTCTTTAAGTCTTGTCTTTAGCCCATTATGGATGGTTATCTTAACTCGTTTTGTTAGTCTTGCTTATGGTTCGGATCCAAAACTAGCCTTAGGTCAAACCTTTACCAAAATGATTAAACTATGGGGAAATAAAGCTTAGAGTGATAAGTGGACCCTTTCAAATCCCCAAAAGCCTGACCACTTAAGAAAAGAAAAAAACCTGTTCTCCTTTTCCTTTTGTGTTCCATAACCTAATATGATAGTTTCACCACTGTTTGGTACAAATTCACCGTTACTTCATAGGGAATCTCTTCCCAAGTTTAATCCTTTAAAGTAGAGATTCTATCTTCATCGCCTTCCTTCTAAATCAAAGGTTCTGACAATTTAAGCTACGAGCATTTTAGTTCTTATTTTTTCTTCTCGTGAAGTATCGTTGGATTCAACCCCTTGAGATATTAAAACACACTCCGACAATAACATTTAAATATAGTTAATTTATAACAAATAGCGCTGGGCCAGTGCCGAATCTAATTGGTGAGCACTCCATACTTAACTAAAGTTTTTTCAAGCTATTGACTATACCCTATGGGGGTATATATTATACCCATATAGGGTATCTGAAAGAGGTAATTCCAAAATGAAAAAAGAGTGTCATCAACATCCTTCACATCAGCAAGAGTTACCACGCCTGAACCGAATCGGTGGGCAAATTGAGGGAATTAAGCGCATGATTGAGGAAGGCAGGTATTGTCCTGATATTCTCACTCAACTAAGAGCCGTGCGGGCTGCTGTCCGAAATGTTGAGTTACAAATCTTAGACAGACACCTATGTATGTGCGTTACTGAAGCCTTCTTGGCTGACGATCCAGATATGCAAAAACAGAAAGTCGATGAAATTAGAGAACTCATTAAGCGGTTTGATTAAGAAGGGAGATTATAAAAATGAATCAGCATATAGATATGAAAGATAATTCCCAAAAAGCTTGCTGCTCAAGTACCTTGTCTTCCAAAAACAACACATCATATAGTCCACATGTAGATACGCACGCAGAGCAATTATATAGCTGCCCTATGCACCCTGAGGTTCAAAAGCAAGGCCCAGGAAGCTGCCCAATTTGTGGAATGGCACTAGAACCAATAAACGTTCTTGCCGTTGATGAAGATCAATATGAGCTCAAGGATACATCAAAAAGGTTTTGGCTAGCAGCTGTTTTGTCAACTCCATTGTTGCTGCTTAATATGGGGATGCACTTTTTTCCAATTTCCTGGTTACATCAATTAGAAGGCAGTCCTTTCTTTAATTGGGTTCAGTTATTCCTTGCCAGTCCGGTAGTTTTATGGGGAGGATGGCCATTTTGGCAAAAAGCTTGGCTATCAGTCAAAAGTGCTCATCTAAATATGTTTACCCTCATTGGTTTAGGTGTTGGAGTTGCTTATTTTTACAGTTTGGCAGCATTGGTATTATCCTACTTTGTTCCTCACTTATTCACATATCGTGCGGCGATAACGGTTTACTTTGAACCGGCTGCAGTTATCACTACGCTCGTGCTTTTGGGCCAACTACTAGAACTTCGAGCACGCTCACAAACCAGCCAAGCAGTGCGCCAGTTGTTAGAGCTAACTCCGCCTACTGCAAGAATTATTATGGCAGATGGAACTGAAAATGATGTTCATTTATCTCATGTCAAAGTAGGACAATTAATACGAATTAGGCCCGGTGATAAAATTCCAGTTGATGGAGTTGTTATCGAAGGGATGAGCAGCATTAATGAATCCATGATTAATGGTGAGTCAATCCCTGTTGAAAAGGTTACCAACAATCAAGTTATGGCGGGAACGTTAAACATAAACGGCAGTTTAGTCATACGAGCTGAGCGGGTCGGGGAAGAAACAATACTAGCCCAAATTGTGGCCATGGTCTCAAAGGCACAGCGCACTAAAGCTCCTATCCAACGCTTGGCTGATAAGGTATCGTCTTATTTTGTTCCGATAGTAATTGGCATATCTATAATGACTGCTTTTATTTGGTTTATTTGGGGACCTGAACCAAAAGTAGTATATTCCCTAATAACAAGCGTAGCTGTTCTGATTATAGCTTGCCCTTGTGCCCTAGGTTTAGCTACCCCCATGTCTATTATGGTTGGAACAGGTCGAGGAGCGCGTGAAGGAATTCTGATTAAAGATGCCGCAGCTTTAGAAGTCTTAGCTAAAATAGATACACTTGTGATTGATAAGACGGGAACATTAACGGTAGGAAAACCACAAGTTATTCAAGTTATTAGTCTATCTACACAAGATGCAGATATGCTTCTTTCGTATGCCGCCTCGCTTGAAAAAGGGAGCGAACATCCGCTTGCTGCTTCAATTATTGAAAAGGCACAACAAAAAGGCCTAAAATTAAAAGATAGCCAAGAATTTATGTCTATCCCAGGCAGAGGTGTTCAAGGCAAAATAGAGGGTGAATTTATTGCGGTTGGCAATGAAGCGTTTATGAATTCTCTGGGGATCTCATTGCCTACCGATTTTGCCAATACAAATCAATTTCATCAAGCTGGCCAAGGAGTTGTGTTTGTCTCAATTAATCATATTCTTTGTGGATTAATCATTGTCTCAGATGTAATTAAAGAATCTACCAAACCAGCTCTACAAAAGCTCCGACAAGAAGGAATAGAAGTTGTGATGCTAACAGGAGACAATGAAATCACTGCTCAAGCAATAGCTAAGGAACTTGGAATTACCAAGCTTAAAGCTGACGTCTTGCCAACAGAAAAATATGAATATGTTCGCCAGTTGCAAAGCCAAGGGAAAATAGTAGCTATGGTCGGAGATGGCGTAAATGACGCTCCAGCATTAGCCCAAGCTAACATTGGCATTGCGATGGGAACAGGTGCGGATATAGCCATAGAAAGTGCCGGACTAACTCTAATGTCAGGTAATCTTCAAGGGATAACCAAAGCGCATCAATTAAGCTTACTGACCATGCGCAATGTTAAACAAAATCTCTTCTTAGCCTTTGGGTATAACGCTTTGGCTATTCCTATCGCTGCCGGTCTGTTATACCCCATGTTTGGCGTACTTTTAACCCCTGTTATAGCTAGTGTTGCTATGGCTTTAAGTTCAGTTTCAGTCATATTAAATGCAGTTCGGTTAGCTAAAATAAAGATTTAAGAAGTGTTTTTGAGATCGCCAAATTCAAGCTCTTTAGACTTTTGACAGTGCATGAAATTAGCAAACTTAATTATTCCAGAATAAGTTTGAAACTAAGGGCTATTAATTTAGGAGGGGTGGACCAGAAAATAGGAGGAAATTATTTTATTTTAGAACAAAATTACTAAAATTTTATTATTATAGACATGCAAATTTTTTAGAATTACACATCCCCCTTGTATACAGAATATACTGCATGATTATTTCATTAACACAAACTCAAACTTAAATCCCTCAAGAGATCTCGAACTTATTTGCGGATTAGAATAATTGACTTACTATTCTACCCCTTCTTGTGAGTTTCTCACTGGTCTAACCGATTGAGCATCATTTGCCAACCTCGTTAGATTAAGATTCGATCTAGATTGGTAAATCTTTTCCGTGATTTGGTCCAATCTTGTCTTATGGTCTATTACCAACTTCTCAGTATCTTTTTCCATGTTTGCTCTAGATTCCTGAAGGCTGTGGTTAAAGGTCCTTTGATGATCTGTCTGAACCTCTATTTCTGACATAAAAGTTCCCGAACGATTTTGTTCTGAGGATTTGGGTGATTGAGACATTTCAGACCAAGGAGTTATTTTTTGTAAATCTATTTTATCTATTAAATCGTCATGGGCTCGAACACTAAGTGATGAGAACAAAAAAACAAGCACAAGAAATTTTGATAAATAAAGTTTGATCATATTTTATCTCATTAAAATAGTCCTATAAAATCAATCATATAACTTTAAGACGAGATAAAACTATGGGAAAACGTTTCTTTTTTACCCTTGCCACCATACCAAATGATCTTGTCACTCTTCAGTAAGGCAAATATAAATACAAGAAACCCAGTTTCTAAAGACTATCCTTCAAGGACGCTCTTGGCATGACAAGCACAGAAGTTAAAAACACACTAGCTAAACTTGCTAATTCCAAAGTCGCTGAGCAGTTCAAACGTTTTTTTAAAACCGGCCCTGGTGACTATTCTGAAGGAGACCAGTTTATCGGTATTAAGGTTCCAGACTTGAGAAAAGTTGCCAAGCAATTTAAAAATCTTTCCCTAGAAGCTATTTCTCATCTTCTCTCCTCCCCTATCCACGAAGAGCGCATGGTAGCCCTAATGATTTTATGTTTGAAGGTTGAGAAGGCTGACCAAAAGATGATTAAAGAGATAGGCGAATTTTACCTGGCCCATCTGAACTCCATTAACAATTGGGATTTGGTTGATGGATCAGCCCCTTTCATCCTCGGCCCCTTCGTGACTCATTATGGAGCAGATATACTTAATCAATTAGCCATAAGTTCCAATTTATGGCATCGACGCATTGCCATGCTGACCTGCTTTTATGATATTAAGCGCGGTCAGTTCGGTCAATCTATCACCATTGCGGAAATTCTTCTCCAAGATACCCATGACCTGATTCATAAAGCTGTGGGTTGGATGCTGCGTGAGATTGGTAAAAGATCCTTAAAAGATTTAGAGGATTTTCTTTCAAAGCATGGAGCGACGATGCCCCGGACCATGTTGCGTTATGCCATCGAGCGTTTATCAGAAGACAAGAAAAAGTATTATATGGCATTAAAATATGGAGCAACCAAAGAGCTCAATAAATCTCTTCCTTAACGCTCCCTCTGTTCATTCAACTTTAATTATCACCTTGTAAAATATTGAAAATATTCAGTATTTGGAGGTTTATGTGACTCACAAATTCCTAGTGATATTAAAAGTTCTTCTATCGTCTTTGAAAGCCCTTAATTCTCCCATAGAGACGCCGAGAACAATCTGGCAACCCTGGACCCTTGCTCATACTGTCCAATGGGAAAGCATGGAAGAGGCGGATCATGAGCGTCTGTACTTTCGCCGCAATGAGTATCTTGAAAACCCTGAGATTCTTGAACTGAGGGAAAAGAATTGGCTTCGGCTTCATGAGAATCTTCAAGAAAACTTTAGCTATGTTCCCCCCTTTCCTCCTCCCGGCTATGCTATCCTTCGCAAATCTGACCATCACCTCATCGGGTCAATCATGATCAAACATGCAACAGACCCTGCCTACCGCCAATTTGGTTATGGTTTTATCCCTGAAGTGCGCTCTCAAAAATATGGGCAAGAAATTATAACACGCTTACTCCAGTTGGCGCGAGAAAGCCAAGGATCCCCAACCCTTTCCTTCAAGGACCATGGTTCTCGACAAAATTTTTTTCGGCAGTGGTATTGGCAGGGAAAATGGCACAACCCCGATTGGCCCCACCTTCTCAGCTACTTCTCCCCTCAGCCCTTCTCATTCCAAGGGTTTCAAGCAGAAGTAGATGTGGATAATGCTGCCTCTTTGGCGGCCGCTCAAAGCAAGGCATGATCCCTGTAGGATCTATTTATACCGAAACCCAATGGGGGAATCTCACCTTGTATGATGTCGATCTAACCTTTCAATACCCTGCTTCCACGGAGAATAAAAATCTGCCAGAAGCACATTGGCTTGAAAACTTGTTAAGTCGTAATTCTTCTCGAATCAACAAGGCTCAACAAGAAATTATCAGCTACTATAAAATCCCAAGTCATGGAGTTTATAAAAAGTATAACCGTTGGCTGCGTAAACTTCTCATGACCTTAGAATTCTTTGAACGCTCTACAAAAAACTTAAAATTAACGTATCATTCTTAGTTCCTTGAGTTTTTGCTCCTGATCTTTGGACAAATAACTTAACCGAACAGGACGATAATATTCATCAAAGAGCGTCTTAGAATTGAACAAAACCGAAACCGCGTTGGAGGGTAAAGCATATATTGGTTTCTTTTTACCAAGCTTGCTGGTGAATATCCCCATAATTGGATCTTGGGTAGAAGAAGTTAATTCTCCCTCCTCACCATTCAGGGTCACACGAACTTTTTGCGGCTTAGTATAGATTGGATATTCAAACGTTGGCCAAGTAAGAGATGCATCTGAGTTAAAGATATTCTTTACATCATTAAGCCATGCTTTTATCTCACAATCATAGACACTGCAATTTCCGTCATTCTTAGGAATGTAAAGATATCTCCCTTTATCATCAACCCGAATCTTTGGCTGATGTTCATCCATTAAAGGAACAATGATCCAGTCGGCTGAAGGAATATCAATAACTTGTGAGGTAACCTCAATTTTCTTAGCAATCCTTTTCACCCAGGCATAAGGCTCTATGATATAACCACTAGAAAGTCGGTAGGAAATCATGGGGTTGCCCCCGGTAAAATCATAATTGAGCGGACGATAGGCAAAAACTTTTTTGCCCTCTTGCCCATATCCGATAACAGCGACAAGATTATGGCCAGCAGCCACATCCACTCCCGTCACCCCAAGGGGACCAGGATAATTATAATCCTGCCATGGAGGAAGCCAGGGATCCATGTTGCGCAATATAATGGGATTGGTTTGGGTCATGATATACAAACTGATGGTTCTTACATCGGGACCTTCTGGAAAGGTAAAGTAAGAAATAGCCCATTTGGCAAAGGTCCCATCCTTCATATAAGGTAATTGAACCGTGTTACTACTATCAACCAACCATTTATAAAGTGTGCCCATGACCGGTAGACGGAATATGGAGGAACGTTTTAACTTACCTTCATCGGAACAATATTCAAAAGCATATAACTTTCCATTTGTATCTTGTGCATAGACAATCGGGCCATTTTTTTTTGCTTGAACAACACACGTACCATCAATCCCAGCATCTTTACCCAAGTAAAATGTTGTTCCATCATCACAAACAAGAGTGTCACCAGCCGAGACGGTGTCAATCTGGGATGCATGCGAAGCTGTGGCCTGGGCGGTGGATAAAGAATTGAAACATCCATCCTCTAAACCATCGTTTTTGTGGTCAATCGCAAATGTGTTAAATGAGGCAGAGATTAAGAAGAAAAGGCTTATCAAGCCATAACGTTTTATGGAAAACATTGGATCTAACTCCTAATTTCCTACTAAGACAGCCTGGCTTTAACTTTACCTACCTAATGCCATATGTCAAACACACAACTTATATTTTAAGATGGTATCCTAAGTCTTTGGATCATCTATAATCTTCTAACTTCTCTAGTTCCCCGCGCAACTTTGTCAGGCCATAGAATTTACCGTTTCTTCTTAAATCATCTATAAAACTCCCAAGCAGTTTTTTATTATAGTCTTCTTCGGACTTAAAAGGCGGCCCTTGAAACATAAAGAACTTCTTTTTCATGTCATTCCTTTTATTAGTGTTTGAAGCACCTCCAGATGAGTGAGAAGGTAGAGTTAGACGGGGGGGGATGGATATGACTGCTGGGACAGGCGTGGCCACAACTGGTAAAGGCTCAACAACTACCGACACTGGGGAGGCAATCACGGTTGATGACTGCATAGAAGACGTAGACGCTTGTTTAGGAGTTTGTTGGACTCTACGGCTTGTATCATTCTCATCATGATTATGGCTCTCCATCATTTCTCTAACAGACCCAGAGAATTCTGAAGGCGTTGAGGAAACTACAAGTGTAGAAGGAATAAGGAGAGAAGACTGTATAACATGTGCTACGCTTGGGGTTTGTATGAAGGTTTCAGGTAAAGCTTCCTGTGGAATTAAAAAGGTAGATTGGGAAGTTGTTTGCAATGCCCTTGGAGGCAAATCGGAATCCAGGACCGCCCTTCTTGCCAGTGAATGACTGACCGGAGAATTATCAGGAGAATCAGTTAATTCAATGAAACCATTTAATAGTTGTTGTTGCTCATGGTGATGGTTTTTGATGAAGTTTCGCTTATCGTCTTTATATTCGGGAACAACAACCTTAATACCCCGTTCCTTATGGCAACCGCAATGACTTTCATGGCTGACAAGATCATGTTTATGATCTCGAGTATAAAGGGAATTCTTATCAAATCGAAAAGATGAAGTCCACGAGTTATGTTGACTACTCCTTGCAAAGCCTCTTCCATAGCCTTGAGGACTTACATTCCCTCCCCCTTGATCATAATCTTTTTGGCTGATACATAATACAGGCTTCAAAGGTGACGATGCGATTTCCCCCTTTTCATGATGAGTATTCTTGTGCCCCTTCCCTTGAACGCCTCTAGGAGCCTCTTTCTTTTGATCTTTGTGCTCTTTAATCGAACCTATTTGGAGCGTTTGTTTAGTTCCCATATAATAATTAGCCCCATTAAGATGAGGGACAGATGAAGCTTTCATATCAACTCTATTCAATCCAGGTTGATAAGAACTATAAGGAATTTGTCCCAAAGGCGTTGACTTATTTTTGGGATCAGCGTGTGAACAAGAATTGAATAAAACTCCGGCATGGGGAGCTTTGATCGCAGAGTCTAAAAAGCTTAAACTCTCTGAATTAGCTCCCTCGAAACCTTCCGATGAAGCTTCCGTATTTACCTCTTCGTTCAATGATCGATTTTCTAAAGAGTATGGAGGTTTCTTTTTTTTCTTGTATTGGCTTGTTTGAGGGTTCGAACGGAGTACCCTTAATACAAAATTGGATATAGTTTCCCCCAGGACTTGGGTGCTTAGCATCAATAACATTCCAAGAGCAACATAAACTCTCATAAGGTACTCTTTCTGTAATCTGCAGGTTTATCTTCTTTAACACTCCTTTTGCATCTCCTGATTATCATTAGCCCAAATAAATACAATCCCTTAAAGCAATCTAACTTTAACCTTGACTTAACATTCTGATTCTGCATTCCTTAGGCACTCATAAGATTCCAGACTCGCAACTTCATCATGGAAACAAAAACATCTCCTATAGTGAAGTTTTTCTGCACTCCCCTCTTGACTCTATCCCTTTTTCGGGTTAAATAATTAGCACTCCCTTTAAGAGAGTGCTGACACGAAAGTAAATTAAAGGAGATTTAAAAAATGAATTTCAGACCATTACATGATCGTGTGCTTGTTAAGCGCATTGATTCTGAAGAAAAGACCAAGGGTGGCATTATTATCCCCGACACAGCAAAAGAAAAGCCCATTGAAGGTGAAGTTGTGGCAGTTGGCTCAGGAATTCGCAATGAGCAAGGCAGCATTATTCCCCTTGATGTTAAAAAAGGCGATCGCGTTCTATTCGGAAAGTGGTCTGGCACAGAGATTAAAATTAACGGCGATGACTTCCTTGTGATGAAAGAATCCGACATCATGGGAATTTTTGAAAACCGCGCTGCATAATTTATTGAAGGAGAATTAATATGGCTGCAAAAGAAGTACGTTTTTCAGCTGAAGCTCGCGAACGCATGCTTCGCGGTGTCGACATTCTAGCCGACGCTGTAAAAGTGACATTGGGGCCTAAAGGTCGTAATGTTGTTATTGAAAAGTCTTTTGGCTCCCCTCGTATTACAAAAGACGGTGTATCTGTTGCTAAAGAAATTGAACTTACAGACAAGTTCGAAAACATGGGCGCACAAATGTTGCGTGAAGTTGCTTCTAAGACTTCAGACTTAGCAGGCGACGGTACAACCACAGCAACGGTATTGGCTCAAGCGATTGTCCGCGAAGGTGTAAAAGCCGTTGCAGCAGGCATGAATCCAATGGATCTACGCCGTGGCATTGAAAAAGCAGTCGATACCATTGTTACAGATTTGAAAAGCCGTTCTAAGAACGTCTCCACCAATGAAGAAATTGCTCAAATTGGCACCATTTCTGCCAACGGCGAAGTAGAAATTGGTGAAATGCTGGCAAAAGCTGTAGAAAAAGTCGGTAAAGAAGGTGTTATCACCATTGAAGAAGCAAAATCCTTAAACACTGAATTGGATGTGGTTGAAGGTATGCAATTTGACCGTGGATATATTTCACCTTACTTTGTAACCAATCCAGAAAAAATGGTTTGTGAACTGGAAAATCCTTTCATTCTTATCCATGAAAAGAAGTTGTCCGGTCTACAACCCCTTCTGCCTGTTCTTGAAACAGTTGTTCAATCGGGCCGTCCCCTTTTGATTATCGCTGAAGATGTTGAAGGTGAAGCCCTTGCCACTCTCGTCGTTAACAAGCTTCGCGGTGGCCTAAAAGTCGCTGCTGTTAAAGCTCCTGGTTTCGGTGATCGTCGTAAATCCATGCTGGAAGATATTGCTATCCTTACTGGCGGCCAAGTCATTTCCGAAGATGTGGGCATTAAACTAGAGAATGTTAACATCTCTATGCTCGGTACAGCTCGCAAAGTGACAATCACAAAAGATGATACAACTGTCATTGATGGCGCCGGTCAGAAGCATGAAATTGAAGCTCGTTGCAAACAGATTCGTGCTCAAGTTGAGGAATCTACCTCTGATTACGATCGTGAAAAACTTCAAGAGCGTCTTGCAAAGTTGAGCGGTGGTGTTGCCGTTATCCGCGTTGGTGGTGTTACGGAAATGGAAGTTAAAGAACGCAAAGACCGCGTTGAAGACGCCATGCACGCGACCAGAGCTGCGATTGAAGAAGGCATTGTCCCTGGTGGTGGTGTTGCCCTTCTTTATGCCATTAAAAAGCTTGATGGTCTAAAGGGCAATAACAACGATGAAGACGTTGGTATTAAAATCGTTCGCCAAGCCTTGTCAGCACCTTGCCGTCAAATCGCTGCTAACGCAGGTCAAGATGGTTCCATCATTGTCGGTAAATTGACCGATGCCAATGACATGACCTATGGTTATGACGCTCAAAACGACCGTTTTGGTGATATGCTGAAATTTGGTATTATCGATCCTACCAAAGTTGTTCGCACCGCTTTGCAGGACGCAGCTTCTGTTGCCAGCTTGCTGATCACTACAGAAGCCATGATCGCCGAAAAACCTGAACCCAAAACTGCAGCTCCTGCCGGTATGGGTGGCATGGGTGGCATGGGTGGCATGGGCGGCATGGATTATTAATCTCCCGCTTGTCATCAACAAAATTAAGGAGGCTCTAAGCCTCCTTTTTTATTGATGGTATTTTTGGAAAAATTACCTTGAAACGTTTACACTAATTCAGCCTCAGACTCTAGCGTGTTAGACACTGCAGTACCAGGCGTTGTGGTTGATGACTCTAGATTTAACTCAAACACCTCAGCATATTTCTTCTTTTCATTGCTTTGAACAATGCCCATTGCAATAAAGAAATTCAAAAAATAATTACACTGGATGGGATCACTCTTATTGAGAACGGCTTTGTATTTCTCTTGAGCAAGCTTGAGATATTCATTAATAACGTACAATTGTCCTTTGTGATAGTCCTCCTGAATTCCAATTTCGATATATGTACTTACATTTGGAACTCCCAAAGAAATGCTAAGGGGGGCGTTTTTTATAACTTCTTTAAATAGAAGATCATCATTGAGGAAAGTATTAGGAGAAGCAATTGAAAGCCCCACATATTTCATTATTGGTACTGTATTCTTACCATAACGTGGATGGCCAACGGCCCGTACAGGACAAGTACCCGCAATGACTTGATTGAGATATATATTAAGGCGAATGGCTGCAAGCGGATCAGATTGGGCTTCCCACCCTCCAGTTTGCGCTTTTGTCTCGTACCAGTTATACAAGGAGCAATACTCATGAGCGAATTTATCTTTATAAAAATGGACAGGTACCACTTCCCCTTGAAGTCCTTGGAAGTCATAGCGAATTCCCAATTCCATCCCACTTTTATGAAGAGGGGTGAGGAAATAGGCATCATTTACTGACACACGATTTTCAAATTGCCTTGTTTTATCTATCTTACCAATATCACTTCTCGTTATCCGATCAACCACAATAATCTCACCAGGGAGAGAAGCTAAATCCACTTGATAGTTAGCACTGATGCGAATGTATTGAGGCCACTGAACATCAACGCCCTGCACCTTCTTTTGCTCCTGCTGTTGAAAATTGATAGAAAATCCCTGCTCAGCAAAAGAGTTAGAATCACAAGCTTGACTTAAACTTGTTGCGAGAAAACTTATGAGGAAAGGGGTATATAAGTTCATATTATCCTACCAATCTTAATAATATTAATTTTTTCAGCACATAATATATTGAATATTCAGATTGAATAATTCTTTTTAAATTAGGTCTAATCTATATAGAAATTAGCAATTAAGATAAATAATTTTTTATGCTAGAGTTATTACAATTCTGTTAAATGAGTTTTAGCATGCAATTATACTCTTATTTTCGCTCATCAACCTCTTTCAGAGTCCGAATCGCCCTAAATTTTAAAGAATTACCTTATAAAATTATACCGGTGAATCTTCGGGAAAATGAACATCAAGCCCCAGCATATTTAGCTATCAATCCCCAAGGGTTAGTACCTACATTGATTGATCAAGGTCAAACACTTACTCAATCCATGGCTATATTAGAATATCTAGAGGAATGTTATCCCACCCCTCCTCTCTTACCTGGCAATTCCATTGAAAAAGCCCACGTTAGGTCGCTCACTCAGCTCATTGCAAGCGATATCCATCCCCTGAATAATTTACGGGTTCTCATCTATCTCCAACAGGAATTAAACGTCAGTGAAAACCAAAAAAATCATTGGTATAACCATTGGATCACAAAAGGCTTCCAGCATTTGGAAAAACTTCTTCACCCCACTGCAGACAATTTTTGCTTTGGTGGAGCCCCCTCGTTAGCTGACGCTTGCCTTATCCCTCAAATCTACAATGCCATCCGCTTCCAAGTCGATTTGTCTTCTTTTCCAACACTTTCACGAATTTATACCTCGTGCTTAATGCTGCCTGCTTTTGCTAATGCTCTTCCTGAGAATCAACCGGATTGCGTAATCTAAGTATTTTTTGAGAATTAAATAACCAGTCTAAAGAAATTTTTACCTATTTATTTACCATCTATAAGACATAATTTATTTATGTAGGAAATAAAAATGGTTTCTTTCCTGGTGATAGCACAGTTAGGCTTATTGATTTTTTTAATCTTTGTGATGGAATCCCCCGTCTACGGCCAAGATTTGGATCCCAATAAGAATGTCTGTGGCCAATATATAAAAGAAATCAGCCAACATTTGAAAATCATACCTGAAATTGTTTGGGCAGTTAGTAAAACGGAGAGTAATTACAAGGGAGCCCCATGGCCATGGACTGCCAATTTCAGAGGAAAACCTTATTACTTTAAAAACCAAGAGGAATTAAAAAGTTTTATTAAAAAACTTCCTAAAAAACAGAGAGAAGACCTAGATATAGGATGCATGCAAATTAACTATCGATACCACGGATGGAAATTTAACGATATTATTGAAATGACCGACCCCCAAAGAAACATGATCTTGGGAAGCCTCTATTTGTACGAACTTTACTTGAAAGAAAAAATCTACCAATTAAATCGTAAACGTCATAACCAAAGATGGAAAATCCCTGATGATCTTCACATCTGGGCGATCGCTGTGGGTCGTTATCATTCCCACAGGCAAAAAAATGGTAAAAAATATGTAAGAGCAGTTACCAAACATCTCAAACCTAAACCATCCCTACATACCCCTGGAATCGTCTACGACATAGATGTTTTGGATAAGAAAAACGAAATACAAGATATAATGAAAGAATATAAGTATCTTCTTAAAACGCAAAAAGTTGCACCACACGTCGAACAATCAACCTCTCCTTCACAAAGGAAGCAAGGGGAAAAACGCCAAAAAACCAGAAAATAAAGTAGATTTTTCCCCTTTACATTTATTTAAAGGTTGTAACATATTGTAAAATTTCATTTGTGCCCCTTACTCTCAAAAGGATGTATGATAAAATCAGTAGTACTTCCGGAATAGATAACTATGAAAATTGCCGTTATAGGTTGTGGTGCTTGGGGTCAAAACATTATCAGGAACTTTGCTCATTTGGGCGTTCTTTCCAGTGTATGTGATTCAGATTCAGAAAAAGCAAAAGCGCTTGCTCAGCGCCACGGCGTTGCAGCTTTATCTATTGATGAAGTCTTAGCTGATACCACCATTGAAGGTGTTGCCATCGTTACCCATTCTTTCACCCATTTTGAAATAGCAAAAAAATGCTTAACTGCAGGCAAGCATGTACTTGTGGAAAAACCCCTTACCATGGATTCAGGCCACGCCTTTGAATTGCAAGCCTTGGCTAAAAAACATAATCGCGTCTTAATGGTTGGCCACCTGCTCCGTTATCATCCAGCTTTTATCCAAACTCTTAAGTTAGTTCGAGAAGGACGTATTGGTAGTTTGCGCCGCATCATCTCCAACCGTTTAAATGTTGGTCAGATTCGCAAAAATGAAACTGTGTTATGGGATTTAGCCCCTCACGATTTATCCATGGTCGTGGCTTTAGCGCAATCCACCCCCTCTGTTATCCACGCCCATGGGTCCTTTTTACCTGAGAGCATGGCAATGGAAGCAGCAACATGTCATCTACAGTTCTGCAATGGTGTAGAAGCAACCATCAATGTCGCTTGGGTTAACCCGGTAAAAGAGCATAAATTGGTCGTCGTAGGTGATAAAGGCATGATTGTCTTTGATGATACTCAAGATTGGGGCAACAAAGTACAAATCTTTGATCACGTACTGTGTGATCAACCCGATTATGCAATCCTAACTTCTGGCAAAGCACAATCCGTTATGTTGGAAGTGGGGGAACCTCTGCGTAATGAATGTCAACATTTTATAGATTGCATTCTTCAAAAAGAAACGCCTCTCACCCACGGAGCTGACGCTCTTCAAGTCGTAGCAATTATCGAAGCTTGCCATGAATCTATTGAGGAAAATTGTTCCTTGTCTTACGGATATGATAACGAGTATAAGTTGGCTCTTGATACACTCTTTGATTCCAATTCTTTAAGCAGAACCATTCCTGGTATGATTATTCATTAATTAAGGCTGTTTGATTCAAAGAAAAAAAGTCTTGTCTTTGGCGTAAATTTCCTTGCTAAAGACAAGACATAAAAATCCTAACTCTTCGCTTCTCGCAAAAGGGGACGAGTTAAGCAAGTTGCCCCTCCCTCCGCCTTTAAAGAGATTTCATTGCCTTTATAAGTTAATACTTTGATACCTGCTTTTTCTAATTTTTCTTTTGTTTTCGGATTACCTTCAATGGTCAGGCATACTTTAGGAGCAAGGGCTAAAATGTTCGTTGCCATGGTTTGATACTCATCTTCCGGCGCATCAATAAGGGTGAAGCCTCTCTCCTCTAACAATTGAACGAGGGCTACAGGCATTAACTTTCGAAACACTACAGCTGTTTTTTCATCAACCAAACTAATCAAGGATTGAAGATGCAAACAGGCTTCCCTTCCTTGATCATAGGGCAAATCAAAAGCTAACACGTCAATGCCGTGAGGCTTTAAGGCATGACGAATCTGATCAATGCCTTCTTGATTGGTACGATATCCACGGCCAATAAGAAGAGTTTTTGAATCAAGCCACAGACAATCCCCACCCTCTGCTGTCGCTTTACCAGATAATTCAGCCAGTATGGGAATCCCAAGCTCCTGAAACTGTTTTTTTAACCCTTCAGGCTCCCCTTGTCTCAGGTTCTTACCCATTTGCAAGACAATGGCGCCATGATCGGTCAGCAGCGCTGGGTCATGAACAAAAATGGCATCGGCTAAACCATCCATTTTTTGTTTGTGATAAATAATTTCAATCCCATAATCTTTAAGGATTTTGACAAAATCTTTGTGTTCAACAATGGCGTCTTCTAAGTGCGGTTTCCCTGTATAGTGCCAAAGGTTCGGATCTTCCACAGAAAAAGAAGCATCGGGTGCTCTTACCAGCACTTTTTTCATTGGCCAAACCATGGATTGCCCCCCAAAAGGAGCAGCTAGAACCGCTGATAGAGACAAGACAATTGCTGCAATCCCGTATCGCCACATCATTTATTTCTCCTGAAACATGTTAATCCAGGAAATTTTGCCAGAGAAAGGGAGTTTTAAGAAGAATTAAATCAGAAAATGAGACAAAAAAACAAGGCTACCGTTAGGGTAGCCTTAAATCCAGAGTAGTAGAATATTTTATACAGCAGGAATAACGTTTACGAATGAACGATCCTTGGCTCCTTTGGAGAATTGGACGAATCCATCAATCAAGGAGTAAATGGTGTGGTCTTTACCTATACCTACATTTTTACCAGGATGGAATTTGGTTCCCCGTTGACGTACAAGAATATTGCCAGCAAGAACAAACTCGCTACCAAACTTCTTTACACCTAGGCGCCGGCCGTCAGAATCGCGACCGTTCTTAGAACTTCCACCAGCTTTCTTTTGTGCCATAGCTTAAACTCCTATAAGGCCTTACTTGCCAGCAACAATCTTCTTAATTTTTAAAACCGTCAAATGTTGGCGGTGCCCATTCTTTCGACGATAATTGTGACGACGTGTTTTCTTAAAGATGATAACCTTACGGTCGCGCATCTGCTCAACAACTTCTGCTTGTACAGAAGCTCCTGCGACAGATGGACCACCAACGATGTCTTTTTTACCATCGTGAACCATCAATACATCCGTCAATTCCACAGTAGAACCTGGTTCTGCTTCAAGCTTTTCAACGCGCAAAACGTCGTCAACTGCTACTTTATATTGCTTTCCGCCTGTCTTAACAATTGCAAACATGGGTGACAACTTTCTTAGTCAAATAAAAATCACCAAAAACTTATTCGCGCAAAAATTACGCTTTATTCTTATTTTGTCTATCTTCATATGGCATTCTATGTCAAGATTTTTCTTGAAGGAAATGTAATTTTTTGGTGAATCATGACTGCTGAGACCATGATGGAGCTTCTCCATCAAGCCATGATGGTAACACTTAAGGTTGCCATGCCCATTCTTTTAATTGGTTTATTCATAGGTGTGGTCATTTCCATGATCCAAGCCATGACCCAGATTCAAGAGATGACATTAACGTTTGTCCCGAAACTTATTGCCATTTTTATTGCTCTTGCTCTACTCATGCCATTCATGAGCGCAACGTTAGCCAACTTTTCCCTTGAGCTCTTTCAACGGATTGCAAAACCTAACCCATGAATTATCCGATTGTTTTAAGCGATTTTTACGCCTACTTTCTGGTATTTTGTCGACTTGGTGGCATGTTGATGGTTTTGCCAGGGTTCAGTGACGCTCAAATTCCCATGCGCATTCGTTTGCTCTTGTCTTTTGTCTTAACCTTAGCCCTTGGCCCCCTTGTCATCACCTACCTTCCTACCCCTCAAGATGACATGCACTTGTGGCTTTCAGGTGTCAAAGAACTCTTCATTGGTCTTTATCTTGGCTTAGTTGGACGCCTGCTTTTAGCGGCCGTCCAAGTGGCTGCAAATGTCATCAGCATGCAAATCTCTTTATCCAATGCCCTTATTTTCAACCCGATCTTAGCCAGCCAAGATTCCGTCATTAGCGTCGGTTTAATGCTTGTAGCTGTATGTTTGATGTTTGCTGGTGACCTGCATCATTTGATTATTCAAGCTTTTATAGATAGTTACCCGCTTTTCTCTCAAACGGGGTTTTATTTAGTAGAAGACTTTTCAAAAACCGTTACTCAACTGGCAAGCGAGAGCTTTGTCTTGGGCGTACGATTGTCTCTTCCCTTTCTTGTTGTCGGTGTTATCTTTAACTTTTGCTTAGGCTTACTCAACCGATTAATGACTCAATTGCAGGTCTTTTTCATTGCTGTACCTGCTCAAATCTTATTAGGCCTCTTGTTTTTATCTCTTTGCTTGTCCGGTATACTCTTTCAGATCGAAGACCGCTTGATTCAACTTTACAAAGCTTTTGGTTAAGTTATGGCAGAATCCGACAAAGAACAAGATGACAGTCAAAAAACGGAAGAGCCCACACAGCATCGGCTCGATGAAGCGTTTAAAAAAGGTCAGGTGGCATTCTCTCGGGAGATTATCCATTGGTTTATGCTCGGCACCGGCGCCCTTGTTTTCAGTTTTTGTCTCCCCATAACCTTATCCTGGCTCAAATCTTTACTTCTTCCCTTCATTATGGCGCCTGAGCAGCTCTCTCTGTCTCAGGGCTTACTTAATAATGTTTTGATGGGCATCCTCACTTCCATGGCCTTCCCACTGGTATTCTTTACCTTTGCTGCTATTGCAGGCGGACTCGTTCAAACCCGATTGGCCGTTCAAAAAGATAGCTTGATGCCTAAATGGGATCGGATTTCCCTATCCAAAGGATTCAAGCGGCTATTTTCTATGAAATCCGTTGTGGAATTCTTAAAAGGTCTCTTTAAACTCGGATTGATTGGTGTTGCTCTGACGTGGATCCTCGAACATCGGATTTTAGAGTTGATCCAAGACATTGGAGCTCCTGCTCACAGTTTTTTTGAAAGACTCCAAAGCTTTTCCACGATCATATTTATCACCTCCCTAAGCATCCTAGGCCTTATTGCTGGCCTTGATTATTTGTATCAAAAATTTGACATGCTCAAATCACTACGCATGACTCCTGAGGAAGTTAAAAAGGAAATCAAAGATACGGAAGGTGATCCCCTCATTAAGCAAAGATTTCGTCAGATTCGCATGGAACGATTAAGAAATAATATGATGTCTGCAGTCCCCCAAGCTTCAGCGGTTATTACCAACCCAACCCACTATTCCGTGGCCATTAAGTATGACATGGAAACCATGAATGCTCCCATTGTAGTTGCTAAAGGAGCAGATCTAGTAGCACTCAAAATTCGTGAGCTTGCTAAAGAACATAAGGTTCCCATCGTTGAAAACCCACCCTTGGCTCGGGCATTATTTAGCCAGGTAGAAATTGAACAGGAAATCCCACCTGAACATTACAAGGCGGTCGCTGAAGTAATTACTTTTGTCATGAATTTGAAAAAGCGTGTATTTCAGTAACCATGCCCCTATTTTTAGAACTTTACGTTGATTTTCTTTAAATCTTCTTGGTAAAGATCAACAAATTCTTCTCGATAACAATAATTCGATTGTAAATTTATATACTTTAAACGCCCTTGCTGTGCCAAACTTGGAAGAACATTCCAAACCTCCTCGTCAATAAGATTAGAACTTACATCTAGCCATTGAAGTTCAGGCAAATTGTATTTATTGCACAGAAAGCAAAAGTCCTTGGTTACAATCAATCCTTTGTTCCATTTTAAGTGACTCAGATTCTTAAAAATACCCGATTTAAGGAAAAACTTACGCAAGTTCTTTTCAATCGTTACATTATATATCTCGAGAAATTTTACGCTCGAAAAAGGAGAAAAGCTGAAGCTGTTTAATATTTTACTAATGGAGTCATGATTAAATGGCCCCAAAATAGATAATTTTGTAACTCTTTTTTGAGTCTTATTCCATCCATCTTGTTGATTGGTTGTCAAAACAAACTCTGAAAATTTCGAATTTAAAATAAGATGAATTCGAGCATTACCAAAAGCCTTAAGATTTTGAAACCAATCAGGCGTCACAGAATAACTAAAGGGACTCTCTTGGCATAGGACAAACCAAGAAGAGTGGACAAGTCGAGCTGAAAGAAGATCTTTTTGCGGAAGATGATACAAAATCATTTTTAATAATTCAGGCGGGAGGAAAAAAGCCTTTTTTCTCTTCTCATGGACATGATCCTCCATGGGGATATCCTGAAGGTCGCTAAAATCCTCTCCCGTCACCGTAGCAAGGGGACCATTCACACTCAAGCAGTTCTTTAGCCTTCCCCCTCTTCTATCTTCTCTATCCAGCACTTCTAAAGCCATAGGCGTTGTTGGATCACAGGCCAAACCTGCTGAACCAATCGTATTTAAAACAAAAAAGCTTAAAAAGCAGATTAGAGAGGATTGATAGATCATTGCATAATTATTCCTTATTACTTCTTTTTTGATTTATAAAAATCTATTCACAAACCAATTTCAATATGATTTTTCCAATTAAATATATCTTGATTTATATTTCAAAATTACCAATTCTCTGATATTAAGTAAAAATATTTTTTTTTTGTTTTTATAAAAATGAAAAAAATCATAACACTATTATTTCTAGGATCTACTTTTCATCCAGTAATGGGCATGGATACCGAATATGACCAAAGCACCCCTTGCAATGATTTGAGATTCCCTTCTCATCGTTTATCTCAATGTGGCCTAGGCAAAGATCGAAGGCATCCTGCGGGCAGGGAGTCAGAGTTTAGGACGAAGAAATACTCTCCAAGACAAAGCTCACCTTACAAAGGGAAGCTTTCCGACCCCCACATGGACACAGAAAAAGGAAAAGAAAAGGAAAAAGTCACACCTCAGACCTTTGAGCCTTCCTCCCGACACAACTCTCTGGGCAGAGATATCGTAGAGATTCAAGATTTAACGCCTGATTGGGTAGACAGCCTAACTTCTGAAATTTCAGTCCCTTACGACACAAATAAATTTGATCAGCAAGCAAAGGTACTGAGGAGCCGTCAAGGTTTATTGCCAGTAACACTACTTTCATTGCGTACGACCAAGGAACAACAAGATAAACTCCCTGTGATCATCCCAAATGCTATCATTGATCATCAACATGGGAATGCTCATAAATTTTTAGAAGAATTGACGGCACTTGGAGGCAACGCACAACGCCATCAGGATCAAACCGTAACATTAACATTCCCTTTTGTTGCTATTAAGCAGCGGATTCACACTATTTTAAACAACTATCAAAGAGCTGTCCTTAACAGTACGCCCAACAAGATGCTAGAAGCTCATCTTGCCCTTGAATCACTCATTACTGGATTTCGCCATCTCCAAACACAAAACAATCATCAAAGACTAGAGGTGAATGATTACGGATTTATTATTTCTGAATATATTACCTGTGCATCGATCATGAATTTAGAAGATTGTTTTAAGTCAAAAGGAATTTCATTATCTAAGCAACCTAAAGGCACCCAAAGGATCTTTTTTGAAACTTTATCCAATTTATACTATCAGCTTTCTCAAACTTACATGCATCTTTCTTGGTTAGATGATCGAACAAGCCCTCTATATGTAGACACAGAAAAGGCAATGTTTGATATGATGGAATCCAAATTCCCTCAGGCTCAAAACCTATTGCAGGATTTAAAGAATTATTTAAAAGGGGTCAATAGTGATCATACAGACCTTCTCTATCTGCCATTAAGGGATTTAAACCTGATAAATGAAAGAGGTTATCCCGATAAGAAACAATTTAACGAAACCGTGATCGATGAAATAAAAGATTTGCCTACCTTTCTGAGGCTTATTGAATGGATTAAAAGGGATGAAAAACTTAAATTAAGTTATTATAACATGGCAAAGAGTGACTTTGAAGAAATTCGAAGCTCCAATACTTCTACCCCTGATGAAGAGATAAGAAAGGTTCTTGCAAGTATCTACACTAAAGATGCTAAAGAGACAAAAGAGTCTTTAGAAAAAATTCACAAAATAACTGAAGATAGGCAATTCCAATTCCTATCTTCCCATCTAGAAAAGTTCATCAGTTATTTTAGGATGCATAAAATCAATTTAAACAGACTGAAAAGTATGAATTATAAAAACTTGCGAGAACAAGCGTTGGTGCAATCTCTGAGATTAAACCCCAACAACAAACGAGCTCTCGAAGGACTTGTTAGAACTTTGTTTAACAACCAAAACAGATGCGGTGGATTTTCAAGCCAGTGGCAACACGTCATTTCAAAACTTATCGTACTGTATAAGAATGAGTATAAAACTGAACAAGCACATGTGGGCAATTTAGATGTCAGCGACCAAACTATCCCCCCTCTTATGTTGTCTTTCTTAAAAACGCTTAATAATGATTTTCATAAAAATCATAGAAACTTCACCGAAGAAGAAAAAAGGGAAAGAATTGAGTTTCTGGATTCCTTTAATATTTCCTTTAACAATCTCAAAGCATAAAAATTATAAACTACCTTTTTTAATTCCGGGGAAACATAAGAAATTTCTTATGTTTCCCCTTTAATCTTATCAATCCCTTGAGTATGAAAAAATTATATTAAGAAGTTATAAAGGTCTTCTTTTCTAAAATATTTTTAATTGAGGGCTGAAACACACCCGGAGTAGGGAGTATGCTCAAAAGTTTTTTTTGGGGATTCTTTATCATTTTTATTGGGCTTTTAAGTTGGCGTGTGATGACATGGATTCCCAATCCATACCCTTTAAAAGCGCTACCCGATCATGAAGTACCTGTTTTCAACATGTTAGGTGTTAATTTTGCCCATCAGTATGACAAGAATCACGCCTTGCCATTTATGGGAGGAGCTGTCTTCGACATGAAGGGAGATGGCCAAAACTATCTATTTTTAAGTGGGGGTTATGATCAACCCGACCGTATATACAAGTATAATCACGATAGCCTTATTGACATCACTGAGGAATCTGGGATTACAAAAGATGCCTTAGATACCACCTACGGGGTTGCCGCCATCGATGCTCACAATCATGGTCTGATTGATCTATTTATTGCTCGAGAGTCGGGCGTTTATCTTTATAAGAATGTTAATGGTAAATACGAAGGTAAAAAATTAGATATTCCCCTGGATCCTAAACATGCCCCCCTATCGATTGCCGTTGCCGATTTAAAAAAACGAGGAAAAGTCGATTTATTTATTTGCACCCATCTTAAGGCTGAACATTTGGACGGGCCATTCACCCTTCAACACTCTAAAGGTGCTAAAAGCTTACTCCTCTTAAACAATGGTGACAACACGTTCACAGACATTACGAAAGAGGCTGGACTTGAAATTGATCATAACGCCCTTCAAGCAGCCTTTGTGGACTTGGATGATGATGGAGAGATGGATCTTGTGGTCATTTATGAGAATGGTCCTATAGCTACCTATCGTAACATGGGGAATTTGAAATTTAAATCTATGCCCAATCCGTCGTCCCATATTATAAGCTCACCAAAGAGTATTGCCATTGGCGACTACAATAACGATGGACGCCCTGATCTTTTTATCAGCAATTTAGGACCTTTTCATTGGTGGAACGTGGGGGCAACACCTCCTAATATCATGGCTTTGGGGGATTTAAGCTCTAAAGAGGAACTTCATAGATCTCAAATGTTATGGCGCAATGAGGGCAACTTCCAGTTTACGGATGTCGCGAAACAAGCTCACTTGGCCGACTATGAATTAAGTAGAGGTGCTGTTTTTGCGGATTTTAATAACAATGGATATTTAGATCTTGCGTTAACCCAAAATGATATTTGGTTCCCACCCCATAAAGTTTTAAGATTACCAAGTCGATTGCTTCTCCAACAAAAGGATAATACCTTTGCCTCTACAGAAAAAGAAGCTGATGTTGAAAACCCTTACTATGGCATATCTCCTCTCATTGTGGATCTGACCAACAATGGATACCCTGACCTTATTTATTTAAACTTGAATGGGCCAACGCGCGTTTTCTTGAACCGCGGCAATGGAAATAATTATATAAAAGTGACTTTAAAGAATGAACCTCGCTCGCTGGGCGCTAAAGTAACTGTTAAAATCAAGTCAGGTAAAATCTTAACTGGATTCTTTATACCAACCCAGGGGTTATGCAGTTATCAAACCAACTCTCTATTTTTTGGCTTAGGCCAAGAAAAAGAGGTCGAATCTGTTCATATTAAATACACGGATGGAACCCATCAACATTATGACCATCCCCCTGCCAATCGCGACTTAAGGGTTAAGGCATGACTGCAAAATATCATTTCGTTCTAGCGGCTGGCATCATAGGGATTATTGCCTCTCTTTTGATGGGATGGGGTGAGTTTCTGCTTCACTTTAACTCGTTAGAACTTCAAGGGCTTAAGCTTCCTAATTTCCTCATCACCTTGGCTATTCTGAGCAGTCCTGTTACTCTTGCCGGCTACTGGCATATTTATCAGATGCTTAATCCTAAAAAAAACACTATGGCTTTTACTTTGTGTGCTTTAGGCGGCTATGGGCTCATCTTAGGTAGCATTTGTGTTGTGTGCCGTCTGCTCTCGACTTTTTCAACGCAGGAGTTAGGAGGAATGCCTTCTCCTTCTCTGTTCATGGATCAATACCACTATTTTCTAGAAACCCTTTTACACATAACCCGCATCACCCTATTGGTTTTTTCCTTAGGACTAATGATTCTAATAAGCTTTCGACCAACATCCTATCCTTGGTGGTTTATTTTCTTCACCCCAATTCCGCTCTTAATGATCTTCTTTTGTGTTGTGTTTACTGCACCGACCATAGAAATTTTTATGACGCCTATTGCCTTGAGCGCCGCCCATTTTATCTTTTTTATTACATCCACTTTTGTATGCTTCAATAGGAACCATGGTTTGTATGGAGAAAAGGTATAATTATCCTAAATTTACCCCTGAAGCTTATTCCCCTTCATCTCCTGTGTTATTAAAACCAGGTGATATTTTCCCAAACATTTGCCTAGAAACACTGAAAGGCCCCCCATTATGTCTGTCCACCTACCAGGGTCAATGGATTGTATTAGAAACTGGGAGCATTACATGCCCTCATTATATTGCCAACATTAGGTCCATGAATAAATTTATGAGAGAGTTTCCCCATGTCAAATTTGTGGTTGTCTATGTTCGAGAAACTCACCCAGGTGAAAACATTCCTGCCCATACTGAATTCGCTCAAAAGCGTCGCATGGCCCACTTAACACACGAGGCTGAAGATGAAAATCGGTGCTTAATTATTGACACTCTTGAAGGTGGAATTCACCGTCTTCTCGGCACCTACCCTAATGCTGTTTGTATCATTGGACCCAATGGAAAAATCGTATTCCTAAGTATGTGGAACAAACCAAGAATGGTATCTCATATTTTAAAGCAAAGGCAATTGGAGCCGACTTCACTCTTTCACCCTCATCCTCCCCTCCTACTTAACTTTACAACCATAAGAGTCCTTGCTCGCGCGGGCTACAAAGCGTTCTGGAACATGGCAATAGCTTTACCGAAAATCCTTTTGAGTCGATTTAAATCCTGACTACTGAGATAAAACTCCATAAAACCTCTAAAACTTCCGTGTTGCAAAGCTGTGTTTTACATCCTTATAACTTGTAACATTTTGAATACCACTGTTAATTTTATGGGCAAAGAAGAGTTAGGTGTCGATATGACCCAATTTATAATAAAGGCTTTAATCAATTTATCCCTGTCGGTCTGGCTATGTTTCCCTTCTTTAGGTGTGGAGGACCTTGAAATAGACATCCAAGCTCAAATTAAACATGAAGCCCTAAACAGATATCAAACTTTATGGTCTCCTTTAACAGCGCAAAATTACCAATTAATTTATGGTGTTCCGGCTTATCTGCCTAAAAAGATAGCGATCAATGAAACCAGTAATAACCTGGAGAGAGCTATCTATCGCCCCAGCAATCCAGGTAGAAAAGGATCAAAAGTTTCAACTGCCATTCCTTATGTTGTCTGCACCTCTGAAGATGTTAAGGCGGGGATTATATCACCCAAAGGCGTCATAATTAAAGCTTATGGTGCGGGCATTCCTATGGATATTAAAAATAATTCCTCATTTCAGGAGGAGAAGCTATGGGCTGTCCAAGACTACATCGTGTATTGTTTAAATTTAAGGGGAACAGAGGGATTTGGGGATAATTTTCTTCATGCACAAGGGCAAGCCCACGCCGTTCAGAGCCTGGTTCGGGATATATCTTATTTTATCTATTTATTAAAAAGTCAAAAAAAAGATATACGCGGCCATAGTGCGATTGGAAGTAATTTTGTGAAGGCTGATACGCCTTGCTTCTTGACGGGCGCCAGTTTTGGCGGATATCTGGCCCTCTTTCATGCCACCAATCCTGAAGATCGATATTTCATGGATCAATTCAGTATATTCATCTCCCATCGCCAACTCTTTACCGGGTATATCGCTTCCATGCCTCTCACAGATATATGGCGTGATGCTAAGAGTGGTACAGAAATAAGCGATCGTCGTTTAGAGTTCTTTACCTTTGGGGGAGTTCATTCATGGATGAAAAATGCTTACAAATCTAAAAATGTAGTCGATTACGAAAGTGACAATCAAGACTTATCTCCATTGTTCAGAATGAGCAAACTAGAAAGACCTGTGTTATTTCTTCATGGCGGCAATGATACCAATGTTTCGCCCAAACAAACCGTTGATTGTATTAAATCAGCCCTAAACCAAGGAACCGGCGATAAAGTATTCGTCTATTTTGACGGTGCTTTAGGTCATAGTTTTCCCAACCACTTCGATCAAATAAAAGGATATTATGAAATGATATTTCGTTTTATGGATGGAGCCAGGTTAGCTGAAAAACATAACCAGATCTTTTCAAGTTGCGATTCTTTGGTCTCTGTGAATACCATCATTCATTTACGGACAAGGGCGTTAAACCCCCATGTCCATCGGCCTGCTTATCAGTTTTTATATGAGGCAATCCGCACCTTTTATTATGGATCACATCATGGCCTGATCTTTGAGCAAATTTGGCACATTGTCAAAGATGTTCATGGAGATTTTTTCCTCAAAGCTATAGTTTGGATGAAGGAAAAAGAGAAAGTTAATTTCGATCGACAAAATCGAAGGAATTATCTTTTCCAAAAAAGAGCGTTTAAACTATCTTTTTTAGTGACTCTTAAGGACTTGAGCATCGAAAATTTATTTTGTGGCTCTACCTCAAACAGAACTTTAAGACAGTACTATACCACCTATAACTGTTTTCCAACCTCTTCTCTGGCCACTGGAATGATCCACAACGGTTCTTATGGTAACCCTGTTTATCCAACGGCTATAACATATTATCAACATCTAGTTCAGTACCTTGGCGATGGAAATCAAGAGCTTGGAGCAATCAAACTTTCAACTTATGAATCCACTTTGAAATCAAAGTTGTATAATATTATGTACCAATGTCGTCTTGATTTGATTGTCCAATCTCCTGTGGTTGCCACACGTCTTGGGATATGAAGTATAAACGATCACCTCTATTCACAAGCGTAAATGATGGCCGCTAATTCAGGATAAAGACTTAAAGAAATCTTTTAGGTTTTGATGACTCTTTTAGCCTTGATATTCATCATCGGTACCATCATCATATGGCTCCTCATCCTTGGAACTCTCAAAGGTGTGATCATCAACTTGATATTCATCATCAGTACCATCATCAGAGGGCGGCATCTCGTTGTGACTCCTGAGAGTACGATTTTTGCGTAGACTTCTGGTAGATCCTTGATCGATCGTATCGATATCCATACCTGCTTCATCAAGAATGTTGAGAAAAGTATCCCAGAAACGACCATAACCATCCCTAACCAGCTCTGATTTCATCTGCCCTCTTTTATCACGATCTTGAGGCAAATGACTTTTATAATCTGCCCAATCGGAGACCCACAATGGCTTACCCTTAGTGTCTGTGACGTTTCCTTTAAGGATAAATTCATGGTCTCTATGAGTAACTTTGTAGCCAGTCACTCGATTTTTTTCACTATGAACGGCTTCTCTTGGAAGCCAAGTCACCTCCATCATTGATTGTTTGATAATAAGAATCATATCCCTAAAAGAACGCGGCTGCAGGTTTTTCACAGCCCCTAAAATTTCTTCATAATTATTTGTAAGATTCAAATAGTAAGCCATAACATTGAATAATTCGTGGCTGAGAATAAACAGACCATTACTAATAATTTTATACTTGTTGGACTTAGGATCCATAGTTTCTCGCAGGAAATAAATTTTATCCAGGTGACCTTTCCAATCTAACTTCAGCCCCTCTTTGATAGCCCACTCCATCTTATTTTGTTCTACGTTGTGAAGATAATCATGTCTTAACATGTTATAGGTTCCATCCCATCGGCCAAAATGCGGACTTTGCTTAGAACCCAATTTTTTCTTTCGGACTGAATCCTCAGCTGGCTGCTCGTAAATCTTAGAGTGCACACTAAATAACAGCAATCCCGAACCATAGTCAGCTTGAAAGCGTTGGTCAATGATATCATGGATTGAAAATCCTTGCTTTTTTGAAGGATCAGGAACCAGAACACTATAAAGCACCATCGGTGGATGAAATATTTTGATGAATGGATTTCTTGGAGCAGTCCACCAGAGATCGGAATCCATTATTTTGAAAAAAGCAAATGTTGCTGTATCTAACTGTCTCAATCCTTCCTCACCAGCAGGGGTAGTTTTAATACCCTTAAACTCATCAATAATTAAGGCCAGATATATATTCAAACATAAGAACACATGTTGGCTCATCTCCCCTTCATTATTCAACCTCACGGCCTTCTTAAACAAAGTAGATAACCTTCGCAGCGCAATCTCACTCCCGGGCTGATGGGGGCGCTGAACAATATAATCGTTTACAGCAGCAACGCCATCTTTGAAAATTTCAAATAATCCTTCTACATGAAGATCTGTAAAAATATCTTTTGGTATTCTTTTAAAATTAGGGTAGGACTTAAACAACTTATCATAAACAGCTCGATACCTAGCAATCTGAGTCTTAAAAAGCTTAGGTTGGTATCCTTTGGGCAAAGTTTCCTTACCTGCATCAAATCGCTCAAAATCTAAACTCCTTTGACTATCTGAAAGCTGCACAGCATGGGTTGGTAGCAAAGCCAGAAGCACCCAGGATATGCCTAGCAAAAGAAAAGCCATGGCCCTTTTCCTTTATTTACATCTACAAATGATAATATTTTAGCAGGTGATTGATTAAGGAAGTGTTACCCCCCTGCTCACTCTATCTTTCAAGGCGCAAGGGGTAAGTATCATAAAGAAAAGTGAGCTTAACCTTCAAACTTATTACTACGCGGGAACCCAATAGGAGCAAGACGTCCAATGGTGGCTCGACGTCCCCGCCACATGAGGAGATCTGTTTCTCGATGCTTCTTGCCGGCTCTCACCCATGTTAGTCCTTCTGACGAGTTAATAAGCTTAATGTCAGAAAGACCGCCTTGTTTATACTTTTGCAAAGTAACTCCTCGACCTCGAGACAATGCGGGAAGATCGCTGATCGGGAAGAGCAACAACTTGCGATTCTCGCCAATAACAGCTACCAAATCTCCATCTCTTTTTTCCAAACAAGCCATGGCTTTGGCGCCTTCAGCAATGGTCATAACTTGCTTACCGGTACGAGTTTGAGCCATAACATCATTACTACTGACTAAGAAACCTCGCCCATCCGTAGAAGCCAGAACATACTCTTTATTCTCACCTGGACGTGTTAGACACATAGCGATAATTTCTTCTGTATTATCCAAATCAATCATCAGGCGAATAGGTTCCCCGTGACCACGACCTCGGGATATTTTATCCACCCCAATAGTATAAAATCGGCCATTGGTGGCAAAGACCAGCAATTTATCTGTGGTTTGCGCTGGCAGAATAAATCGCCCTTCATCACCGTCTTTGTATTTAAGATCCTCTCCATTGATTTGATGCCCCTTAACAGCTCTAATCCAGCCTTTGAGCGAACAGACGACCGTCACATCCTCTTTTTCAATAACCGCCTCAATAGGAATAATGACAGCCGAAGGTGGCTCACTAACTTGGGTACGGCGCTTACCAATAGCCGTCTCTGGACCATAGGTCTTACTTAAAACCTTCAAGTCTCCTTTGATTCTCTTCCACTGTAATACCGGCTTTTCCAGCAATTCACGAAGGGATTCTTGTTCGGTTGTCAAATCTTCATGCTCTTTGCGAATTTCTATTTCCTGCAACTTCTTTAAAGAACGAAGGCGCATATTTAAGATAGCCTCAACCTGATTGTCGGTGAGTTTAAATTTGGCCATCATGACAGCTTTGGGATCATCCTCATCTCGGATAATGCGAATCACTTCATCAATATTAAGATAAGCGATCAAATATCCTTCAAGAATCTCCAGTCGTGCCGCAATTTGACTCAAACGATGGCGAGAGCGCCGCTGCAATACTTCTTGACGGTGATTTAAGAAGGCCTGCAAAACCTCTTTTAGCGACATAACCTTAGGGGTTTTACCTCGATCCAGCACATTCATATTTAGGGAGAACCTGCTTTCCAAATCCGTATGACGATACAAAGATTCCATGAGAACTTCAGGATCCACCGTGCGACTTTTCGGCTCTAAAACAATGCGAATGTCATCCGCGGATTCATCAATAATATCGTTCAAGAGGGGAAGCTTTTTCTCACTGAGCAAATCAGCAATCTTTTCAATGAGCTTGGATTTACTTACCTGATAGGGAATTTCGGTCACAATAACCTTATAGGTTCCACCTTTTTGTTGCTCAACTTCCCATTTGGCTCGAATTCGGAAACTGCCCTTGCCTGTCTCATAGGCCTTTTCAATGGTCTCAGCACTCTCAATTAACGTCCCGCCTGTGGGAAAATCAGGCCCTGGAATATACCCCATAAGGTCTTTGATTGTCATCTCTGGATGATCTATTAAATGAATCAGCGCTTGACACAATTCAAAAAGGTTATGAGGCGGTATAGAGGTAGCCATACCAACCGCAATGCCTGAAGCCCCATTAGCTAAAAGGTTAGGAAAAGCAGCTGGAAAAACCACAGGTTCTTCTGTCTCCCCATCATAAGTAGGGCGAAAATCTATAGAATCTTCCTCAATCCCTTCCATTAAAAGGAGAGAAGCTGAGGTTAAACGTGCCTCTGTATACCGCATGGCAGCTGCATTATCACCATCAATATTTCCAAAGTTTCCCTGACCATCGATAAGAGGATAACGCACAGAAAAATCTTGGGCCAAACGAACTAGAGCATCATAAATGGCGCCATCCCCATGAGGATGGAATTTACCCATGACATCACCGACCACACGAGCAGATTTTTTGAAAGGAGAATTAGGGTTTAACCTTAGCTGCTGCATGGCATAGATAAGCCGACGGTGAACCGGTTTTAAACCATCCCTTACATCAGGCAAAGAACGAGAGATAATTGTCGATAAGGCATAGGCCAAATATCTTTCACCTAGGGCTTTTTCAAAAGGAATATCATTAATGAGTTGCGTCATGAGCTCAATGTCGTTAATGGGTTATCACCTGTTATATGTGATCCTACCTTATTTCCCACAAGCAATAAAGCGACTTAGCAAGTAAAAACCTTGCTTTTTTTAAGGAATATGATTATTAAGGATAATAAGTATTACTTTACCTTTTTGAGGGTTTTATGGCTCGCGTTACTGTAGAAGATTGTGTAGAAGTTGTTCCAAACCGTTTTGAGTTAGTTCTCCTTTCAGCCCGGCGTGCCCGTGAGCTGTCATCAGGCGCTGCTTTAACGGTTGATCGGGATAACGACAAAAATCCTGTTGTCGCTTTAAGAGAAATTGCCGAACAAACGGTTCCTTTATCGGCTTTAAAAGACAATGTGATCAGGTCTCTCCAGCGCCGCCATGTTTTCCGAGATGAAAGCGATGAAGATCTAGAGCAAGAACTTCAAGAGGCTATGAATGTCAGCTTGGATAGCCTTGAAGGTGATGACGGGGAAGACGATGATGTCGTCGGTGATATGATCATTAAAGCTGATGCTGAATCAAGTCTTGCTGTCGTTGATAACGAAGATTTTTCTCAAGAAGACTAAATGTATTGACCTCTTGCCTGGAGTCGGCGACAATTGATTATGTTGTCGGCTCTTTCTTGGCCCCCAATGATCAAACAATATGAGCTAATTGAGAAACTTAAACTTTATGATCCTAGCGTTGACGAGAACCTTGTCAACAAGGCTTATGAATTTTCCATGAGAGCTCACAGCTCTCAAGTCCGAGCTTCGGGCGACCCCTACTTCTCCCACCCTCTTGAAGTTGCTGAAATTTTAGTAGACCTCAGACTAGATAGCTACTCCGTGATTACGGGTTTGCTTCACGACACAGTGGAGGACACCCTTGCCACCCTAGAAGATATTCGCACAGAATTCGGCCCTGACATTGCAAAATTGGTGGATGGGGTGACCAAATTAACCCAGCTGGAACTTCAATCTGAACAAACCAAACAGGCGGAAAATTTTCGAAAACTCGTCCTCGCCATGTCTTCAGACATACGTGTCTTACTGGTTAAATTAGCTGACCGTCTCCACAACATGCGCACGCTCCACTACATGACCTCCCTGGACAAACAAAAGCGTATTGCTCGGGAGACTATGGATATATATGCCCCTCTGGCAGAGCGCATGGGTATGCAACGGGTCAAAGATGAATTAGAGGATTTATCTTTTACTTATCTTAACCATGAGGCCCGAGATTCAGTTATCTCTCGCTTGAAGTACTTGTATGACAATGCAGAATATTCTATCGAAGGCATTATCGACCATATTAGAGAATGCCTTCAAGAGGGTGACCTTAAAGCCCAGGTGAGTGGCCGACAAAAAACACCTTACTCCATTTGGCGTAAGATGCAAACCCGTCGGATCGCCTTCGAGCAACTCTCTGACATTATGGCCTTTCGGATTATTGTGGATACGGTTACTGATTGCTATCAAGCACTGGGAATCATTCACAATACATATTTAGTTTTGCCAGGAAGATTTAAGGATTATATTTCCACGCCCAAACCTAATGGTTATCAGTCCTTACATACAGGGGTTATTGGGCCATTTAATAGTCGCATTGAAATTCAGATTCGCACTCAGGAAATGCACAATGTCGCTGAGAATGGCATTGCTGCTCACTGGGAATATAAACAAGGTAAAATGGTCCATGAGGGAAAACAGTATGCCTGGTTGCGCAGCTTATTAGAAATTCTAGAGCACGCCTCAAATCCTGAAGAATTTCTAGAGCATACCAAATTGGAAATGTTTCAAGATCAAGTCTTTTGCTTTACACCAAAGGGAGATTTGATCCAATTACCTCGGGGCGCAACGCCTATTGATTTTGCCTATGCCGTTCACTCCCATATCGGAGATCATACAACGGCCGCCAAAATTAATGGTCGACAAATGCCTCTTCGCACCATCTTAAACAATGGAGATCAGGTCGAGATTGTAACTTCTAAGTCGCAAAATCCCTCGCCTACTTGGGAGCGTTTCGTTGTAACCGGCAAAGCCCGATCACGGATCCGTCGTTTTATTCGCTTACAACAGCGACAGCAGTTCATGGATTTAGGCAAATCTATTTTGCACAAAGCCTTTCGTCAAGAAAGTTTGGAGTATAGCGAAAAAGCTTTGGATAGGGCTGCCAATCATTTTAAATATCAAACACTCGAGGATCTCTTTACCGCTGTCGGTCAAGGTCTTCACATTGCTCGGGATGTGGTCCATGCTGCTTACCCTGATCACAAATTAACCTCTACAAGCCCTGATTCTGTTGAGAAAAAAAGTCATCGTCCAGTAAATAAAGACGATAAACCCATTACCATCAAAGGCCTTATTTCAGGCATGGCTGTCCATTTTGCCGGCTGTTGTCATCCAGTGCCAGGAGATAAGATTGTCGGAATTATTAAATCAGGCAAAGGGGTCACCATTCACACAGCCGATTGCGGCATTGTAACCGCTTTTCAAGAGCCAGAGCGAATTTTGGATTTGGCTTGGGAAGACGCACTTGATCCCGACGAAAGGTTTGTCGGACGCTTAAAAGCCACATTTACCAATCAACCAGGGAGTTTAGCCGCTTTTAGTACAGCTATCAGCAAACAAGGCGGCAACATTGCTAACTTAAAAATTACCAATAGAACCATGGATTTTTGGGATATAATTATTGATATTGAAGTGCGTGACATCAATCATCTGAATAGCATTCTAGCCAGTCTGCGCACACTGCCGATTACCAACTTTGTGGAGCGGGTTTAATGATACTAGGAATCGGCACTGACTTGGTAGATATTCGTCGCATTGAGAAGTCCTTAAACAACTTTGGGGCTCACTTTTTGCACAAGATTTTTACAAGAGCTGAACGGGAAATCTCAGATCACAGGCGCTTAAAAGCAGCCAGTTATGCAAAAACTTTTGCCGCAAAAGAAGCAACGTCCAAGGCTTTAGGCACTGGTATGCGTGAAGGTATTGGTTGGCAAGACATTGAAATTACCCGTACTTCATTAGGGGCGCCCCAAGTCACGCTCCATGGCAAAGCCCTTGAGCGCCTTCAAACATTAACCCCCTCAGGGATGACCTCTCAAATTCACCTGGCATTAACAGATGAATGGCCATACGCCCAAGCATTTGTTATGCTGTCAGCAATTCCTCCATTTTGACGAAAGGATAAGCCGTGGAAATTTCAAAGAAGGAAAAAATTAAGAAAGAACTAAAAGGACTATTTTGGGCATTTATCATCGCCATGTTTGTCCGTACGTTTTTTTTCCAACCCTTTAATATCCCATCTGGGTCTATGTATCCAACCCTGATGGTCGGGGATTTTTTGTTTGTCTCCAAATATTCCTATGGTTATAGCCGTTTCTCGCTTCCTTTCGCCCCTAACCTCTTTAGTGGTCGTATTTTAAAAAACCAGCCCAGTCGGGGCCAGGTGGTTGTTTTCACCAACCCTAAGGATACCTCTTTTGATTATATCAAACGTTTAGTGGGTTTGCCTGGTGATCGAATTCAAGTTAAGGCAGGTGTTCTGCACATTAATGGCGAACCTGTTAAGTTGGAGAAAATTGAAGATTATCACATGATTGATGATAAAACTCACCATCTTAAGGTGATCCCCCAATATATAGAGACACTCCCGAATGGCGTCAAACACCCCATTCTTAAGGCCAGACCCTTGGGCCAAGGTGACTTGGATAATACAGAAGAATTTGTGGTTCCTAAAGATCATTATTTTATGATGGGTGATAATCGAGATAATTCACAGGATAGCCGAGTTATGGACAAAGTTGGTTTTATCCCTGAAGAATACTTGATTGGGCCAGCTCAAATCCTGTTCTTTTCAACAGAAGCCAAGTGGCATGATGTCATGAATTGGATCCCAGGCATACGCTTTGACCGCATTTTTAAAGTAATTCATTAAATCTCTCCCATCACTCTCAAGACGCCCTCACTTAGGCGTCTTGACCTAAATTTTCACTTGTCCATCTCTTAAGAAATCATCAACACAGTTTGTTTAAACTGAACTCAGAGAACAGTTATCAAAGTAAGATGGTATGATCCTCAGGTTAGTATTTGGTATTGTGCTGCTGTTAAACCAATTCATAGGTTTGACGTTTGCACAAGATGAACCCGTGGAAAAAGATACACTAGTCAATGGATGGTATCTTTTAGATCCCTATCAGTACTATGTAAATGTGGATGGTATTGACGTCTTAACAGGACTTGATATCGAGCTGGTACGTTATATTACCAAGCTAGCAGGCAAAAAAGTCATCTACGAACCCGTTTCCTGGAGACAACACCAAGAAGACCTCATTGAGGGAAAAAGAGACTTTGCAGCAGGAGCAACTTATACAGAGGAGAGGGCAAAAGTTTATCACTTTAGTATTCCCTATCGAGAAGAGGAAAACTCGCTGTTTGTCCTTCGCGCCCAAGAGGATCGATTTCATTTTAAGAACTTGGATGAATTTTTGGATGAGCTTACCCCTCAACAATATCGTATTGGCGTGATTGACGGTTATGTTTATGCCTCACCAAAAATAAATGAGTGGTTAGCAGATCCTAAAAACCAACATTTAATTCACCGAGCCAGAGATGACCATGAGAATATAGATAATTTGCTTCAGGGAAAAATTGATGGATTTTTAGCAGATCGAATCGTAGGAGCTACCCTTATATGGCGTAATCATGTAGGGAATAAGATTACCGAACGTCGTTTAGGCGTTAAAACTCCTATCCATCTCATTTTTAGTAAAAAAACCACGCCTTATGCATTAGTGGAAAAGTTTAATAAAGCCATTACTCAGATGATTGGGAACGATGATTATAGTAAAATCATCTCCTGGTATCTACATCCAATCTTGCTACTACAAACCGTTGATACCTATTGGTTTAAAATATTAGAATACCTAGGGATTGTTGCCTTTGCTGTTTCAGGGTTGGTCATTGCCTATCGTGATCAATCCACTCTATTTGGCGCTTTCATCTTTGCTCTTATGCCTTCTATTGGGGGAGGAATCATCCGAGACGTCATTTTTGGCCGCAAACCAGTTAGCGCCATGCAATCTCCAACCTACCTCTTGCTTGTTATACTGACTGTGATCTTAGGATTTATCTCCATCAAACTCTTTCAGTATTTACGAAAGAAATTTAACAGCAATATTATACCCCAAGATTTGGTCAAAAACCCTAACCTTAGTAACCACATTTTAAAGGTCTGCGATGGTTTGGGGTTAGCAGCTTTTACAGTCAGCGGTATTATTGTCTCCTTAATGGCGAAAGCTTATCCGCTATGGCTGTGGGGGCCCTTCTTTGCCTTTTTAACCGGTGCTGGTGGGAGCATTTTACGGGATGTTTTAAGTAAAGAGCGCAAGATTGTGGCGTTAGATGGAGATATCTATCCAGAAATTGCTGTAATTTGGGGATTGTTTCTCTCCCTCTTCCTTACCTATCAAGCCTACACTGCCACTCCTGAATCCATCAGACTCGCGGTTATTATCACAGTTTGTGGGGTCTTTATTTGTCGAGTATTGGCCTTTAGCTATCGTATTCCCAACATTCGATTTCATAAACATTCTATTCAAAAACCCCCTAACGATGAGCCCCCACCCCCTTAAAATTAAACACGATTTTTCAAAACCATATAAGCTTGATTGATTTGACGTATCTTGATTTCTGCTACTGTATCTTGATTAGCATCGGGGTGATATAACTTAGCAAGGGATCTATAAGTTTTTTGTAATTCTTCTTTAGTAAAAGGGTAAGATAACCCCAAAATTTGCAAAGCTTGACGTTCTTCATCCATCAAGGGCGCAACCTCATGAAAAGATTGATTCTGATTTTCCTCGGTAAAGAAAAAACCAAACGGATCTTTGATCTTACGCACGTTTGGTCTCTCTTCACCTAAAGGCCAGGTGGGACGCTGCCAGGTGACATCATCTAAATTTTCTTGCAAAACCTCAGTTTCGCTCATCCCAGAATAGTAATTCCAAGTTGCGTTATAGTCTCTAACGTGCACAAGACAAAACCAATACCAGTCATTCTGCCCTTGTTGGAGATGCCGTCGGGATTTAGGGGCCCGGTGTTTGCCCATGGCTTCGCACCCCGGGAAATCACATTTTTTTCCTGGGGTTGTATTTTGGGGTGGCGGACGGTCAAACCATTGCGTAAACTTATTAAACATTCCAGAAGTATGGTGTCGATTTTTAAAAAGTGCAATAGGAGAGAATGTCGTGACAAAAAAAAACTTGGAAAACATCATTGATGAGAAACTTCGCCAAGCCTTATCTCCCGACAATCTCGTCATTCTAGATGAATCTAAAAAACATGTAGGCCATGAGGGAGCAATCCCCGGTGAGAGCACTCATTTTCGCGTTAAGGTTGTCTCAAAAAAATTTGCAGGGCTTACGCAATTGGAACGTCATCGAATGGTTTATCAAATCCTGGAAAAAGAAATTAAGGGCAAAATTCATGCCCTTGCTTTAACTACGCTCGATGAAGAGTAAAATGATCTATTTGTGATCGTTTTAAAGGAACTACTAAGACCTTCCCTTCTCCCTATTCCATAAAAGATCCTTGGCATTGACCAAGGACTAACCAAATATTAATTTTCTTGTTCTATATAATTTAGTAGATGTATAAAAGTTTGCCTCTATCAATTTGATAATAAGGAATGACCATCATGGGAAAGAAAGTCTTAGGAATCGTTTTATTGTTAGGTGCTGCAGGAGCCGGCATATGGCACTTCGCGGCAGAACGTTTTGATGAACAAGCTCAACATATGGTGAGTCAGTTAAATTCCTTAAAACCTTATTTAACCTATTCTGATGTCAAAATCGACAAATATCGATTTCAAATTCACTTGACCGATGTATCAATCGGTACTGCCGCCCAAGATGCCAGCCAGATGAAGCCTTTTCGAGTAGATTTTAAGGCCCAAAATTCCTTCTTTTATAATCCTTTTACCAAGACTCTATCGATATATGGCAAAGAGACGAACAATACATCCAATGAATATATCATCCATCATGGAGATAAAAAGACGTCCATACGTCCTGTAGTTGAAGGAAAAACCCCCATCATCAACCTGAGTTTTCATGATCATCCTAATCTAAAAGATAGCCAATGGTTGGCGATTGTGAGCTTGATCAAAAGATGGGAAGCTTCTTACGCTAAATTAAAATATATCAACACATCAAACAACAAGGAAATCCTATCGCTTGACAGCCTTGAACATAAGGCGGATGTAAACGTCATGACTGAGGATCACGCCCAAGATTATTTATTACATATTCAAGATCAATATAAGAATTATGTCATTCATGATGAGTTTATAGCGATCTTAAAAGAAATTATAAGTTCCTATACCAATGATGCCAAAGTCCTTGCTCAGCTCGATGGATATTTTGGTTTATCGATAAATCAACCCATGAACACAAAAACGCATTTAAAATTTACCGCACCTAAAGGAGAAATGGCTCCATTTATTGATCTTATAAAGGGTGGTTCCTTACCCAGTGCAGATCAAGTCATTCCTGTTATTCCATCCATGAAAATAGATATAGATTCGGAGAGCGATTCATTCATGGGCAAAGCAACCACAGGTTATTACTTAGATTACAAAAAGTCGGAAGCAAGTGGTAAGGTTAGCTTAACAAGCGATATGTCTGCCACCGATGCTTTGAGAACATTTATCGCTCAAATGATCATCCAAAGTTTAAAGGAAACCCAACCGTCCATCACCATCTCAGAACAAGACATGATAGAAATGGTACCTGATGTTGCTACATTAAGTCCTATCAAAATTAATTTTCTGATAGATATGTCCTTAAAGAATGGGCCAGAACTCAAAGACTTAAAGTTACTAGTCGCCAATAAAAATTCTCATATCGACCTTTCTGCTCAAAGTACCTTACCTGAAATTAATGGATCCCTTGAACTAAAAAATTACAAAGGAATAAGAGATGACATTTCGGCCTATCTAGATCGACTGATCCAAAAAGGTCAGACCATAGAAGGGTTAATGGCCGTAGTTGCTTCCATGAAAGTTATGATCATGACCATCGATCACTTCGTTAGTCAGCTGGCTTCTGCTGCCCCCGACCAATCCATAATAAGCTTTAAAGGAAATTATAATATGGCTACTGGCCAAGGATCCATTAATGGCAAATCTTTAGCCGAAATTATGTCTCTTATTCCTCCCACTCAACCTTCAAATAATGGCCAAAGCACCCCGTCAACTCAGCCTAATCCAACTCTGCCAATGATGCCGGGTGTGCCTGCTCAACCCACAACGCCTGAATCAATGATACCAGGTATGCCTGCTCAACCCACAACGCCTGAATCAATGATACCAGGTATGCCTGCTCAACCAGATGCCTTTAATCAAAATGAACAAACCACTCATTCAAGCCAACCAAGTCAAACTCAACCCATGGAATCGATTCAGCCCCTTCAACCACCATTACCAGAGAAAACACCCATGATTGAAAGCCAACCTTTGTTAGGTAATCAAAATACACAAACCGCTCCATCAGATCAAAGCCAGTCAGAGGCTGCCCCACCTAAATAAATATTTCTCTTTTTGCCTCTTAGCCAAACCCAGGTATTTTGCAAATAAGAATCCTAGGGTTTGGAATCTAAGATTTAGAAAACATTCTCGATCAAGAATAAATTACACTAAAAATTAATGTTACTTCTTGCCAAGAGGGGTAATCTTCGATTTATTTCATTGAAATTTAAAAACTAAACAGTACTATTCCCTAGAAATGTATTGAATAAGACAGATCGTTAATTTGAAAGTTTTTTTAATACATTTTTCTATTTTTAAGATTTAAATTATAACCCGGAATAATCAGAAATGTATAAAACGATATTGATTTTTTTATTTTATTTAATTGGATCTAACTTTGTACAGGCAGTTGACGTTAGTTTAGAGCTCGTACCAGGTCAAGGAAAGAAAACCGTCAGGTTACCCTTTGATTACGCACACCTATCCCCTCAAGACAAAGAAAACATTACCTTTGTGCATGAACGCTTTTACACTGTTCTTGAAGATGATAAGCCAAACAAAGCGCTTGTTGGGATTTTGTCTCCATGCCTTGTAATAGCTTTGAGAAATGAAGAACAAGGAAAGACAATCGTTTTTCATAAACATTATTCTAATAACCTTCAAAAGCTTATCGAAATTGCTAAAAAAGAACTTAACATTACTAATCCAGATAGTCTTAAAGGCGAAATCTTTACTAACAATCCCGATTACTACGACAAACCTAATCCCGGTAAAGATAAACGTAGCTTAAAAGATCTCCATCAGGGAAGAACCCTTCATGAAGAAGTTAAACATATCAAAGATACCCTTATCCAGTCTTTGCACATTAGAGATAGACAACAAATAAGGGCTCAAATATTTACGAATTTATTAAAAGAAGGTGAACTGGGTGATTATGAATTAGCGGAATTATCTATACTTGTTGACAGTAAACTCAAATTAAATTGTGTCAGCATCATACACGAAAATGTATTTGGAAACTTCAATCAAACAAATATTTCATATATTGATAAAGTACGTAATGCAGTATTGACCTTGAATAAACAGTTGAATTTTTTAACCTCAAATCATTTTGCACAAAAATTTAAACCGGATGAATTTAAAAAGTATGATCACCTACCTTTTGCACTTATTCGTTAGAATCCTTGTTAATTAATTGCCTATCAATTTTAGGTAGAAAAAATCTAAAAATTCAAGATTTCTCCTCTATTCTACTCAAGAGGGGAAATCTTTGACGTCAAGAATCAATTCAATTCTAGTATCTATAAGAGTCTACAGTACCAAGAGACGTAGGCGTACTACCACCGCCGCCAGGAAATGCTGGATCAATCCCACCACCCCTCAAAGATCCTTCAGCAAAATTATCACGAGGGTCTTCACGGAACATTCCTTTATTGGAGTCTCGTGCGCCTGAGAAGGAAGGTGTCCATTCACCGGGCAAAAATTGTGAAGATGAGCTTGATGGATCTTTATCCATAGAATCATCAGTTACATCAAACAAGGTACTGTCTTGAATACAATGATGAGAAGTAACTTCACACCCATCAACTATTGGTTGTGAACCACTTTCAGGAGCTGTTGGCTCCCCATAAGCCCCATGCCAAAAGGAAATAATGGCAGCGGCTGAAACTAAACCGATCTTCCTGATCATCTCACTCATCCTTACTGTCCTGTGTTGATAGGAAAATACTAGCGAAGTTCCGTTAAACATCCGTTAATTTTGAAGGAAATTGTAGAAAGAGACGATAAACTTAAAAAAAGGCACCCGAAGGTGCCTCTGATAATAACAGAAAGGATGAATAAGATTAGCGCTTGGAGAATTGGAAGCGACGGCGAGCTTTTGCAAGACCGTACTTCTTGCGTTCAACCACACGACTATCACGGGTTAAGAACCCACCTTGCTTCAAAACGCCACGCAATTCAGGCTCAAAGAAAGTCAAAGCGCGACTGATACCATGACGCAGAGCGCCTGCTTGACCAGAAAGTCCTCCACCAGCAACTGTGCACCAGACATCGTATTGTCCAGAACGATTGGCCGCTTGGAAAGGTTGATTGATCAACATTTGCAAAACAGGACGTGCAAAATATTGCTCACCAGTACGACCATTGACAACAATCTTACCATTTCCGGGTTTAATCCACACACGAGCAATGGCGTTTTTACGCTTACCTGTGGCATAAGAGCGCCCTTGAGCATCCACTTTTCTTTCATGAACGATCTTGACTTGTTCTGCAGGAGCTTTTCCTTCAGTTACTGCAGCTTTGAGGTCTTCTAAACCAACTTTTGTACGTGCCATGGTTATGCACTCCTCTTGTTTTTACGGTTTAAGGACGCTACATCCAACACTTGTGGATTTTGAGCAGCATGGGGATGGCTTTCGCCTGCATAAACCTTAAGATTGCTCATGATTTGGCGACCAAGAGGTCCGCGTGGAATCATCCGTTCCACGGCTTTCTTAATCACACGTTCTGGATGCTTGCCAGAAATGATTTGACCTATGGTTCTTTCCTTAATACCGCCTGGATACCCTGTATGCCAGTAGAATTTTTTGTCTTGTAGCTTGTTACCTGTCAAGTGAACTTTTTCAGCATTAATGACAATAACATTGTCCCCACAATCAACATGAGGAGTAAAAGAAGCCTTGTGCTTACCACGCAAATGATTAGCAACGATGACTGCAAGACGGCCAAGAATCAAATCTTGAGCATCAATCAGCACCCACTTTTTTTGCACCTCAGCTGGCTTTATCGATAAAGTTTTCATTATATCGTAACCTTAATGAGTTTATTATTAGATAACATTTTTTAACTATTTTGCGCACTCATGTCAACAAAAACCTTGGATTAATTGATTTTTTTAGTGCGGTATCATAATACCTCATGCGTTTTTTTGCTCCTTTGCCCCCTTTCATTCTTAACCTTCTATGGTTACATATATTTTGTTATTGTAATTTTTTTCTTTGCTCTAAAATTAAGTTTGTATAACTTCAACAGAATGGAAGCTACTTTCAAAAGAAATTTGGGAACGTTATTCATTGATTCCTTAAACCAAAGAATGAAGAGCTTCTTTGGAAACAACCTCTAACTAGGGATGCTACATGACTCAGTTAAACCAAGCTGCAGTATGTGACGATGTTGTAGATAATTTTGATAATCCCGCGCAGGCGAACACATCAAATATAAATGCTTATAAATATTGGCAGATACGTATTCTCTATTCCATGGCGTTTGGTTACGCCGCCTTCTACTTAGTTAGACAGAATTTTGCCATGGCTATTCCAGCCATTTCAGCAGATCTTGGCTATACCAAAACTCAACTGGGCTTAGTGATTACCATTTGGTCCATAATTTATGGAGTTGGAAAATTTCTTAACGGCTATTTCAGTGATCGATCCAACGCCCGGTATTTTATGAGCTTGGGACTTCTTGGATCAGCTTTGACTAGTCTTGTAATGGGCTGGGGATCAGGTATGATATTCTTTGGCTCTGTATGGGCTTTTAATGCTTGGTTTCAATCCATGGGCTGGCCTCCCGTCTCTCGCCTTTTAACCCATTGGTTTGGACCTCGAGAACTGGGCACTAAGTGGGGCATTACCAACTTATCCCACCAAATCGGAGGGGCTATCATTGCCGTTTTGGCAGGTTATTTGATTCAAAATTATGGGTGGCGTTCAGCTTTCTTTATCCCCTCTTTGATTGCAATCGCTGCCGCAGTTCTTTTATTTAACCGCTTAAGAGATACACCACAATCCTTAGGGCTACCGTCCATTGAGGAACATTTAAACCTCGTCAAAACCGAAAAGCACATTGAAGAGGAAAATTTACCAACAAAAGAGTTGCTGCGAAGAATTTTTTGCAACAAACTCTTATGGTATGTTTGCTTAGGCAATATGTTCTTGTATATTGTACGTATGGGCGTTTTTAACTGGGCGCCAACCTTCCTAAAGGAATTAAAAGGCGCTTCTCTTGCCTCTTCAGGATGGCAAGTAGCCGCCTTTGAAGTAGCCGGAATGGTGGGCGGTGTTGCCGCAGGTTGGATATCCGACAAGTTATTTGCAGGCAGACGAGGCCCTGTGAGTTTCCTTTACATGGTGGCAATGATCTTTTGCCTGATTTATTTTTGGTTTGTTCCTGCTGGTTATGATGGGCTAAATGCCTTAGCGATGACAGCCGTAGGCTTCCTTGTTTATGGCCCACAGGTTCTTGTAGGCGTTGCCGCTGCTGACTTTGCCTCTAAGAAAGCCGTTGGTATGGCTGTTGGTCTTACCGGAACTTTTGGTTATATCGGCAGTGCATTAAGCGGCGTTTGTGTTGGTTGGATAGCCGATCAATACGGATGGGATGGAGGCTTTATATTCTTCATCATTTCTGCTATGCTGGGTGCTGGTTGTTTTATGTTAACATGGCGGCACCGCGCAAAAGTACTCGAAAGTGTGTAATTTTGTGTTATGATTCACTTAATTTAGTTTACAATATTTTATTTTTTAATGATTAGCGATGACACAAGAAGCAATAGTTCGAACAATTAATCCTCTCCTAAGTTTTCGCCCGCCTAAGACGATTGTCTTGGTTGGGTTAATGGGAGCGGGAAAAACAAGCATTGGGCGTCGGTTAGCCAAACGCCTTGAAGTAGATTTCTTTGACTCTGATCATGAAGTAGAAGTGGCTGCAGGGTGCCCTATTAAAGAGATCTTTAATATTTACGGGGAAGAAGCATTCCGATCAGGCGAATTTCGCGTTATAAATAGACTCTTAGATCAACCAGTTCATGTTCTTGCAACTGGTGGGGGATCTTTTATGAACGATCAAACAAGAACAGTTCTAAAACAGAAAGCGATTTCTGTTTGGTTAAAAGCCGACTTAGATACTCTGGTTGCCCGGGTTTCTCGTCGCACTGATCGACCTCTTTTAGAAGATGCAACAAATCACAGAAGTGTTTTAGAGCAACTTATTGATGAGCGTTATCCTGTTTACTCTCAAGCAGACGTGACTGTTGATACCTTTGATGAACCTACAGGGGCAACAGTTGAGCGCGTAATTCAAGCTCTTGCTGAATTCATTCGCACCCATCACCCAACAGAATATATTCTTAAGTCTGTATAGGTAGAGATCCTTTTTTACTCTCAAAAAGCCAGGGAAATATGTTTGTTCTCTGGCTTAACCTTTTAGCTCTACACCCCTCACTAACAGTTCTATATTTTATACGCCATATCTGACTTGACATAGCCTTATAACTTAGCCCTATGTCGGGCAAGGTGTATTCTGCAAGATGATTAAGAGCCCACCATACTTAAAGATTTCCCAGACAAGAAAAAGATTTCCCAGACAAGAAATGGTTTATGTTTTTAACGGGTTCTTAAACCTTTTCTGGGTAAATTATCGATAATCTTTTTTTTAAGGCTGGCTTATCATGAAAAGAGTTATTGTTTTCTTTCTTCCCTTAATTTTCACCTCCCACATAGACAGTTATGCCATGGAGAAGAAAAAAAGACCGTCGATTGTAAATTATTTTAACCAAACCAGTCCGCAGCAGGCAGAAGACAATAACAATAATGGGGGACAGGATAACAATAATGACCCGCTCATAAATGTTATGAGAGATTTGATTTTATGTTCTAATACCAAGGTGGGTTATGCCGGAACACAACTAAAACTTGATTCATACCCTCAGCACGTACAAAAGGAGGCTTTAAACCGTTCTAAACAACTTTACGGTATGTATCTACAAGACCAAAAAATCGACTCTAATCCTATAAAAACGGTTCAAATAAGATCAAAACAACGCGATCAATCCCCCATTTACTGCATGATTGATCTTGAACAAGTGGATAATGCACTCGGTTCAACACAGATCGCTAGTTCTCAATTTCTCCCTTATCACTTGATGAAGATTGAACAGATGAATCCTTCATGCCAAATAACTAATGGTGGAAAAGCAGAGAAATTTTCTCTTTCAGATCTTGATTCAAGCTTAAAAAAATCTGTTCTTGAAAAAATTCACCAATCTATAATCTCAAACAAATTAGAAGTCTTTCGGGGAGAATATGAAGTAAGTTTTAGTTTAGATCAGCAGGAATATACTTGCATGCTTCCCCTTGAGAAAACTCAAGAATACCGCTTAACGCATTCATTAGGACCTATTAGAGAGGTTTATACTCAGGAACAAGAAAGTAAGAGCAACAAAGTCTTTACCCTTGCAGCAAAACTTCGGGAGAAATATCCAAAGCCTGATCAACTCTTTAAAAATTGCCGTGTAAAACATTTCTCAGATGTTAACGATCAGCTTGTGACCCTAGCAGATTTTGAACAACATGAGTACTATTACAATGAATTGGTCACAAAGTTATACAATCAATTAGCCCAGATAACCCCAAAAAAACTAAGACACGCAGACCAGAGTTTGTCTTTATCTATTTCTTATGCAGGTAGTCAATATCAGTGTACGATTGAACCAACTGATTTACCTAAGCTCATTCAGCTTAAAAAGAAAATCTTCACAAAAGACATCCTAATAGGTGATGCCAGCAGTCATTTAGGCAACCTAGTCTTTCATCCTAATGTGCTGACTAATATTCTGCTGGACTCTATCGCCTCTAAGTATGACCAGGAACAAGGAAAGCGATCCTCTCCTATGTCAATTCTGGAAATCGGTCCTGCTCGAGGAATTGAGACATTTAAAATGTTATCTTTGGGCGCAAAAGTTACAGCGTTTGATTTAAGCAAAAGTGATTTAGAGCACTTAATCACCAACACTCATGGTGAGTTGAAAGATCGATTAACCGTTGTGCCTGGAAAATTCCCTGATCAATTAAATATCAGAAGCATTCCAGGCGCCCCCTTTGACCTTGTATACATGAGTCACGTTGCCCACTATTTGACAGGTCCAGAACTTCGCGATGGGCTAGAAAAAATAAACGCCCTTCTTTCTGACAATGGTATTTTTTATTTTCAAGCCTTAACGCCTTATGCTCTGCCCTATGCTTGGAATATGATTGATGCTGACGAAAAACTTACCCAAAAGCTAGAATGGCCAGGTTATTTTAATCAAGATTATAAGGAGGCCAAGAGTCAAGAACGCGGCAACACAGCTGTACCTATGTTTGGCGGACATAAAATGCCTGATTATGGTCATCCGATTCACGCTTCTATCATGAAAAGAGAGTTAGAGAGACAAGGATTTAAAGTTTTATATATTGGTTATGGATCGCTCAACCCTTATATCTCAGAGATTCTTAGCCCTCTAAATTATCGTGAGCACGAGGCTTACGTTAAAAGGTTGGCAAATAAAAATAGGATGACCGAAAAGCAAGAAAGATATATTGCCAAGATCAGCAAGAAACTCTCAGAATTAAAATCCAAGAAACAAAATGTTTGGAAACACTTTTTAGAGAAAGATGCTCTAATTTACAAAGAGAATGCTGAAAATCCCAACAGTAAAGCAGAGCCACTGGCCACTATGGATGCAATTTTTGTGATTGCTTGTAAAAATTGCCAGCAGGGCTAACTTTCAACAGGGAACGTAGAAATAAAAAAACCGGGAGATTCCCGGTTTTTTTTACGTCTGGAGATCTTATTTAGACATCTCACCATTAGGGGATCCAGGGGTTGCTGAAGCAATACCTGATTTTCCTTGATCGCGGTATTCTTTGCTCCACCAGTCCTCACCCCAGCTCTTCGTTGTGTGGGTGGTATAGGTGGTTGGCTTAACAGCTTCTGCGGTCTTATTTTGAGAATCCCAAGCGCCTGTATTTCCTGACATTTTTTTATCACCTGAATTTGGCATCGCTGGCATAGCGTTATCTTTTTTCATCATGTCAGGATGGGCAGGTGTCCCTGGCATTTGATCTTGTTTGTGATGGTGATGGTGGCCATGCTTGTGATCATGTTGATGTTTATGACCATGCTTGTGATGATGATGGTGATGACTGTGGTCATGGTGTTTACCATCTTTATTGTGGTCATCAGCTGGTTTTGCAGTACCACCCATTGCGCCCATATCTGTTCCTGTGGGTGCGCCCATAGGTTGTTTATCTTTGTGCATCATATCAGCAGATGGTGCAGGGGGGGTTGCAGGACCTGTTGTAGCTGGTTCTGAAGCAACTACGGCTCCAGCAAAGGCTGTGCTCATCAATAAAGCTAATAGCTTTGTCATGTCTTTCTCCATTAAGGTTAATCTCAAATACATCATTTAGTTTGAATATTAAAATTTAGATGAGCAAGGCTTAGAAAAAAATTAATTAAAAATTAACAAAAAACGAGTTTATTTAATTAAAAAACAGTTAAAATTTTTATATTTTAATGTCATATTATTTTTAAAGGTCATATCAATTGTTTGATAAATCGTGATTTTTCGTGCAAAGAAAAACTCATTACTAGAGGTACAGAACCGATCACTAGATTCGGATATTGCTTATTTACATGGGTTGAGAAATCACAAACTTGAACTTGTCAAATCACAGGTTAGTCAAGACGCCCCCCCTTCATTTCTTACAAATACGCCTTTAGGTGAGACCCTTAAGTCTCCTAAGGCCCCATCAAATTTTCCGAGTGAATCCATCGTTAAAAAAAAGCAACCATCAAAAAAGATCCAAAAGACGACCTGGTTGCTAGAGGAGTTATCATTTACCATGAACAAGATGTCGTTAGCCGGTTTGGTGTTTGGACTTATGGTCCTTGGGACCTTATTTTTTGTTATTGGTTTTTTAGCTGCCGTGGCAACATTAGGCACCAATTCAAAGCAAACACACCATTCTTGGGCAACGCTTAGCAGTGGGCCTGGCGCTGCAGCTGGTGCCGCCACAGGCCTTGCGGGACGAATTGCTGGTAAATTGATACGCGATGAAGCTGTTAAATTGGAAGCTAAAATGGGCGGTGGTGCCTTAGGTGGTGTTATTACCCAACATGTACCAGCTCCCTTACAACCCTTCGCTCAACAGGCGCAAAATCGTTTTGCCTCCATGGGACAACAGGGCATTAATCGCGTGGCTACCCCCCTGATCGCAGGTGTTCGAGGGCCGCAAAGATTTGCAGCCCCAGCCCCCACGCCTGGAGCGGCCTCTCCTTTCGCCCCTCGTCCTAGTTTTCAACAGCCTCCATTACCTCAAAGGCCTGCAGCTCCAGTTGCATATCCTCCTCCTACTTATCCAGCCCCCCAGCCTTATACGTCACCATCGCGCACCGCACCTTCTGCACAAAACAGGTACGCCCCACAGGGATACCCACCTCCTCCTACAGGGTCTGTTCATCCTTAACTACAGGATATAGTCATAAATATGTAATTTAGACACAGCATAAAGCTATTTCTCAAGTAGAATTGCTATGCTTTTTTAGCTATTCCCCTCCCAAGATTACATACGTTATGGTCTTGGATGATAGGCAACCTATTTAACAAGGGGGGACAACCATGGTGACATTCACAGGTACCCAAGCAGAGTTTTTAGATGCTCTAAGTGACTTGATAGAACTTGATTATGATGCCGTAGAGGCTTATGACGCAGCCATTAACCGTATCGTCAATCGAGATTACAAAAACAAACTCATTGAGTTTAAAGAAGATCATCAACGCCATGTGGAGGAATTATCAGAAATTCTAACCCATCATGGAAAACAACCTCCTACAGGACCAAGCACTAAACAGTGGGTTACCAAGGGTAAAGTCGTGATGGCCGATTTAATTGGCGATGAAACGATTTTACGGGCTATTAATAGTAATGAAGTTGATACGAATACGGCTTATGAAAGAATTTATCATCGAGAAGATAAACATCCCGATACCGAAAAAATTCTAAGACGGGGCCTGGAGGATGAACGTCGTCACAAACGATGGTTAGAAGAGACTTTGGAAGGCAGGGATAGATAGGCTAAATCGCCAACGTTTGAAATTTTCTCATCCTTTACTGCTCATAACCAAACTATGAGAAATCTTGGGAGCAGGCCTTATACCTGCCCAAGATTCCTTAATTTTATTTTAGGATGGATTTCACTTTGAGCCATGACAATAGCTGAAGGACGCACCCTTTCCACAATAGAGCGGACATAAGGCCGCAAAGGGGTACTGGTCACCAAGATGGGAGCTTCACCAGTCATGGTTAGATGATCAAATGTTTTTTGAAAATCATTCACAAAATCTTGAACTTGACTGGGTGCAAGAGCTAATTGTTTTACATCCCCCTCTCCGACCAGGGCCCCATGCATCTGTTGCTCCCATTGAGGAGAAAGAGTAATGATATGAAGGATATTTTTATCATCAGCGTGACTAAAACTAATTTGGCGGCTGAGACGCTGACGAACATGCTCAGTGATCAGACCCAGATTGCGAGAGAATCCACAAGCCTCTGATATGGCTTCTAAAATTAAAGGCAAATCTCGAATAGATACCCGTTCTTGAACTAAATTTTGCAAAACTCTTTGAATACCACCAATGGTAATTTGTGTTGGAACCAAGTCATTTAAAAGCTTCTTATAGCTATCGGGTAAATCATCTAACATTTTTTGAGTGTCTGCATAAGTTAACAAATCAGACAAATAGTCTTTCACAACTTCTGTTAGATGGGTGGTAAGCACAGTAGAGGCATCAACGACCGTATAACCATACTTTTCAGCTCGATCTCTTAAAGGTGGGACAACCCACTTAGCAGGTAAGCCAAATGTTGGCTCAACGGTGGTCTCACCTTCCACGTTAATTTCTTCACCGCGAGGATCCATCACCAGCAACATATCTGCTTTTAACTCCCCTCTTCCCGCTTCTAATTCTTTAACACGAATCACGTACGTATTGCCTGGAAGCTGAACATTATCCTGAATGCGCACAGAGGGTAAAACAAAGCCAATTTCTTGAACCATTTGCTTGCGTAAGTTTTTGATTTGATCAGTTAATTTTTTACCTTGCTCAGTATTGAGCAAAGCTAACAGACCAAACCCCATCTCAATACGCAAATGGTCAATTGACGCCGCTTGAGTAGGTGATTCTTCACTGGTTTGTTCTTGGCTTGTGGCATGAACCAATTGTTCTTGTTGCTCTGCCTTCTTAGCCTTTTCTTGCGCTTGAGTAATACGCCACGCAGCAACCCCAGTGCCAGCAGCCAAAAGAAAAAAGGGCAAGATCGGAATACCCGGAAGTAAGGCAATAGTGCCCGTTAAGAATGAACTCAACCCCAATGCAGTTGGATACGCACTCATCTGACGAACTAAAGCTTGCTCAGCTGTTCCTTCAGCGCCCGCTTTAGAGACTAACATACCAGCGCCCGTTGAAACAATTAGGGCTGGAACTTGAGACACCAAACCGTCACCCACCGTCAAGACAGTATAAGAGTGCAAGGCATCCATAAAGCTCAACCCCATTTGAGCCACGCCTATAATAATACCGCCAATAATGTTAATAAATGTGATGAGCAAGGATGCAATGGCATCACCACGAACAAACTTGGCCGCACCATCCATGGCACCAAAAAAATTACTTTCTTCTTCTAACAATTTACGCCTTTTGCGTGCTTCTGCTTCATCAATCAAACCAGCACTCAAATCTGCATCCACCGCCATTTGCTTACCCGGCATCGCATCTAAGCTAAATCGGGCTGATACTTCAGCAATACGACCAGAACCCTTGGTAATAACCACAAAGTTAATGATGAGTAAGATCGCAAAAACAATAAGTCCAATGATAAAGTTGCCCCCCATAATCAAATTCCCGAAGGCTTGAATCACTCGGCCTGCTGAATGGGGACCTTCATGTCCATGGGACAAAATTAGGCGCGTGGAAGCCACATCTAAAGCCATACGAACCATGGTGGAGACTAAAAGAACAGTTGGGAAGGAAGAAAATTCTAAAGGTTTTTCAATAAATAATGATGTTAGGAGGATCAATACCGAAAATGTGATAGACCCTGCAAACAATAAATCTAAAAGAATAGCAGGTACCGGCATAATAAGGAGGACCAGAACCGCAATCAATCCAAGCGCAAACATAATATCTGTGCGCTGAGAAAAGGCATTCAGATTAAAGCCATTTAAGGGATTGTTCGTTAAAACTGGAGTCACGATGGCCTACCTTCCAAAAGTAGCTGTTTTGGTCGTTTCATCGTCCTCATGAGAATACTCTTTAAGCTTATTCCTTAAAGTTCTTATGGAAATTCCCAAGATATGAGCAGCGTGGGTCCTGTTACCATAGCAATGATCCAGGGTCGCTAGAATCAACTCTTTTTCAGCAGCTGCCACAGTTTTACCGATCAGAAGTTGACGATCAAGAGTGGTGGCAATTTTACCTTGAGCTGGCTGAGCTGTGGTGCCATCAAAAACATCATCCACATCTATCTTTTCACCACTTGATAACAGAACAGCTCGGTGAATGGTGTTTTCTAGCTCACGCACATTACCTGGCCAGGGGTAGTTTTCCATAGCTTGGATCGCCTTTTCAGTCAAAAGTTTTAGAGGGAGATGATTCAATTCCGTGTATTTTTTGATGAAATACTTGGACAAAGCCAAAATATCTTTTGGGCGATCTCTTAAAGGGGGGAGTTGAATATTGACCACATTTAATCGGTAATACAAATCTTCTCGAAAATCTCCAGTCTTTGTAGATTTGAGCAAATCACGATTTGAAGTAGCAATGATACGAATATCAACTTTAACAGGTTGGGTACCGCCAACGCGATCAATCACACGCTCTTGAATGGCTCGAAGCAATTTAGCCTGCAACCGGGGATGCATTTCGCTGATTTCATCCAAAAGGAGCGTACCACCTGAGGCCTCTTCAAACTTACCGATACGTCGCGCAACCGCTCCCGTAAAAGCCCCTTTTTCATGACCAAACAATTCAGATTCCAACAGATTTTCTGGAATGGCTGCACAGTTAACAGAGATAAACGGCTTTTGTGAACGGCGAGATCGTTGATGAATGTGTCGTGCAATTACCTCCTTACCGGTACCTGATTCACCTGTAATAAGAACACTGGCTTCGCTTGGGGCAATTTTTTCCGCCATGTGAACCCAACGTTCCATTGTGGGATCTTGGACAATTAAGCATTTGTCCGCCTGGGTGATTGCTTGGAGGATAGCAGCAATGAGCTCAGGGTCTGGAGGTAAGGGCATAAACTCCTTGGCTCCTGCTTTAATGGCTGTTGCTGCTGCTTGTGGATCTGCTTCTATCCCACAAGCAATCACAGGAATATTAATTCTTTCTAAAGCAAGATTCTTAATCAATTGAGCTATAGGACAACGCAAATCCACAAATAATACATCAGCACCCCGCCCAGATCTTAACATCTCTAGAGCTTGATCGATATTATCCACTTGTGCGACATGAGCCCCTCGGCTAATGGCAATTTGTGCGGCAGTGGTCACTTGGCCATTCATGGATCCCACGATTAACACACGCATCATCTTATCCTCTTTCTCATGTCTATTTGTGCTTGATTAACGTTCTGCTTTAATAATTTCAGTCATGGTAATGCCCAACCGATCATCCACAACCACCACTTCGCCACGGGCAATCAGACGATTGTTAACGTAAATTTCAATGGCCTCTCCCACCCGTCGATCTAACTCCACCACAGCCCCTCGGCCGAGTTTTAAGAGTTGGCTTACAGGCATCACTGCTTTTCCTAAAACAGCGGAGACTTGAACGGGCACATTATAAACCGCATTCATCTCACCTGGATGACCGCCATTACCATACCCACCGCCATCAAAAGATCTAAATTCGTCATCATGGTGGGATGCATTTTCAGGTTCCCCAAATTCGCTTAAGCCCAACCCAGAACTTTCGTTATTTTCTCCAGGATTGCCTTGAGCATTTCCGGATCTAGCCTCAGGAGGAGTCTCTTGATTATTTTCAGGGGTATTTTCTTGGTTGATGTTATCTTGTTCATTATTGTCCATGACCGTGATCCTCCGTGTACGCTCTGATATATGAATCTATTTTTTCTAAGGTTTCATTCAGCTTAAATTCCACACCGCCCCCAGACCATGAGAGTTGGCAATCACCGATTTCTAATGCAGGATCTAGATGAATTTCTATCTCCCCCTTATCGATCATAGCTTGTATGCGTTGTTTAACAGGCTCGACTAAGTCCGGGTGAATTTGTATAGACACCTGTCCTGGTTCAAGCATAAATGAAGTGGCTTCTTGAAAAGTTTCCTCGACCACTTCGGCAGCGTGGTGATAAACAACCTGACGGCAAATTTTCTCGGCAATGCGATGAGCAAGAATCGCTGCTTCTTGTTGAAGCTTCAGATTTTTCAGATGCTCTTGGGCCATGAATTCCTCCAACCGTTGTTGCCACTGGGACATGGACTCTAGTAAGCGTGTCTCTACTTCTTGTGCATGCAGGCGTCGACCTTCCACAACCCCTTCCTGAAACGCTATTTCTTTGGCTGCATTCAGTTCATCCTCACTGAAGGTCGGGACAATTTCCTCCACCACTTCCTCTTTGACTTCCACTTCATCAAAAGACCGATCAAAAATGTAACGAACAGGAGCTTTCATGGGGTTATCCTATCAATTCATCGCCATTATCACCGGCATTACGAATCATGATTTCACCCTTATTGGCGAGATCTTTAGCCGTAGTCACAATGTAGGCCTGGGCTTCATCCACATCTCGAACGCGAACCATACCCATGGCTTCCATATCCTCTTTCATCAACTTACCAGCACGCTCTGACATATTGCCGAAGAAGAGATCTTTAACTTTTTCAGAAGCACCTTTAAGAGCCAAAGCCATTTTATTCTTATCCACCACACGAATAAGGGTTTGGATGCCAGTAGAATCAATTTTGACCATGTCTTCAAAGGTAAACATGAGATTTTTAATCCGCTCAGCTGCCTCCAAATTCCTTTCTTCCAGAGCGCCAATAAATTTCGCTTCATTGGAACGGTCCAGAAAGTTGAAGATTTCAGCCACCATTTCATAAGAATCTCGCCGTGATGATTTGGCAATATTGCTCATGAATTCGGTACGCAAGGTGCGTTCAATATCATCCAGAATTTCTTTACGCACATTTTCCATCCTCAGCATACGCATCACCACTTCCATGGCTAAGCTTTCGGGCAGAAGAGTTAAAACTTTGGCTGAGTGTTCAGGACGTATACGTGATAGAACCACAGAAACAGTTTGGGGATATTCATTTCTCAAATAGTTAGCGAGCAATTCTTCATTAATATTGCTGAGCTTATCCCACATGGTGCGTCCTGCAGGCCCACTAATCTCTTCCATAATGTTGTCGACTTTTTCCTGAGGCAGAGCCTTGGATAACAACCGTTTGGTACTTTCAAAGGAACCGATTAAAGAGCCAGTTGAGGAGATTTGTTCCACAAAATCGGTAAACATAATTTCTACAACATTGGAAGAGACTTTCCCTAGATTTGACATGGTTAAGGCAATTTCCTTGATTTCCGACTCATCCATTAGGGTAAAGAGTTTAGACACTTGCTCTTCGGATAAAGAGAGCATCATCACAGCAACTCTTTCTGTTCCGCTTAAGCTTATGTAATCTTTTCTAGCTTCCATGGTTCCTCATACATCCAGTTCCGTAAAATCGTCACTGCTTCTTCAGGATGTTTATCGATAATTTCTGCAATTTTCTTGACAGAAGAGGCTTTAACGCGCCCTTCTACGTTTTCTAGATTGATGAGCATGTCATCACCAGAATCCGGTGAATACTGTTCATTTTCCGCCAATGAAACAGCGCCTGATGTGGTTGGCAAGCTCATGAAGGATGCATTTTGCCCTTGAGCAAGAGCTAACATGGCTGCAGCCTCAGCGTCCCCTTCAGCAACACCAGAGACTTCAACCATACGCAGCATCAAAGGTCGAACAATCATCAGCAAAATCAAGATACCTACCACCGACAAAACGCCCAGTTCGATAATCCTGGTCAAATCCATCTTAGGTAGCCAGCTTGGTTCACCTTTGCTCGGTTCTTCCAAGGAAGATTCTGGACTATCAGCGAACTTCATATTGATTACTTCCAAGGTGTCCCCTCGATCAGTCTTAATCCCTGAGGCAGTTTTAACCAAAAGCTTGATTTGCTCTAATTCTTCTTTAGACCTCGGTGTATAGGTGGTTTTGCCATTGGCATCCTTGGTGTAACTTCCATCCACAAGAACAGCAATGGACAATCGATTAACGGATCCCACACCCTTATTTTGGGTTTTAACAGTTCGTGAGATTTCATATTGAATATTTTCATCATTATGTCTGCTCTGCGTGCCACTGCCACCAGCATTACCGGGCTGAGCATTATTTTGAGGCAAAGCGTTTTGAACGCTGACATTTTGAGCTCCCCCTTCAGAAGAGGAATTATCATCCTTTGAAATTGAGGTAGATCGAATGACTTGCCCCTCAGGATCATATTGCTCTGCATTAATGGTCACCTGATCAAAATCTAAATCAGCGGAAACCTCAACCCGAACCTTACCCATTCCCACGGTTTTCTCTAAAAGATTTTCCAAGGTTTTAGCAGTTTTCGCCTCATAACTGGTACGGGCTTCCATTTGAGTCAGCAGGCCTTGAGTTGGATCATCCCCATCTCGATTTTTAGCAAGCAGTGTTCCTTTATCATCCACAATTGCAATGTGATCCACTGCTAATCCTGGCACAGCAGAGGCAACCAGATGTTGGATCGCTTGGACTTGATTGGCATTTAAGCGCTGAGCCCCCTTCATCTTAAGCACAATAGAAGCAGAAGGTTCGGTTTTATCTCGACTAAAGAGTTCCCGCTTTGGAATGACTAAGTGAGTGCGAGCTTGCTCCACACCATTAATGGATTTAATAGACTTGGATATTTCCCCTTCCAAGGCTCTAAGACGGTTAATATCCACCATGGTACCACTGGAATTTAAAAGATCATTACGATCAAAAATTTCATACCCAACAGTTCCGCCTGAAGGAAGCCCCTCTTGAGCCATTTCCATGCGCAGGCGTGCCACTCTGTCAGCTGGCACATAAATCTGTGTGCCATCGCCTCGCACTTCCACATGGATACCTTGAGTTTCTAATTTTTCAACAATCTTGGCCCCATCAGCGGGATCCACCTGGGCATACATTAAGGTTAAGTTGCCTTGAGAGGTGTGACCTAACAAATAGACAAAAAATCCAAAAATCCCTAGCATAATGGCTCCAATGGCAGCCAAACGCAGTGGACCTAGATTTTTTAAGATTTGCACCATACCGGACAAATCAATCACCCTCACTTAAAGTTGCAAGGAGATTACACTCTCCCCTTCTACCCTCAGATTAGAAAGCCGCTACTTAATAAAAAGTTAAGGCTAGGCAAAAAATTCCATATTTTTTAAATTTTTCGGAATTTTTTTCCGTGAATTTTATAAGAATTATAATAAATATCTTGGATATCCTTTGTTTTAACCTTTTTCTAAAGACTTTAAGAGATATTTAATCTTTCAACTTAATAATTGAAATAAGTATACATTTCATGGGTAGGGCACAGCTTATGGGGAAAGCCTTTTTTATGGTAATGACTTTAATATGCAGCCAAGCCAAGGCTGTAATATTTTATGATATTTTAATTCAAGGACCTCAAGAATACTCCATTCACTTAGGCCTGGGCAACGATCCTTATACCGTTCTAGAAATAAAAAAAATGATCCAAAATCATGAGAAAATCGATCACCGACGTCAAAAAATGTTTAGAGCCGGAAGTGCTACCGAATTAGACAATAGTGAAAAGATTGGACCAGGGGATCGTTCAGGTAATCGCAGTCTGGTTGTTAAGGTTAATTAGTCTTTGATATATAAGTTTCATTAAATATATCCAAGTATTTTTGCATCTCAAGAACAGAGATTAACAATATATTATTTAAAAAATTTCCTTTAAAATAAGAAATAAATCCAAGTTTAAACCCCACTGATAACTAAATATTAATAATTTTACCCTAACATTATACATATCAACGAACGATGGAGACTATTGAGATGAAGAAGTCTTTTATAACATATTTACCTCTAGCCTTATTATTGGCTACCAGTCATACCTGGGCAATGGATGGTGGTGAGAAAAAACAACCTAAAAGTTTACTAGAGCAAATCCAAGAAAAAGGTGAGAAGAGAAAGCAGCTTAGTGCTGAAGAATTAGACAGGAAAATAAAAGAAAATAAAGATTCTAAAAAAGGGGGCGATTCAGAATCTATTGCAGCAGTTTTAGAGAAAGGATTGCAAAAATTTAGACCTGCCATGGAAGATAGCGATGATGAGGGGTGGGATGATGAAGGTTGGGATGATGAGTTTGATGTTCCCAATCCATCCGGCAATAAACCAACGGTGGATTTAAGACCCAAGCCCTCCTTACCTGGAAAGTCAACTGATACACGTAAGCTACCTCCTATTCCAGGTCCACGGATGGTAGAGGATAGTACTCTTCCCCCCCCACCTCCTCCGCCTTTTCCTGGAGACGATACAGGACCTAAAGTTAATGTCATGGATGATCGTCCTCTTCCACCCCCGCCTCCTCCGCCTTTTCCTGGACATGACTCTGTTCCCCTTATTATTGAGGACGGAGGTATGGTTAGTGAAAGCGACGATGAAGGTATGGTTAGTGAAAGTGACGATGAAGATAATTGGGAAACCCTTGGAAGCACCCAACAATCACCTGCCCTAAAGGATATGTCTAAAGAAGCAAGTGGAGAAAACCAGGCATCTGAAAGTCTGAAGAGATTAGAAAAGCTCCTCAAAAAATATGAGATCCCAACGGGAGAAAAGCCCCAAATGCTCCCAAGAACAGATACGAAACCTAAGATGGGGTTAGTTAAAGAGCGGCTGAATCAATTTAGGGAAGCTCCTAAATCCGAACCCAAACCAACCCTTAAATCTAGTGGCGAAGGAATTAAGAAAACCAAGGATTTACTCTCTGGCGGTAAAGGAGACTCAGGTATTCCGATTATTGGCCCAATCGGCGGAGCACCTAAGCCCAAAACGCCGATGCATTCGACACCTATGACAACTACAACAGGGGGTGGTACTCCTGGACCAGTTGTCAAAACACCACCAGTTGTCAAAACACCACCAGTTGTAGCAACACAGCCAATTGTCACAACACCACCAGTTGTAGCAACACAGCCAGTTGTCACTAACTATGCTGGACATGGATCGGGTATAGGCAAATATAACCATGTATATGTAGAAAATAGAAATGGGGTGCCCACTGGCAGAACATTTACACTGATGAGTGGAAAAAAATCACCAATTGTCTATAAAGATAGCATGACTGGAGAAACTTATGAAAAGCATGGCAGTGTATGGTGGCATTATGATAGGAACCATAATAAAATTGGCACTACTCCAAATCCACCATTCTTAAATTAACACTTTCTTTTGATAAGGTTGATGACGAGTTCCTCTCGTCATCTCCTTTACCAAAAACTACTCTTCAACATAACCGGCTCCCTGCCGGGTTTTTTTATTGTACATTTGAATCATTTAAGGATTGAGGATTGGCCACCATGCAATGGCCCAGTTTTTCATAGAAACACGTAATTTATGGACTGGCATAGCTGTTGCGAGTTTCACACCGATAGGGAGTCGTTATAAATGATTCGTATCATTTTCGTTTACCCCCCTATCCATCTTCAATTTTTCTGACGCACAAAATCTTTTGCTTGTTCAAGGGCTGTTAAATTAATATTGGTCTTATAATTGCGTTGAGCCAACTCGAAGACAACTTTTTCGGTCGCCACATTACCCTTGGCATTCTCACCACCATAGGGGCATCCTCCCAGGCCAAAGATCGCAGAATCCACAATCTGAATACCTTCTTTCAGTGCTGCTAGCACATTGGCTATGGCCTGGCCATAAGTATCATGGCAATGAATAGCCAGATTTTCTATCGGGGTGACATTTGTTACCGCTGAAACCATAGATCCAATGGTATCTGGCGTTCCTTTACCAATGGTATCCCCCAGAGAAATTTCCGCACACCCCATCTTCCAAAGTTTCTCGGCAACCCTGGCGACTTGATCAGGAGCAACTGGTCCAGAAAAAGGACATTCGACCACGCAAGAAACATATCCACGGACTCTGATGCCATGGGTTTTTGCTCTCCCCAAGATGGACTCAAAGCGTTCAAAACTTTCTTCAATAGAACAATTAATGTTTTTTTGGGTAAAAGCTTCAGAAGCAGCGGTGAAAATAGAAATGTTCTTAACCCCAACCTTCAAGGCTTGGTCTAAGCCTTTCTCATTCGGCACCAATGCGGAATAGCGAATCCCAGGGAAGAAATCTATTTTTTCAAAGACAGCATCTGTATCCGCCATTTGTGGGACCCACTTGGGAGAAACAAAGCTTCCCACTTCAATTTCTTGAAAACCACATCGGGACAATCGATTGATGAGTTCAACCCGTTCATCCACCATCCATAGGCGTTTTTCATTTTGCAGTCCATCCCGGGGGCCAACCTCGACAATGTGAATCATGGTCATATCAAGCAGCCCTCATCTTTGCCAGTTCAACCCCCTCCTCGACAAAATCACCGGAATGGAAATAAACCGACTCCACCACCCCTTTGTAAGGAGCGCGAATGGTATGCTCCATTTTCATGGCTTCTAAGATCAACAAAGGGGTACCAAGGTCCACCTCTTGACCTTCTGTCGCAAGGACAGAAATCACTCGCCCCGGCATAGGTGCACTCAAACTGCCTTGATGCCCTGCCTCATGATCATGAAGATGTTTGCTATCGAAGAGATAAAGGGAATAGGAATGGTGACCATGTTTAACGGAGATTTTGTTCCCCTGACATTGACAATTCACCTTAAAGATATCGTTGTGATAGCGAACAAACAACCCTGTAGGCGATGACTGAAGGACGTCATAAATACCGTGAAAATCGGCTATCTCCACATGCCATTTCTGTTGATCCTGGTAGAGACGAACCTTATGGACCCCATCCTCAACCTTAAATTTAATTTCAGTTTGGCTTAAGCCACAACCACGCCAATCATCAGGAAGATCCCAAGGAGAAGAACCTTTAGGTAATCGTTGATGACGTAACCATAGGGCTGTTAATCCATAAACTTCTTTAGGCACCTCCAACTTTTGTGGTTCGGTCATATATCGATCTATAAAACCGACATCGATCCACTCTTCAGCCACCGCCGGCATCATTAACAGCTGCTTTAAGAAATGACTATTGGTAGTGACCCCTTCTATACGCATCTGATTTAGCGCATCCAACATTTGAGATAAGGCAGACGGGCGATTTTCCCCCCAAACAATAAGTTTAGCGATCATAGGGTCATAGTAGATGGTCACTTCATCCCCAGTCTCTACCCCTGAATCTAAACGTATGTTTTCACCTTCCGGCACCCAAAAGGTGGTGATTTTACCTGTAGAAGGCAAAAACTGATTTTCGGGATCTTCCGCATATAGTCTGACTTCAATGGCATGCCCCTTGGGGATAATCTGTTCTTGAGTTACAGGTAAAGCTTCACCTCGGGCAACGCGAATTTGCCATTCCACTAAATCATAGCCCAGGACCATCTCGGTTACGGGATGCTCAACTTGAAGGCGTGTATTCATCTCCAAGAAATAAAAGTTTTCTTCACCATCCACGAGAAATTCCACGGTTCCTGCCCCAACATAGGCGACAGCCCGCGCAATTTTGATGGCAGCATCACTTAACTTTTGGCGCAAGCCATGGGACAAATTGAATCCTGGGGCTTCCTCAATGATCTTTTGATGGCGTCGCTGCAGTGAGCAATCCCGCTCAGCTAATGTGATTACCTGCCCCTGTCGATCTCCAAAAACTTGAACCTCAATGTGACGAGGCTGAGGGACATATCGCTCCAACATGACCTTATCATTACCAAAAGCCGCTGAAGCTTCCCGTTGGCAAGCGCCTAAAGCTTCCTGGAATTGGTCAATACGTTCAACCCGGCGCATGCCTTTACCGCCCCCACCATACGTAGCCTTGATGAGCAGCGGAAAACCAATACGCTTTGCCTCTTCTGTCAAACAATCGATCGATTGATCATCCCCTCGATATCCCGGGATAACAGGGACCCCTACCTGTTCAGCAATGGCTTTAGCCTCACTTTTCGATCCCATGGCCCTGATGGCTTGGGCACTGGGCCCTATGAATTGAATACCAACACGCTCCAATTCTTCAGCAAATTCCGCATTTTCAGATAAAAATCCATATCCAGGATGAACCGCATCGACTTGATAGGCTTGGGCTATGGCACAAATCTTAGATTGATTCAAATAACTGTCCTTTGCCTCAGCTGGCCCAATAACCACCACTTGATCAGCTTCTCGGACATGTTTAGCACGCACATCAGCCTCAGAAGCAATGGCCAACGTTTCAATACCGAGTCTGCGACAGGTGCGCATAATACGGCAGGCAATTTCACCTCTGTTGGCTATTAAAATACGTTTCATGCGTGCGTTTCCTTACTTTGAGCCCAAATGGGGTTTCGCTTTTCAAAAAAAGCTTGAACTCCTTCTCGTCCTTCCTGAGACGCACGGGCGGTTGCAATGGCTTTGGAGGTAAGACTGTGAATTTCATCATTAATAGGTTGAGACTCAACCTGACGAATGAGTGCTTTTGTAGATGCTTGAGCTGACGGACTTGCCGCTAACAGATGCCCCAGGATCCTTGATGCTTCTGCGAGCAAATCATCACTGACGCCATGAATCAAACCAATGGTTAAACTTTCTTGGGCTGTGATCTTCTCGGCGGTTAAAGCATAACGGCGCATTTGTCGTTGGCCTATGGCATTAATCACATAGGGGCTGATTACAGCTGGAATAAGGCCTAATTTGACCTCACTTAAACAAAACAACGCCTGGGGATGCGCAAGGGCAATATCTGCAGCCGCCGCCAAGCCCACAGCCCCACCGTAAGCTCCTCCGTGAATTAAGGCCATGGTTGGGCGTGGAAAGGTGTCCCATAAATGCATCATTCGGGCCAATTTTTGGGCATCTTCCACATTCTCGTCATAACTAAATTGGGCCATCCGTTCCATCCAAGCCAAGTCAGCCCCAGAACAAAAGAGTTTGCCTGATCCCTGTAAAATAACTGCTCGAATATCGGGATTTTGGTTATGGTGCTCCAGGACAGTGATGAGCTCTTGGATCATCACTTCATTCAAAGCATTATAAACCTCGGGGCGATGGAGCGTGATCCATAAGCACTGGTCTTGATTAATTTCTGTTTTAAGGGTTTGCCAAGTCATGATTACATCCGAAAAACGCCAAATTTCATTTCATGAATAGGAGTATGGGATGTAGCCGCAATACTCAAGCCTAAAACGCGTCGAGTATCTTGTGGATCAATCACCCCATCATCCCAAAGTCTAGCTGAAGCATAGTAAGGATGACCTTGAGTTTCGTATTGCTGACGAATCCCTTGAATAAAATGTTCTTTTTCTACTGCATTCCAAACCTCATCCTTTGCTTTATAAGCATCTTCTCGGATTTGGGTTAAAACCATGGCTGCTTGCTCACCGCCCATGACAGAAATACGGGAATTAGGCCAGGTCCACAAAAATCTTGGGCTATAAGCGCGCCCACACATGGCATAGTTTCCAGCGCCAAAGCTGCCCCCTATAATCACGGTAAATTTGGGAACATTCGCACAGGCAACCGCATGAACTAATTTGGCCCCATCCTTGGCAATACCTCCAGCTTCATACTTTTTACCCACCATAAAGCCACTGATGTTCTGTAAAAACACTAAAGGAATACGGCGCTGACAACACAGTTCTATAAAGTGAGCTCCTTTGACTGCGCTTTCAGAAAATAAAATCCCATTGTTGGCAATGATTCCCACCTGATATCCATAAATGGTAGCAAATCCACAGACCAGAGTTGAACCATAAAGGGGTTTAAATTCTTCCAAAACGCTGCCATCCACAATCCGGGCAATAACTTCTCGCACATCAAAGGGTTGACGCAAATCTTGAGGCATAATGCCATAAAGATCGTGGGCCGGATAAAGTGGCTCGTTAAATTCTTTTTGAACAAGATAGCTGGATTCTATGGGCAAGGTTGCAACAATTTGCCGAGCGATCGATAGGGCTTGCTCATCATTAGCAGCTAGATGGTCCACAACCCCTGAAACCTTTGCATGGAGTTCACCTCCCCCCAGCTCTTCTGCGGAGACTTCCTCACCGGTAGCTGCCTTTACCAGCGGAGGTCCTCCTAAGAAAATGGTCCCATTTCCTTTGACAATAATTGCTTGATCTGACATGGCCGGAACATAGGCACCCCCTGCCGTACAAGATCCCATAACCACAGCAATTTGAGCAATACCTCGAGCTGACATTTGAGATTGATTATAAAAGATACGACCAAAATGATCTCTATCCGGAAACACTTGATCTTGGTGGGGGAGAAAAGCGCCTCCTGAGTCCACGAGATAAATACAGGGGAGACGATTCTCTATAGCTATTTCTTGAGCTCGAAGATGCTTTTTGACCGTCATGGGGTAATAGGTTCCCCCCTTAACTGTGGCATCATTAGCGACAATAACACACTCTCTTCCTTCAATCCGACCAATACCAGTGACGATTCCTGAACAGGGCACGGGATCTGCGTACATGCCCTCTCCGGCTAAAGGCGCGATCTCTAAAAAGGCGCTGCCATCGTCTAATAAATGATTGATCCGATCACGAACAAAAAGCTTTCCTCTTGCCTCATGTTTTTCACGAGCCTTGATCCCGCCGCCTTGATAGAGTATTTTGAGCTTGCCACGCAGATCCTCTACCAGGGAGTGCATGGCTTGAAAGTTATTCTGGTAGTCTGCTGATTTTGGGGAGATTTGAGATACAAGTGTCGACATTTATCATCTATTTGGTTAAGTGACATTTCTCAAACCTTAGGAAAAATATCAGCATGAATCAAGATATAGCACGCTTAATAATCTACCCTTGAAGGTATTTTCTCCCATTCCCATATTTAAGGTGCTGTTATAAAAACGGAAAAAAACTATGAGTAATAGAAATTTTACAAAATTATTATCGCTAACCATCGCAACACTATCAATTTCTGGCTGCGTGAGTCGTCAAGATACGCTCAATCAGTATCGGGTCACTTGTATGGAGTATGGATACTCCTATGGGTCCGCTGATTTTGCCCGTTGCGTACAACAACAAGAAGCTTTGGACATCAAACTTCAGCAAAAGAATCAAAAGAACTATTTGCGCCAGCAAAAGCTGAACGCACTTCAAAATAAGAAAGTTGCTTCGGTATCTTCTGTCAATCAACAAGCCGTGATTGTCAATCAAAATACCGCTGTTCAATACAACACCTTTGCTCTTGAACAACAACGACGTCAAATGGAAGAAGAGCAACGACGCATCGAAGACGATCTGCGTCGGATCAGAGAAGAATCTAAACAACGCCAATACAAGGCGGATAAAGATTTCCAGCGTCGTCTTGATGAACAACGCCGCGAACAGGAACGCCAATTGGCTGAATTAAAGCGTGAACAAGCAGAAATGGAACGCAAGGCCAAGGCTGAGCAAGAAAAGCTACGTCGTGAACAAGAGGAAATGGAACGCAAAGCCAAGGCTGAGCAGGAAAAACTGCGTTCAGAAAAGGACCGAGCTGAGCAAGAACGTCTTCAAGCCAAACGCAACCAAGAGCAAGCCGACGCAGCATTAGCCCACAAACTTCAAATGGAAGAGCTAGAGAAAACTCGTAAAGCTCAGGCTAAATGGGAAAAAGAACAAGCCGATGCCGCTTTAGCTCACAAACACCAAATGGAAGAGTTGGAGAAAAGCCGCAAAGCCGATGAAGAAAAACGTCGAAAAGAACAGGCTAAATGGGAAAAAGAACAAGCCGACGCCGCTTTAGCTCACAAACGCCAAATGGAAGAGTTAGAGAAAACTCGTAAAGCCGCTGAAGAAAGTCGCAAAGCTCAAGAGCAAGCTCGTTTAGCTCAAGAAGAGCAAAACCGCAAAGCTCAAGAAAGGGCCGAACAAGAACGCTTGGAGGCAAAACGCCGCCAAGAAAAAGCGGATGAAGAACTCGCCCGCCAATTACAGATGGAAGAAATTGAAAAAGCAAGGCGAGAAAGAGAAGCCGAACGCAAAAAGAAGGAAGAAGAAGAAAAGCTGAAAGCTTTAAAACCTACTTTTAGTTCTATTGCTGAGGAAGCTGCTGCAAAAGCCCGCGAAAAGGGTTTTGGCGGCAACTAATCCCAAGAGTCTCAACTAATTCCTGAGCCTTAAACAAAAGCGATTCTAAATCTGGAATCGCTTTTTTTATGTTACTAGAAGATGGATAAGGGGTTAGAAAACCCCATATGAAATAAACAAAGTTATTCACTACTAAATAATATAATTCAAATACAACCTTAGATTTTTCTTGACCATCTCCTTAATAAACTCTAGTAATTTCCTGTTACCGAAAACAAATAATATTTTATGTTAAGAATCATGAAAAAATCAAATTTAAATAAGTTTTTATTAATTACTTCTGTTCTCTCAGTAACCTGTGCCGCTGATGCAGCCCTTCCAGCTTCTGGTGCCAAAGTTAGTGTTGGTGCAGAGGCGGGTTATTATCACTATCGTGAACCTAACGTAATGAAGCTTCGGGGATGGATGGGGGGTATCAACAGTGCCTTTACTTACATTTTCTCCAACCAACTCTTTTCAACCCTTGAAGGTCGATTGACTTGGGGAAGCGCCAAATACTCCTCCAACGGCACAGGAAGAATGAAGGAAAGCACACCTCAATTCCTTTTTGAGACCCGTGGACTGTTAGGTTATAACTTTTCCGTTTCTTCTAATTCTTACTTATCTCCCTTTACTGGATTTGGGTATCGATTTAAGAGTGACCATAGCGACAATCAGGTAACAACCACAGGTCATCATGGGTATCATCGCTATTCCCAGTATTTCTATATGCCCTTTGGCTTACGCAGCACCCATACATTAACCCCTGATTGGAGTTTAGTCCTTCAAGGAGAATACGATCTGTTTTTGCGCGGTCGCCAAGATTCAAAAATTTTGGGAGGTCTTACCCATCGCCAGAAGAAAGGATACGGTTTGAAGGCCAATATGGAAATCATCCGCCACCTTGGCAACAAGAGAGCGATCAGCTTTGGGCCTTATTTCCATTATTGGAACATTAAGGATTCTAATGTGAAATATGTTCAAAGGGGCGCCGTTAGAATTGGGACATTGGAGCCAAGCAACAGAACTTATGAAACGGGTCTTGCCATTAAGTTTCATTTCTAGATAGAAGATATCCAGGTCTAAAAAACGTCTCAACCAAGGTGTTTTGCACCTTGGTTTTTTATTTTCTATCCTGTATTCATTGCATTTTAGCAAATTTTATTAAATTTCTCTGACTATCTTGATATAGTGTGACTAAGAAGGACCAAGATTTTTTTCATGAATGACCCAACATCAAGCCAAATTTAATGAGCTTCAAGCCAAAATTCACCAGTCAACTGAGGGCGGTGGTTCAGAACGTATTAAAAGACAACATGAAAAGGGCAAACTCACCGCCCGAGAACGTTTAGAAATTTTATTAGACCCTGGAACGTTTGTGGAATGGGATCGTTTTGTGGAACATCGAGCAAATGACTTAGGTTTAGAGGATTTAAGCTTTTTGACCGACGGGGTTATTACCGGCTATGGAGAAATTTCTGGTCGCTTGGTTTTCGTCTTTGCTCAAGATTTCACCATATTTGGCGGCAGCTTGAGTGAAACTCATGCAGAAAAAATTTGCAAGATTATGGACAAAGCCATGGAAGTCGGTGCACCAGTCATTGGGTTGAACGACTCGGGGGGAGCCCGCATTCAAGAGGGGGTTGCCTCGCTGGCTGGGTATGCCGAGGTTTTTCAACGCAACGTCCTTGCCTCTGGAGTTGTTCCCCAACTGTCTCTAATTATGGGCCCTTGTGCAGGAGGAGCCGTTTATTCACCTGCCATGACGGACTTTATCATCATGGTTGAAGATACCTCCTATATGTTTGTCACAGGTCCTGATGTGGTTAAAACCGTTACCCATGAAGTCATTTCAGCTGAAGAATTAGGTGGAGCTTCCATTCACACCAAAGTATCAGGGGTTGCTCACCAAGTATTTACCAACGATTATGAAGCCTTAATGCAAACCCGACGCTTGATGGAATTTTTGCCCGCCAACAATCGGGACAAAGTACCTTTATGTCCTTCTACAGATCCTTGGGACCGCCTTGAGCCTTCCTTAAACAATCTTATCCCCGAAAATCCCAACCACCCCTATGACATGAAAGAACTTATTCTTAAAGTGGTTGATGATGGAAACTTCTTTGAAATTCAACCCCACTGGGCCGAAAACATTATTGTGGGGTTTGGCCGCATCGAGGGGCAAACCATCGGGATCATTGCGAATCAACCTATGGTTCTAGCAGGATGCTTGGACATCAACTCCTCACGTAAAGCAGCCCGATTTGTCCGATTTTGCGATTGTTTTAATATTCCGCTGGTTACCTTTGTCGATGTACCTGGATTTTTACCCGGTATAGATCAGGAACGTAGTGGTATTATTGCCCATGGCTCTAAATTGCTTTTTGCTTATGCAGAAGCCACAGTACCCAAAATTACAATCATTACCCGTAAAGCCTATGGGGGTGCTTACGACGTGATGAGCTCCAAGCATATCCGGGGTGACGTTAATCTAGCCTGGCCAACTGCAGAAATTGCTGTCATGGGTCCTAAAGGGGCAGTGGAAATTATTTTTCGCAAAGAGTTAACGAGCCCTGAAAAAATTACGGAGCTAAGCGACCTTTATTTACAAAAATTTGCTAACCCATATATTGCCGCCAAACGTGGGTTCATTGATGATATTATTCTTCCCCAAGAAACACGCCTGCATATAGCTCGTTCCTTACGCATGTTGAGAAACAAGGCTCTTGCTAATCCATGGAAGAAGCATGACAATATTCCATTATAACTAAAGAGGAGCGCATCCCATGATACCTGAAAACGAACAAAAAATCCGTGAGCATCTTCACCAACTCAAACAATTTTACACCAATCTGGTAACCTACGGCGCAATCTTTATCGCCACCTTCCTGATTTGGATGATTACCGGCGGACCTTTTTGGCCCATCTGGGTATTGTTTGGTCTAGGGACAGCAGCTGTTATGCAAGCCCTTCGTATTGGCCTTTTACCCATCTTTGAAAATATTTTCCCCTTCTTACGTTCTGATTGGGAAGAAGAGCAGTTCCAACAAATGATGGACAGACAGGAGCGTCGCATGGAATCCCGCTCTAAGAAAGACGAAGAATAGGAAGGGCATGTTTAATAAAATCCTCATCGCCAATCGGGGTGAAATCGCGTGTCGTATCCAGCGCACAGCGCACCGATTGGGCATTAAAACGGTAGCCATTTATTCTGAAGCTGATCGGTACGCTCTTCATGTAGAGATGGCAGATGAGGCCTACTGTGTTGGCCATGCACCTTCCCGAGAAAGCTACCTTTGTCAAGATAAGATAATTAATGTAGCTTTGAAAGCACAAGCTGAGGCCATTCACCCGGGCTATGGATTTTTATCAGAAAATGCCGAATTTGCCGAAAAAATAATTCAGGCAGGTCTTATCTTTATAGGCCCCAAACCAGAGACCATTAAAGCAATGGGCGACAAATTGGCTGCCAAAGCTTTAGCAGAAAAAGCAGGCGTTCATTTGGTTCCTGGTACCAAGGAACCTGTCACCCACGTAGAAGCCGTCTTTGAATTTGGGAAAACTTACGGTTACCCCCTGTTAATTAAAGCAGCTGCTGGGGGTGGTGGCAAAGGCATGCGCATCGTTCGCCAGCCGGATGAAGTCTTAGAAAGCTTTACCCAAGCCCGCAGCGAAGCTTTAAAAAGCTTTAGTGACGAGCGTGTATTTATTGAGCGATATATTGACAACCCTCGACATATTGAAGTGCAAATCTTAGGCGACAAGCACGGTAATGTGATTCACTTAGGCGAGAGAGATTGTTCCCTTCAGCGGCGCCATCAAAAGATCATCGAGGAAGCCCCAAGCCCTTTTGTCACTCCCGAGTTGCGCAAACAATTAACATCCCAAGCCGTGGCTCTTGCTAAGGCTGTTTCTTATGACTCCGCAGGCACTGTGGAGTTTATCGTTAGTCCAAATCGAGAATGTTTTTTCTTAGAAATGAACACCCGCCTCCAGGTTGAGCACCCCGTTACGGAAATGGTTTATGATATTGATTTGGTGGAAGAGATGATTCGTATCTCTCAAGGTCAAAAGCTTTCATTAAACCAAGAAGATGTAAATCCCAAGGGATGGGCTGTTGAAGCACGTTTGTATAGCGAGGACCCTTACCAAGATTTTCTCCCTTCTACTGGGCGCATCAGCACCTTTAAAACACCGGATCTGCCGCATCTACGCATCGACACTGGTGTACGCGAAGGTGATACGATCAGTATGTTTTATGATCCCATGATTGGTAAAGTGATTGCCCATGGAAAGGATCGCCCCCAAGCCTTACAAAAATTAGCTCAAGGACTGCATCAAATAGACTTCGAGGGTCCCCAAAACAATCGAACTTTTCTCATACAACTCTTACATAATCAAGACTTTCAAGGGGGCCAAGGCCACACCCATCTTATTGAGAAAAACAAACTCACGGATCCCAACCCTGGCCAACAATTTTGCCAACTAGCACCTGAAGCTCAGCAACATTTCCTTAGTGTGGCTATTACCATTCACCAACATTGTATAAACTCTTACGATGCAAGTGATTTAATGGTCATTTTGGAGGGTAAAGCTTATCCAGTCTTACCAGAGTCGATTTCTCTGACATGGACCGTTCCTCATCGTCGTTTCTATTGTTACTATAAAGAACAATTTATCCATGGTGAGGTCCAAATCAAAAACACGGGCTTTAGCCTGGGATTCATGGGGATTTTCACTGATGTTTTGGTGGTCAGAAAACCAGTTTGGCATATGTTGCAAAACCTGCCCACAAAACGACAAAAGCATGAACATAAACATATCAAATCTCCCATGCCCGGTGTCCTTGTCTCACTGCCCATAGCTGTTGGTGATCATGTGCGCAAAGGTCAGACTATGGCCGTTATTGAGGCTATGAAGATGGAGAATGCCATTAAGTCACCTGTGAATGGGGTTGTCACAGAAGTGTTAGTGAGTAAGGGCGATAGTCTTGCCAGAGATCAAATTATTGCCAAATTCGGCACTTAATCTGATCCCGGGCCATCGACGATTCAAATTAGAAATAATAACCAACGCCAAGTCGAACCATTTGTTCCGTGGGTTTAAAAGAAGCAGATGAGTTATTGCCTGCAAGAACATGTCCACCCTTAAATCTTCGATAACGCAGCTTCTTCCCTTGAGTTATATGATAACTGACCCTCCATCGGGTTTTTTCTGTAAGCGGCCCCTCAATTCCAACCTCTCCAGTAAAACTTGTAAAGTGTTTAGAAATTCTTTGATTATTTGGCGGGATAGGATTGGAAACCGTGTTTTTAACATTAAAGTGCCATTTCGTTCTTTTCACCCCTAAGCCCACATAGATAAGGTTTTTTGAGGGCATCATATACCCTAAGCGCCCAAGCAGAGCATATCCGCCTCCGTCTCGTTTACCTTTTATATTTAAAGCGTTATTCTTTAAAAATTTTTGAGAACCTGAAAAATTATAATCTGCTTGACCTTCAATGCCGACATAAAAAAGATTGGATAACAACCAACCATACCCCAAATTAAGAGCACCATGGGGAGTACGACCAGATCCATTTCCTTTACCGTGAATTCCGAACATACCTTGTGTACCATCATCGTAAGTAAATTTTACTTTAGAATGGGATACCCCGCTACCGACACCTATATGAAAATTGGTTATGTATGCTTGAGCATTAAAAGGGTACATGGCACTTACCATCATGGCAGATAGGATAGCTATTTTGGTGGTTACTACATTGCAACGCATAATTAATTCCTCATTATGGCGTATTGTCACTGTGAGTTACTATTCTAGATTCGGATATGAATGGGCTACGAGAAAAATTGGGCGTTTTTAACCTAGAGAAACTGAACTTGGATAATCAATTATTACTTATTCATTGTTCACAGTTTCCAAATAAGGACTTAAATTTAATGAAAAGCTTATTCATTACAAATCTAAAAAAAATTATAATGGTTTTTTTATTTATCATCATTTCCAATCAAATAAGCTTCGCTATACAAGTTCCTAATTTGACGAACAAACATTTCATTCGTGAACTCATTATTGACCAAGATAAGTGCATAGAAATTCCAATAAGTGGTCGTGCTGTACAAGCTGAATATCAAGAAGTCAATAGTTTGGGCGCCTGGTTGCAAGGAGGCAACAAAACGGTCGCCCATAAATATACGCAGAGATTAATTGCAGGAGAGGCGCATACGCCTCCCATTCCGGCAGAAATCTTAAATCCTCAGGGATATTTCATCACAATTAATGAGGCGAATAGAGGAAAAGGAAACTTTTTTGACTGCCTTATAAACTCAGAACATGATGGAAAGTGGGGTGCAAAATACAAGTATAAAATTCCTGGTCTTCCGAGTTTAACCGAACGGATGGATTATGGTGACCATTACTACTATGACAGAACATTTCCAGCTATTTCGGAAACATTCTTTGTCGTCTATGTCTTTATAAATGCGGTTGATGTACAAGTTCCTGTTCCTTTACCTGTAACCACGTCCGCGCCTGCACCCGCACCTACACCTGCAGCAGCACCAGCAACACCTAAGCCCGCACCTACACCTGCAGCAGCACCAGCAACACCTAAACCCGCGCCTACACCTGCAGCAGCACCAGCAACACCTAAGCCCGCACCTACACCTGCAGCAGCACCAGCAACACCTAAGCCCGCACCTACACCTGCAGCAGCACCAGCAACACCTAAACCCGCGCCTACACCTGCAGCAGCACCAGCAACACCTAAACCCGCGCCTACACCTGCAGCAGCACCAGCAACACCTAAACCCGCGCCTACACCTGCAGCCACACCAGCAACACCTAAGCCCGCACCTACACCTGCAGCAGCACCAGCAACACCTAA
>CAZITL010000011.1:0-73232 GCA_964542195.1 uncultured Verrucomicrobiales bacterium
GCTTAATCGACTCTTTCTCATATCACCAGCTTAACACTTTTATGTGTTATCTGGGTCAGCCCCTATGATTAATCAATTACAGGAAAGATATGACTAGAATCACATACGCCCTTCTTATGATTTTATATAGGCTGAAGTCAATCAACATAGAATAGGAGAAAAGATCATGGAAAGAATCATCCTAACTTGTATTCTTATGCTCGCTTTTCCCTGTCATGGGATGAATGGTCCGCAGTTAACCCAAAAAAATGCCCAAGATTTTCTACTAACTCAACAAAGTAAACACCTTGATTTTCCAGCATCGATAGGCATTACCTTTCCCATCGATTTAGGGGAGGAAATCTTCACCTTAAGCCCGATGTTAAACACGTCTTGGACAGTTACCGTTGAAGATACCCTTGGCCATACAGTTACTTACCCCATGAGAATCCTATTATATCGAAACGATCTTTATTCAAGTAAAAATTATCAGGCCTATAGCATCGGGACTCATAAGGGTTATTCTGCATGGACTTATTTTAATGTTGCATATTGGAAATACACGGGAAACGAGGAAATTTTTCCGCAAAAATTGAAAGCTATTAGTCTTTTAAAAGCAGAACTTGACTTTTATAAACCCTACTTTATTGAAAAAATGACTGTCTACGATGGTACGCCTTATGAAGTTCAAAGAGAGGACATTCAAATATGCCCTTTCCTTAAGGAACAAAAAGCAATGCTCGCGCTTGAGATTGATCCACAAAATTATAAGGTAACAATACCAAAATCTGGCTTAACAGTGCCAAGTTATCAAGTTAAATCAAATGAGTAAATTTTAAACAAGCTGTCTTTTTTTTGTACACAACGAGGTTGGGTGATCTTAAGCTTGCTATTCCATTCAATGAAATTAAGAAAAGACGGCTCACCCCATGACGATCCACCCTATTTAGGGACTTGGCTTATCTTTTTTAAGTGGTAGCACATTAAAGATGGAATTGGATTTGCCTTAATCGCCGCTTTTGGGTGCAGTTGCCTTGTCCCATCAGATATACGAGCTGAGCCACCGTGCCTTATGAATCGCCACAACAGAATAACGTTTATTTTGCAAGCTTTCTAAACCGTCTTTTAGAAAAATACCGCTCAAGAATACTACTTTTAAATGCAGAAACCAAGTTAGGCAGGATTATCACAAATCCACCCTTCCTGGTTCCATGCTTACAATGATAATACAACCCTAACCCTGTAAGAACTTAAGCTTTATTTAAAAGCTAATCTTTGTCCCCAAAATCACCACAGGTCCCTTATTATTGGCAACCCCCTTATAATTTCTTTTTCCTTCACTATCCAAAAGAGTACGGGTTAAAGTCAGAGCTCGCTTAGAGGTTTGGGTACGTACATAATTGGCTTCCAAATAAAATTTTAATCCTTGGACGGGAATAACATCAAAGGTACCGCTGACCACTTGGGTTTTCATCTTATCAAGATGACCTCTTCCCACATCCAATTTGCGATTAATATGTTGGTAGCCTAATGCCGTTTTGTAAGCACCAAAAATATAGCCTAAAGCTATATTAAAGGCTTTTCCATTATTGCCATGTCGCATAATGTTGAAAACAGTTCCATTGCCATCAGTAAGTGGCTTTTTCCACAGTCGAGATCGCCCATTGTCGTAGTAACCACTCCCCAATTGAAGTAAGTTTCCAATAGGGGTGCGATAACTCAAAATCAGTCCTAATTGATAAGCATTTACATCCTTCAATCTAATGCGTTTCGACCCTCTTACATCCTTTCGAGCAGGGATGTAGGACGTATCATGAACGTAAGCACCATTCAGGTTCACCCCATACGAGCCAAACTCACGTTTATAACTTAGACCGACAGAAGTTACATCTACCCCAAAAGGATTATACTTTTTGACGGGCATATAGGTTCGATTGCCTGGCAAATCATCATTATCAGAGCCAAAACGCCGATCATATTTCTCTTCACCTCTATGGGACGTGTTAGGTGTGTAGGCGATACCTAGACGGAAATTGTTCCATGTAGGGGTGATATAGACAATTTTGGTGTTATACCCTGTATCTCCAATATTATCGTTTCCACGCATGGTAAAGCTTGAGAGTTGATAAACTTTGTAATAAGTACCATCAGCAGCCCCAGTGCCTCCCATAACGGCCATGCCATCCTCAATAAAATTATCTTCTGGACCCACAACAGCTCCCAATTGGAGAATACCCAGGGTAGTCGCGAACTCTATAAAATTTTGTTGGACGTTCAATTGCTTGTTAGCAAGGGATTCCATGGAAATCTTGTATCGATATTCCCAACCGTTGGCCGCCTTACCCGCGATCACCATAATTAAGTCTGATGAATCATTGGCTAAATGGTATCCTTGCCTAACCCCATTTGCTTTCTTTTTATTCTTAAATACGTACATATTCATTGTAGTTGCCCCACTGATTTTGAGTGTAGGGGCGGACGCTTCTCCATAGGATTTAGAAACTATAACAGAACATGCTAAAAGACTTGTTAGCGTAAACAAGCTCGCAACTCTCTTGATCATTTTATTCTCCTTTATTAGAGAGCACAGCTGAGAATAGAGAATTCACCAGATGTCTTTAATAAAGATAAAATAAAGGAAGGTGACAAAGTGAAAGGCTGGACTATTTTCTCGGTGATAACCGCTTCGTAAAGGTTCTAGGTAGATTATGCAATTAATAGAAAAGGGCCGGTTTAAAACCAGCCCTTATGTATTTACAAGGTTTAAGTAGGCTTAGAAGCTAACTTTTGTACCAAGGATAAATACTGTACCTTTGTTGCTACGTGCTGTACGAACGTTGTTCTTTTGAGCATCTTGCAAGATTTGGTGAGCCAAGTCTTGAGCAAAGCGGTTGCTCTTTGCACGAACGTAGGTAACTTCACCGTAGAATTTCAAACCAGCGTGTGGAACGACATCAAATGTACCGCTGACCACTTGGTTCTTCAGACGACGGGTGCTGCTTCTTCCTTGTGGGTTAGCTTGACCAGCGTCAAATTTACGACGGGTTTCTTGGTAGCTGACGGTGGCTTTGTATGCACCAATGGTGTAACCCAAAGCAACGTTCCATTGTCTACCATTGTTACCTTTTCTCATGAAGTTAACGACTGATTCTTCTGCAGGATCATCATCGTTACGATCTGGATTTGTGATCAACCAGCTCTTCTTGAGCAAGCGGGACTTACCATTGTCAAGCCATCCACCACCGAGTTGGAGCAAACCACCAACATGGGTGCGATAAGCAAGGATCAAGCCCAATTGATAAGCATTGACGTCTTTTGTGCGCAGACGACGTTGGTTAGCAATTTTCTTGTCAGCTGGAACATAAGAGTTGTCATGGATATAAGCACCATTAAGGTTAATGGCGAAGTTACCAAATTCACGCTTATGGCTCAAACCAACAACGATTGCGTCTGTACCAAATGGGTTACGATTTTTAATCGGAGCCCATGTACGGTTGCCAGGAGCATCATCATTACCATTACCAAACTTGCGATCGAAATCTTCGTCACCTTTGTGAGCGGTGTTTGGTGTGTAGGCTAAACCAAGACGTGTGAAGAATACTTCAGGTGAGTAGTATACGATCTTTGTCGCATAACCGGTGTCACCAATGTTGTCATTGCCACGTAGAACGAATGCTGGCAAGTTGAAAACATTCTTGTAAGCGCCATCAAATGCGCCTGTACCACCAACAACAGCACCACCATCTTCAATCATGCTGTCTTCTGGACCAACGGTGTCACCGACTTGCAATGAACCCCAGCAGCTGTCAAATTGAATGAAATTTTGTTGAACGTTGAAGCTCTTATTTGACAAAGCTTCCATGCTCATCTTGTACTTGTATTCCCAACCGTTGGCTGCTTTACCAGCAACAACGAACAATAGATCGGAAAGATCATTAGCTAAATGGAAACCATTTTTTCTGCCATTCACTTTTTTATCTTGGTGAAAAGCATAAGCATTCATAACGGTATTACCGCTAATTTTTAAGGTAGGAGCTGTCGCTTCTGCGCTGGCTTGGCTTACAAGAGCCGTGCAGGACAGAAGGCTAGCAACAACTGCCAAACCTGTCACTTTTTTCAACATTTTAAACCCTCCGTTGTTTTAGGACTTCTTTTTATGAATCCTAAAAATTCGACTAACATACCCAGTAAAATATGAAAAAACTTCACCGATCAATGTTTATATGACTGGTTAACGAAAGGTTACCGAGTGCCTGTGTTCAGAAAAACACAGTTGGCTAAATGAGATCTTTTAAAAGGGTCATGTAGGCATTTCTCACGCTATGAGTAGGAGAAAGGTGCCCAGCTTTTACTTTAGCTTCACAAGCCAATAGTTTGACCAATTTATATTTGTGGCTGAGGTTACTATGTTTTAAAGCACTGTAATTCAAGCTGCGCAATAAAAGCACAAACTGAGATGCAACCTGAGTTTCATCTAAGCCATTTCTAGGATCATTCGCGGGGAGATGCTGCTCTAGAGGTACAGGAGGTTGGTGGACGGAATTAGGATGAACTTCTGGAGAAGCAGGGATCTTAAACAGAGATATTTGTTCAAATGCTTCTGCCATAATTATACCTTAGGTGGTGCCTGCTGCCGGACTCGAACCGGCACGTCCATAGGACGACAGATTTTAAGTCTGTTGTGTCTACCAATTCCACCAAGCAGGCTTAACGTTGACACCATAATCTTTTAATCAGGCAAACGCAAGAAAAACAATTAACAGTTTACTTCCTTTTCATATTTTTTTCATCCCTCTCTAGGAAAGAAAAATAAATAATTGTGCAAATTTGAGCAGCAAACCGCAGCAAGTGCCCATGCTCAATTTCATACTGGATAAAAAATTCGTCTGCTAAAACGAAAAAGGCTGTTAATAAAGTTAGATTTTTACAAAACTTGCTTAAGTGAACAACCCGACGATCTTTCATATAATACTTAAATTGCCGCCACCAAACCCCTATTAGCAGATACACCCAAGAGATAATAAAAATGTAAATGCTGTGCACAAAAAAGGGGTTGCTAAAATATTTTGATACAAAGTTTGTTAAGAAATTAAAGTTTTTAGAAGAGAATGGGAAATTTTTGGTAATCAAAGATAATGTTTGCAAATAGTCTATGGTATCAGTGAAAGCCACAATGAGCAACCACAACCCCCAGAAAAACATAAGGTGTATTTCAAAGGACAACAAAACATTTCTGTTGATCTTTGTCATGGAAAGTTTCATTTCAAGTTGATATAGTTTCACTTATATAACATATTTATTCAATTTCGAGCTATAATGATTAACTATTTGGATAAAATATCTGCCCATAAGTGTTTGATCCTTAACACGATCATTCGTCAAGGATCACCTTCAGCTGCAGCAAGAACCCTCAAGCTGCCTGTTAGCAAGATTCATAACGATATCAAATCCATAGAGAAAGCCGTTGGAGGTCCTATTTTACTCCGCAGCCAAAGAAAAGTTGTTTTAACACCACTGGGTGAAAAATTTGCGGAATTTGCACGAGTTGTCGTGGAAGGAATTCATTATCTAGAAGAAGAAAAACCTCAAAACAACGTAACTGACCTGGTCATTGGGTGCCCAAACGCTTTTGCTCAATCATATATGCCTGATATACTCATGAACTTTCATGAAAAACACCCGGGCGTTAAAGTTCATCTCTACACAGGTATTGAATATATGGACTTTACTTTAAAGGACGTGGATGTCGTGATCGGGCTTCATCTTGACAACCGGATTGACTTAACCCAAAACTTTCTTTTCACTACAGAATACTGTCTTTATGCGAGTAAAAGATATTTAGATCAATTCTCTGTTCCCAAGACCTTATCGGATCTTAAAAAGCATAAGTTATTGAATTTTATTGGCCTGGAAGAAGATGGTAAAAATTATGCTTCTCTAATCCGTGACCAAGAAGTGTGTATTACATCCAACAACTCTAATGCGCTTGTTGAGCTGTGTGAAAATAATTTAGGAATTGGTTGTTTTGCCTCTGACGTCATTAAGCTTCAGGGCAAACACGGCACCACTCTGGTTCCAATTCTTGAAAACGAGTTCAAAGAAACCTTTAAATTCTATTACTTGAGTCGCAAATTTAACCAAAAAGCTTTGGTCATTCAAACATTAAAGGATATTTGCTTCCAAGTGGTTCAAAGCAAATTTGAAACTTTTTCCTAATCTTAAATGCATTTTTACCTTATTATTAAGGCTGGGTATTTCCCAGCCCTTTTTGAAAAGACATCCTTGATAAACAGGTTATTACTTACACTATAATAAAGTATATGCGCAAATATAACTGGCCCTTTGATACTGGAGCAAAAAATAAGTTAATCGATTAAGGTGCAACTCCAAGATCTCTAACTTCTACTCCTTGAATTCCACTTGTTATTTACAAAATCAACTTTGAATCAAATATATTACTCACAAGATCGATGATAAATATTTAACCATTTGATATTTATGATAAATTGAGAAATATTAAAAAAAAGCAAGTCAGTTATAAAAAAAATAGATAACTACTATTGAATATGAGTATAGAGTTAATATATATATGCTATCGTGATACTAATCAAATTCTATGAATTACATATCGGAGGATACTAAATGAAGAAAATTGCTTCTTCGCAAAAGACTGTAACACACGTTCACGCACCGTTATTCCGCAAATAATCTTACCATTTATAAGCACCATGTGGTGGAAGATAAATTGATCTGCCACCAATTTTTGCACATACATTTTTTGCTTTTTTTACCTGGTTATCCTAAGCTTGGCAAAGTTTAGGGTCAAAAATTGCTCAAGATGATTGTTTGATGGATAGCCTAGAAACCAGAATAGATTCTGGTTTCTTATATATTTTGGTTTCTTCAGGTTAATAAAAGTTTATCATCATCCGCAGCCACGTCAAATTTGCCTAAAAGGTCGGTCACTGTAAGATCTGCTCGCTCTTTACCAATTATGTCGTAAATGATTCTTCCTTCATGAAGCATAATTGTTCTGCTTCCCACATGCAAAGCTTGCTGCAAGCTATGGGTAATCATTAAGGCTGTCAAACCTTCTTCCTCAATAATCACAGTTGTTAAATCCATAATGAATGCCGCTGTTTTTGGATCAAGAGCTGAGGTATGTTCGTCTAACAACAACAATTTCATAGGGCTCAAACTCGCCATGATTAGGCTTACAGCTTGTCTCTGCCCGCCTGAAAGCAAACCCATTTGGGTATCCAAACGATTCTCCAGACCTAATTTTAGTCTTGCAAGCTTGGTTTTGAATATTTCACGATCTTGTTTAGAAATTGCCGGTACCCAGCCTCGACTTTGCCCTCTGCGTAAAGCTAAGGCCAAATTTTCGGCAATGGTTAGTTCGCCACACGTACCCGCCAAAGGATCTTGAAAAACCCTGGCTACCATATGTGCTCTCTTGTACGAAGGCAAATTTGTGACGTCTTGACCATCGACTTTGAGATGGCCTTTTGCAGCAATCACCTCGCCTGCAATCAAGTTAAGGAGCGTGGACTTTCCTGCACCATTGCTTCCAATGACGGTCACAAATTCCCTCTCATCAATCCGCAAATTAATACCTTGTAAGGCTTTTTTCTCGGTAACAGTCCCTGGCGCAAAAGTTACATGGATATTTTTTAAGGTAATCATGATTGCCCCCCTCGTGCTTTCGAAAATTGCTTTTTAAGAGTTGGCAGTGTCATGGCCAAACCTACTAATATGGATGTCACCAAGTTTAAGTCAGAAGCCTTAAGGCCTATTTCATTGATATTTAACGCCTGAGCAATAAATAAGCGATAAAGAATTGATCCGACAAAACAAGCTATTAGGGCTTGCAAAATGGTTCGCGTGGGTAATAATGCCTCTCCGATAATGACAGCAGCTAAACCAATAATAATGGTTCCAACACCTAAGGTGACGTCAGCAAATCCATTCAGTTGGGCAAAGAGCGCTCCTGCTAGAGCTACTAAAGCATTAGATAAGCCTAAGCCCAACCAAATCATCGTCTGATCATTAATCCCCTGAGCCCGGGCCATACGAGCATTGGCCCCCGTAGCCCGTAGAGCAAGCCCCGTACGACTGGTCAAAAAGTTCCACAAAACACCAAGGATGACAACACTTATGAAAGCCACAACATAAACTGGTTTGACATGAGACAACACACCACTGAACAGGGTAGATTCACCCAAAAGAGCAATATTGGGCCGTCCCATAATCCTTAAATTAATGGAATAAAGTGCGGTCATGGTTAAAATGCCCGCTAGTAGATTTAATACCCGCAAATGAGTTGACAACCATGCGGTAATCATCCCCATTATACCACCGGCCACAAAAGCAGCTATGGTTGAAATAAATGGGTTAAAATCCATGGTAATCAATGTTGCCGCCACGGCAGCCCCCAAAGGGAAACTGCCGTCTACGGTCAAATCAGGAAACTGTAGGGTCCTAAAAGAAAGGTAGACACCTAAAGCCACAAGACTGTAAATAAAACCAAGCTCTAGAGCGCCAACTATTTGTATTAAACTCATAATCAATCAACCTTAACTGATGCATTTAACAGATCAGCTGGAATTGTAAGACCCATGGCTGATGCAGATTTTGTATTAATCATTAGCCTGGGTTCACTTTCCAACACAACAGGGATTTCACTAGGGGCTTTACCCTTAAGGATATCAACAACCATTCTTCCAGCTTTTAAACCTTGAAGATGGCGGTCCACCACGTAACCAGCTGCGGCGCCTTGTTCAATGGATCCTTGATCAAGAGCAAATACTGGCAACTGATGCTTAATTCCTAATTTAACAATTTGAGGCATTGCCGCTACCGCAGTATTATCATTAGGAATCAAAATCACATCCACCTTACCCACTAGTGTTTGAAACGCTGCACCGATTTCTGAAGATTTATTGACTTCAGCAGAGATTAAACAGAGGTGACGGGCATCTAGTCGCTCATGCAATCCTTTGACCATTACTACTGAGTTAGGCTCTCCCGAGTTATAAATCACACCAATACGCTTTGCTTCAGGCATAATTTTAGAAACAAGGTCAACCTGGATATCTAAATCCACAGCATCACAGATACCTGTAACGGATTTATTGTCCGTCAGTTTAGCCCCTTGAGGATCAGTGACGGCTGTAAAGACCATAGATGCCTTTGTCTTAGCCATAACCCCTAAAATGGACTGAGCAGACGGTGTAGATATAGCCACAATAACCTTTGGATCCTGGGCAATGATTTGATGAGCAATTTGGCTCGCTGTTGGAATACTTCCCTGGGCATTAAGATAAACAACCTTAATGTTTTGCCCAGGAACATATCCCGCTTGGTTCAAAGCTTCTTCAATACCTTTACGCTCAGCATCTAATGCTGCATGTTCGATAATTTGAGTTATCGCTACAACGGGTAAATCTGCTGCCACACACCCATTGATCAAGCTCCATAAAACATGGAGAAGTATGATACCTTTCTTCATGAGTGCTTCTCCTCTTGCCAGATAATAGCGTTTTGCATGACATCTTCAGGAACAAAAATCTCTAAAGTTCGCGCTGCAGCTTGATTGATTTGAAATTGAATTTTGCTGGGCCCCTCTGGCTTAATATCTTGGGCAGAAACTCCTTGAGCAAGGCGAATCACTTGATCAGCCACTTGAATGCCCAATTGATATTGGTCTGCGCCAAAAGCAGCAAATACGCCGAGCGGAACTGTATCTATATCGGTACATAAAACAGGTTTTTTGTGGGAGGTGGCTATATTCAAAATGTTTTTAATAGCTGCAAGAGCTGTATTGTCGGTATTTATGAGTATGGCATCTACCTTTGTTACTAAGTTTTGAGCAGCAGCAGCGACCTCGCTGGTTTTACTGACAGGAACGGTTATCAGTTGAATTTTATACTGATCACAGACGGGTTTGGTAAGTTCAACGATGCGTTCTGAGTTCACTTCACCTGGGTTATAGATCATTCCAAGGGACTTCATGGTCGGCAGGGTTTGGCGTAGTTTTTCAAGCGTGACATCCACACCCACAAAGTTACTTACACCTGTTATATTGCCTTGCAATTTAGCAATCTTTGGATCGGTTACAGAAGCATAGACGACGGGAACATTCTTTTTTTGTCCTACAGCTAAAGCGGCTTGAGCAGCTGTGGTTCCAATGGCCACAAGGACAGTTACGCCTTGACCCACAAATTTTTGAGCTATTTGGCTAGCCATAGCCGGATTACCTTGAGCTGACTCCCAAAGAACGGCGGCATCAGGTAATTTTTTGGTTAAGTGATCAATAATACCTTGGCGGGTTTGATCGAGAGCAGGGTGTTCAGTGATTTGAAGTATGCCAATAGTTATTTTGGCAGATGCGGATAGGGTTAAGCTAATTAATAAAATTAATTTTTGGCAGATAAGTTTAAGCATTGTCGATCCTTACGTAAATTCTGTGGAGTCCAAATCATCAGTGTTAAAGTGTTAGAGCAGCTAAAATGGCTAAAATGATGACTAAAATGATGAAAATGATACATTACTAATCTCCTATGAGGTTTGAAATATTTGAGAGAACAGAATTAGGAATAACGATTCCTAATGCCTGAGCCGTCTTCAAGTTAACCGAGGTTTTGACTTGATCGGGCACTTCCACTGGAAGAGTCTTTACAGACTGTCCCTGAAGAATTTTAATAACAATTTTGCCTACCCTTCGACCCATTTCATATTGGTCATAGGCTGCAGAAGCCAAGCATCCCTTCTCAACGGATTCGGGATCAAGGGTAAAGACAGGTTTTTTGCCTTGAGCAACTTTTAAAACAGAATCCAAAGCAGAAATAATCATATTATCGTTGGGGATGAAGAGAGCATCAACTTTATCAAGCAAATTTAAAGCAACAGCACTAACTTCACTGGTTTGGCTACACGCTCCCTCTATAATCTCTAGCTGATCTACCTGGACTAATTTTTTTAGCTCCTCAACTGTTGATTGAGAATTATCTTCGCCAGCGTTATATAAAACGCCAATTTTGCGTAAAGTTGGGATCAAACTTTTCATGAGCTGGAGCTGCTCTTTCAAAGGAGGACGATCACTTACTCCCGTCACGAGAGAAGAAGCATCTTTGCTCACTATTTTAGCGCGATAGGGATCGGAAACAGCTGCAAAAACAATGGGAACAGAGGCATTCTTAAACGTACTACAAACCGTCTGTGCTGAAGGCGTCGTGATGGGCACAACCACATCCACTTGTAAACTTAAAAACTTCTGAGCAATTTGAGTGGCTGTGGCAATATTCCCCTGAGCATTATCGAAAATTAATTTAAGGGTTGGATCATAGGATTTCAGCTCATCCTCGACCCCCTGGCGAATTTGGTCTAGAGAGGGATGAGGAGCGATTTGGGTTATAGCAACTTTTTTTGAAGACGCATTAACTTCTGAGCATGCAATACATACCAATAAACCTAAAAGAGCTTTGAGAATTTGAATGGATTTTAGAATTTTCATAACTGAACCTACAGCTTACATTGACACAATAACAACTTAAATCACCCACGGTGATTAAATCGCCATCGCCAACAATGAAACTGCAGTGTATACATAAAAATTCCTTTAAATAGACAGTTTGAACATAATGAATATTCCAACCAATTGCAATATCCATTCTCAAATTAAGGTTATGAAATTAAAAAAAGATTAAGAACTCGCCTCATTTTGAACATGAACATATTCATTATTTGTCTTAATGACGTAGTTTTCAAAATCTTCATGAGCAAGTATTATTAGAGAAAACCGTATGGAAGATAAGACTACTATGAACATATGTAAGGCTCTAATCTTTCTGATTTCCATAATCTCAGCTGAAGATGGCTTATGTGGAGAAAAAGAGAATTTAAATATCACCAATGCCTATCAATCTTTTGCCCCATTTAAAAGAAGCTTAAGCCCTCTCGAATACAAAATTGCTGAGTCCATCGAGAGCGAAATTGAAAAAGGGGCGACCTTTAAATTATCTGCTTCCCAAGTAGATTCTGGCATCCGCATCGAGATTGTTAAAAGATCCTGTTGTTTATGCCTACATTTTGACAGGGATAAAAAAACCTATACATTCTCTGATGATTCAGCCAGAACACTTATTAAATACTTTCATGATAATGACTCTGTGCAGCTTCAGGGGACAGACTGTTTATCTGATGTTAGCCCTTAATCTTAAATATGTTACCTAAAAAATTGACGGATATGATTGACAAAATATCCCTCATCCTCAATGGCCTTTAAGGTGTCGACGGGATGCAGATACCCTTGTTGGAAAAGCTCGTCATAAGAGGGATGACGTGCAGGACGATCCAAATCAATCACTTGAACTATTTGTTTTGATTTTAAGTTATCATCAAAAAAGATCGTTATCACATCCCCATCAATTTTAAAAGGAAAGGGTTTAGCTCCCGTAGATTGTTCGCGATGCTGATAATGCCAATGATGGTGGTCATCTTGAATAGCCATATGGTGCTTAGAAAAGAAGTCATGAATTTCGTTAAAATCTGAAATAACCCCCTGATCCAGATATAAACTTCCCTTCGAAAATTTTCCTCGTTCAAATTTGAGGTCGGGAAAATTTTGATGAATTTCGGCTATAACTAAGTCTAAATCCTCGCCAAAGGTTCGCAGAATAATAGAGTGAGGAATATGACGATGTTGAAGAAAACGCAGCAGGAAAAAGAAAGAAGGGAACACATGGTGATTTGTTAATAAATCTCTCACCTTCTTCCATTCTTTTTTGTAATGGTCGTACATAGATGGATCAAGTCTTTTTAGATCGTCCCAAAGATGTTGATACTGTCGAAGACGCTGCTTTTTTACTTCCTGATGAAGTTCACTGCCAGGAACAACAAATTTTTTAACATACCGCTTGTATGTCATGGGATCCAAGTCTCTACGCCAAGAAGTTGCTATACGCTCTGCAAATAAAAGCGTTAAAGTTTCATCCACATTTAAATCTTGAACCTGATCAAAACAAACAATGGTTTTATTTACATCAAAATGAAGAATCAAATGGGGCGTAAGAAAGGATTGATTCACCATCGTCATTACAATTTCCTATCACAGGCACATTATTTCATCACTATTCATCTAATCATAAAAGGTGAAAAAAAATTATAAATGCTCCGTTATTATTCACTAAAAAAATTTATACTGAGCAACAAACAATGCTGTGTCATCTGGGCAGCCCAATTCTCACAAATTAATCTCTAAATTATCATAAAGGTACCATAAAATGCACACGAGATCTTGGGTTAGTTTAAATTTAGATGGTAGTTCCCTCCCAGATACCTTTCCATGTCAAAATCATATTTGTTCGATTTACAACGGCGTTACGGATGAGCAAAGCTCCTTAAAGACATTTATCTCTCAAAGCATACTATCCAATGCAAAGATTCTTTTCATTACTTCTCTTGATCACAAAGTCAGCATCCAAAACTATTTAAAAGAGCTGATAACTACACAGGAACTTAATATTAAAAACCATCAACTAACATTCTTCTCCTATTCAGATTTTTTATTAACCCAAGAGCACCTTAATCCTGAAAAAATCCTAGAAAAAATCAGACATGAATACTACGAAAGTCAAAATGCAGGCTATGAGCAACTCCATATTATTACAGAGATGAGTTGGGCATTAGAAAAACACAGTCTTATAAGCCATTTCGTCACTTACGAAAAACTATTGGATCACCTCATTATCTATGAAAATTTTAAGTGTTTGAGCTTATGTCAATATAATGCTAGCCGATTCCCATCCTATGTCCTAAATCATGTGTTGGACTCTCATCCATCCTATTTGATCGGATCAGAACTCTATCCCAATTATTTCTATAATGGTCAATCTTCCTCGTTAAGAGAAGATCAAGAATCAATGGTCTTAAATGAAAAAGTGACCCATGTATTAAAGTATCGCAACCATATAGCTACCATTAATAATTTACGCCAAGAAAGTGAAGAGTTTCGCGAATTTAGTTATATGCTTGCCCATGATTTAAAAAGTCATATTAGATCAGCCCACTTATTTAATTATATTATTCAGAATGAATACAGTGAAAGTTTAATATCTGAAGTAAAAGCAATCTTAGAAAAGATGACTATCTCTCTTCATGAGGCATTTACGCGCGTTGATAGTTTAAATCTTCTTCTTAAAGCTTCTCGAGTTAAGAATAATCTCGATTTTATCGATCTTGATGATATGATCATCAAGATTCTAGATACCTATAAAAGTGCTTTACAAGAATTTGGTGGCAAATCCTTTTATCAAACTAAGAAAATTCCCTATATTAAGGGAGATGGTTCGCAAATTTCCCAGATTTTTTGTTATATTATTGATAATTGTATAAAGTTTCGCTCTCCTAATACCGCCTTAAAAATCAGGGTTGAAACCCAGATTATTTCAAAGGATCGTATAGAAGTAAGAATTTCAGACAATGGTCAGGGATTTGACAATCGTTATAAAAAGAAAATTTTTCAACCATTTTATCGCTTAAATCCTCATGTACATTCGGGGTGTGGCATAGGTTTATCGATTTGCCAAAAAATAATTCAACAACATAAAGGTACTATTGTTGCAGACAGCGAAGAAGGAAGAGGGACAACCATTATTGTTACGTTTCCCTTGGACCACCCCCCAAAGATCTTTTAACATTGAATTTTTGGAAATAAAAAAGGGGTAACTTCTGATTCTCATACTGACTCAGAACTTTAAGGGTGCATTTACGTTTGGCACCTATAACATTCCATACTGTGCTTTAAATACAACCCCAGACAAATAGCTTTCTTTTAAATAAATCACATTATTTTAATATTAATATATTTTTATTATAAATTTAATCATTAATCTTTTGGATCAAAACCCATGATAAATTCATCGTCATCAACACCACCCACCTTACGTATTCTCTATGCAGAGGATAATGAAAGCGATTCATTTATTTTTGAATATATTATCAATAAAATTTTCAACCCAATTGAGGTTATTCATTTTCAAGAAAGTATCGACCTTGTCCATTACCTATGGCAAACTGGGGCATTTAAGTATCGGGAAAAGGCACTAAGACAACATATCACTTTTCTTGATATTAACATGCCTCGTATGGACGGATTTGAAGTTCTAGAGATGATTAAATCTTCCAAAAATCCTGAAGTTAGAAAATTACCTATCTTTATGATTTCAACCTCATCCCAACAGGAAGATATCCAGAAAAGCAAAAACCTCGGGGCCCTTGGCTATGTGATTAAATCACCTTCCTATGAGCATATGAAAAAATCTCTATATGATCTCATTCAAACAGCCTTAGAAAAAGGTTTAGTGTCCTGGACCCTTATTTAGCCAACAATATTTTGCGAAAACTTTCTAATTCTTCAAGCCTTTGAATACTCATTTTAGGATACTCCATTATAAGTTCCTTAAATGCTTCTAGAATAATGTATGAGATGATGAGCCTAGAATTTTCCTTATCATCAGCTGGAATTATGTACCAGGGAGAATGGTCAGTACTGGTCTTACTTAAACACTGACCATAGGCGAACATGTAATCATTCCAAAAATTCCGTTCCTCCATATCGGCCCTAGTAATTTTCCAATTTTTGTGGGGTTGTTCAATACGATCTAAAAACCTCCTTTTTTGCTCTTCTTGAGAAATATGAAGAAAAAATTTAATGATTTTAGTCCCATTATGGGTCAGATATTTTTCCAAATGGTTGATGGAATGATAACGATCCTGCCATATAGTATTAAAATATGAATTTTTGGAGGGAATTCCCTGACCTTCAAGAATTTCTGGATGAACTCTAACGATCAACACCTCTTCGTAATAGGATCGATTGAAAATACCTATTCTCCCTCTTTCCGGCAAATACTGAATATATCGCCACAAATAATCGTGGGCCAGTTCGACACCTTGAGGATGCTTAAAACTGGTAACCTGGCATCCTTGAGGATTAATACCCGACATTACGTGACGAATAGCACCGTCCTTTCCTGACGCATCCATGCCTTGGAAAATAATGAGAATAGGGTAAGCTCCCGAAGCAAAATGAATGTCCTGCAAGGCATGGAGTTCTTGCTTATGTTTTTCCAAATGTTCTTGACTATGTTTTTTGTCCTTGTAAAGCGGTTTCATCAATGTGGGCCATTGATCAAGGATAACCTGCTGCCCTTGCTTCACAAGAAAGTCCTTAAGGTCTATTTTCATCATTTACCTCTTCGACTGTGTTTTGCTCTAACTCAAATACTCATGAGCATATTGACATGAATTTTAATAAAACTAGCTTCTTTTAAGTCAATCAACCATAGAAAAAGTTACAAAATGGACAGGAAAGGGAGCAATGGGGGCCAGACAAACCTTATTCTTTTTCTCCACGGATTTTTTAAGACAATGGGGGATCGTGCTTTTAAGCTTACTCACTATTATCTTGCATTTCTTGATTTCTTGGGAGCTAATTCCTACTTTTTCACCCTATTTTACAGCGGAAAAACCCTTATTAATGGGAATCATTCTTGGGGGAATCCCCATAATCATTCAAATTCTCTCGAAAATAATTGAAGGAAATTTTGGAACAGATCTTTTGGCCATCTTAGCTTTGACTTGTGCGTTTCTTCTTCATGAGTATTTAGCTGCTGTTTTAATCATTTTGATGGTCTCTGGCGGTCAAGCTTTAGAAAACTATGGACTGAAAAAAGCTTCTTCTGTCTTAAGGGAACTGGCTCAGCGTATGCCTTTTACTGCTCATCGTAAACGTGGAAAAAAAATAGAGGACATTCAAGCCTCAGATATAGCTATTGGAGATCATATTATTCTTTACCCCCACGAGATTGTTCCTGTAGACGGTCTGGTCATAGAAGGGCATGGATCTATAGATGAGGCTTATTTAACGGGAGAGCCCTATCATGTCTCAAAATCTCCCGGATCTAGTGTTTTATCAGGTTGCATAAATGGTGAAACAGTTTTGGTTATTCAAGCCAAAAAGCGACCTATGGATTCCCGTTATGCAACCATCATGAAAGTGATGCAAGAAGCCGAGCAAAAGCGACCAAAGCTAAGACGTCTTGCAGATCAACTCGGTGCATTATTTGGCCCTATAGCCTTGATTTTTGCCCTTGGAACTTGGTATGTGACAGGGGATGCTCTCCGCTTCTTAGCCGTGCTTGTGGTGGCAACCCCATGCCCTTTATTAATAGCAATACCCATTACCTTGATAAGTGCTATTTCCATGGCTGCTCGTCGTGGCATTATCATCAAAGATCCTACCGTCCTGGAGCAACTCCCCTTGTGTCGAACAGCAATTTTTGATAAAACCGGAACCTTAACTTATGGACGTCCAGAGTTGACTTCCATCATTACGGCCAAAGGGGTGAACAAAGATGATTTATTGCAGCGAGTTGCAAGCCTGGAGCGTTACTCCAAACATCCCCTAGCCAGTGCCATTGTCAAAGCGGCTCAAGAGTCAAAAATTGATTTTAAAGATGCGACCAAGGTGAGTGAACCTCCAGGACAAGGATTAACAGGTCATATAGATGGCCATCAAATAACCATCACCCATCGTCAAAAAATTCTCAAGACTGATCCGGAGATGGCCTTAAATCTTCCACCTTTAAGTCCCGGACTGGAATGTATCATTTTGCAAGATGGAAAGTATGCGGCCACTTTCCAATTCCGTGATGAACCTCGCCCTGAGGGGAAATTATTTATTCACCATCTAACTCCCATACATCAATTTAAAAAAATCATGCTGGTGTCTGGAGATAGAGAATCAGAAGTCCGTTATTTGGCTCGAAGGATTGGCATCAAGGAAACTTTAGCAGCCCAAACACCGGAACAAAAATTAGAAATTATTCGCCAAGAAACAAGAAAAGCGCCCACCCTATTCATAGGGGATGGAATCAATGATGCTCCTGGTCTTGCCAGTGCCACCGTCGGCATTGCCTTTGGTCATCAAAACATCATTACTGTTGAAGCAGCAGGAGCTGTGATTCTGGATAATACCTTAATCAAGCTCGACGAACTCTTACATGTCAGCACTCAGATGCGCCGAATTATGCTTCAAAGTGCTGTGGGTGGGATAACCTTAAGTGTGGTTGCCATGGTTTTTGCGGCATACGGCTATATTACGCCTGTTTCAGGTGCACTTCTTCAGGAAGTCATAGATGTTTTTGCTATTTTAAACGCGTTGCGACTTACTTGGAGAGAAAAGGTTGCAAGTGATTTTGGAAATTAAACAGACTTTAGGAATTGATCTTTCAATAATCCGGATAATGTTTGCTGCGCCCTGAATGGCGATGAGAGTAGAGTGGATCACCTGGTACAGGCTTAAATCTGGTGGTTGGGCCCTCAGGACCAAATAAAGTGATACCTTTTTCGATCTTAGGTTTATTATGGGGATAAGGCTTATGAGTGCATCCCATTAATGAAATCAAAAGCACAAAGCTTATGGGGAGAAGTTTCATATCGTCCCTTTATTCTGACCGATCAATCTATCTTTAACATATACTATTTAGGTAAAAGCTAAGTTAACGCGAGGGATAGATAATCTTATCCATAAAATAATTTCTAAACATATTCTTATTGAATCACAAATAAACACACAATATATATTTTACAATAATTAATACAACAAATTTGAAAATTACCTTCCTTTTTCATTTAGTATCTAGGACTGGTCATACCCTTATTAATTTTAATTATTTTCGTTTTTTTCGGAGCTTATTATGAAACTGACTTTAGAAAATGGCAAAGATCTTACCATCACCAGCCTATCAATGTTACAACAAGAACTAAAAACTTTGGGTCAGAAAGGAAATAGATTTGCTGTTTTAAGTTTAGAAGATGAATTCATTCAAACTATGGGCGACAAAACAGGAACGTTTATCCTAGAAAAGCAGCATAGCAATGGAGATCATTTTCGGGCAGATAAAGAGGATTTTACCTTAACTGAAATTATAAGCATTTTTTCGAATTATTATTTAAGAGATACCCAATGGGAAAATAACCTTAAATGGGATTTCCTGGATGATTATTCTGACCATGATCATGATAACGCTGACCAAGAATCCTTCCTAAGTCGTTGGGCTTTTAAGTTAGGGGGAGCACTATTTGCTCTTTATGGTATTTATAATCTAGGAAATACTGTTTTATTTCTGTCAGATACAATCAAAACCCAAGCTACTGTTATCCAATTCGTCAGCATGGATGATGATAAAGCACTGAAGACGCCCCGCTATTCCTTTGAAGTAGAAGGCCAAACGTATCAAGGCCAATCTGAGACGTACTCTCGAACACAACCCTATAATATTGGGGAAAAGATTGAAATTTTATATAAATCTAACGCCCCATCTGAAACACGAATTAATAATTTTTTCGATCTTTGGCTTGCTCCCCTTTTAATGTTGAGTTTGGGATTAGGATTGGCTTCTGCTGGTTCTCAAAAGACCCTTATTCGAGAATTTTTTAGCTTGAAGAGGAATAGAAAGGATTAATCAAAATTTCACGCCGCATCTTGTCGGATTCATAAGCCCTTTCGATTGTGCCACCGGGTAGAAAATTAGATTGTAGGTATTCAAATGATTTTAGCCGATCTTCTTCCCCTTCATCCGACAGAAAGATGTGTTCACAATATTCACCAATATCCTGAATAACACGTTCGAAACGGTAGTAACAAATCGCATCCAAGTTGATCTCTGTTTGACCATAGCCCTGATAAAAGAGAGACTCTTCTTCTATTGGTGTACGGCCGCTATCACTAATTCCGGCACCGATAAACATCAGATCCCGTTCTTTTGGCGCAAAGATGAGAGTATCCCAATCGACAATGTAAAGAACACCTTCTTGATCAAGAAGTAAGTTCCAGCCATGGATATCGGCGTGGCATAAAACGTATTGAAGAGGCTGGCTTGAAAGAGAGAGGGCAAGCTCTTCACAGCGTCTGATCATTTTTAAAATCTCCGCACTTTTGGCTTTTAGGAACACTGACGTTTTTACGGCAACAGGCTCGTTAAAAATCCCCACCTCAATCTGTTTAAGGAATTCTTTAACCTTATCGTACCATTTTGAAGAAAAGACCTCTCGCTGTACCCCGTTTGTTATGGAACTAGAAATGTTGGCGTTGTGAAATCTTTTCATAGTTTTGCCAAATTCAATCCACTGTTTGTCTGATAGTTTGACTTCCCCTCCATTGTGACCTTCTACATAAGGATAGAGAATTGCCTTGAAAGGTACCAAGGTTGTCCAAAGCTGCCCTGTTCGGGTTGTAATAGGCGGAATCACTTTAATCCCCATATCAGCAAGATATTTTGGAACAGACACTGAAGCCTCAGAAAACTCCTTACGCCTGAGTTTTAAAAAGTAATCCCGTTTGTTGCTTGTGGTAATGCGATACACAGCCGTATTGAAATCAGCTCCAATAGGAAGAAAGCAGATTGCCGATATATCTAGTCCATAAGCATCGTGTAAGCATGCGATTATTGCTTCGTCTTCAAGATCAGGTTTTATGAACATCGCGTATTAACCTCAACGAATGGGATTCTTCCAAGCATAGAGGTGGCAATTATTTCGAATGAATCTTGGTTTACTTGCAGAAAACCACATCTACGACAGCCCCTTTATTTTTTATCGAAACTCTATCTCTACTCTAGTTTTCGTTCTTCAAAAAGTGAAGGTATTAGAAATAACCAACTTACATAATTAAGTATGAGGAAGCTTGTTCAATGCCATTGTACAACTTTAGAAACTTTGAAAATTATCGATTACGAGTTAAAGTGCTTTGTGGATAGACCCCTTGCCCCCTTATTTGGGATAGAGCCAGGATTATGGCGGAGGGAGAGGGATTCGAACCCTCGATACGGGATTAGCGTATACACGATTTCCAATCGTGCGCCTTCGACCACTCGGCCACCCCTCCAAAAGTGCTTGGAAAAAACACAATGTACTGGAAAGTTAGCCAATAAATTGTTTTGAAACAAGATTTTTTTTGCGCTATAGATACAACATATTAAAAAAGGTTATATAAATTAAAATCTTCACTTGATTTTGTAATGATGTTTTACCACATCAGATTATATGATAATTAAATTATTTTTGGGATTTAAAAAAAGCAATGATTAGTTGGTCAATTTCCCTAATTTCTCAATTCATTGTTCCTTTATCTGTCGACTTACGTCATGTGGCCTAAGGGCCTTAAATTTAATTGATTATTATTTTTATGAAAAATCGACACTTTAGCTATGAATTTCAAATCATAAGGTTTTTTAAATGACGTATCGTCGAATGGTTTTAACAGCTGGGTTTGCCATGTTTTCCATGTTTTTTGGCTCCGGCAATTTAGTTTTCCCACTCCTCATTGGTAAAGAAACGCTTTCCCAATCCCCTTATGCAGCTCTGGGATTAATTGTCACCGCAGTTATTGTACCATTCCTAGGTCTAATTGGTATGATTCTTTATCAAGGAGATTATCACTCTTATTTCTCAAAACTGGGCAAAATTCCCTCGTTTCTATTAACAGCAATGATGCTCTCCTTAATGGGTCCCCTAGGGGTTGTTCCCCGATGCATTACAGTTTCTTATGGGGGCATCAATTTGATGTTCCCTGAACTGCCTTTTTGGGTGTTTAGCCTTCTTTTTTGTATTTCCGTCGCTGTTCTCATTTGGCGCACGAACAAAGTTGTTGAGGTTATAGGTCTTCTTTTAACGCCATTTAAATTAGGGGGGCTAATGCTCTTAATGATTGCTGGGTTGTGGTATAGTTCGCCTTCTGAGCAGTCCACTCTTTCAGGCCTAAGCGCTTTTAGTACAGGCTTGACCATGGGTTATCAAACCATGGATTTAATGGCAGCTTTCTTTTTCTCCAGCACGACCGTGATGTACATTCGCCAATACGTTAATAAAGCTGAAGATGAAAAAACTTTGGTTCGTCTTAGTGTTTATGCCTGTCTTATTGGTGCTAGCATTTTAACCATTGCTTACATGGGGTTTGTTGCTTTGGGTGCGAAATATGCTCCTTTGTTAATCGAATCAAAACCTGAGGAAATGCTCGCTCGAATTTCTTTCTTTGCCTTAGGACAGGTGGCTCTTCCGATTGTCAGTATTACCTTGGCGGTAGCATGTCTGGCCACAGCCGTGATCTTAACGACTTTGTTCGTTCAATTCTTTGAACAAGATGTAACTCAAAACAAAATTAGCCAATCTCAGTCTATCATCATCACGATTATTATGAGTTATGCAGTATCTCTCATGGGATTTTCTAAAATTTGTGATTTGCTCGGCATTGTTCTTGAAGTGGCTTATCCTGCTTTGATTGCTTTTGCCATCACCAATATCATCAATAAAGTTTTCGACACTCAACAGGGAAAACTTCCCTTCTGGCTCACTCTTACCGCCAGTTCTCTTTACAAAATATCGTCGTTTGTGTTGTAAGATAGACGTATGAAAAAGCTCATTTTTATTTTTGGATTTTTATGCCAAACAGCTTTGGGAGCTCCCCTTAAAGTTGTAGCTTCCTTTTCTGTACTAGGAGATATGGTTCGAATTCTAGGCGGCGAAGATGTAGAAGTCTCCGTTATTGTTCCAGAAAGCGCAGACCCCCACGTTTATCAACCTACTGCTGCCAACTCTAGTCAACTCTGCCAGGCAGAGTTGGTTATTATCAATGGGCTTGGATTTGAAGGTTGGATGACCAGACTAATTGAATCATCCGGCTATAAAGGACCGGTTGTTTGTGCCTCCAAAGAAGTAAAGCCCCGCCTATTGCCCGATCAAAAATCCACCGATCCCCATGCTTGGCACAATGTACAAAACGGTATTCTTTATGTAAAAGTTATTACGCAAGCTTTGAAAGATCATTTACCAGAGGCTCGTGTGCGCATTGAGGAAAACTGCCAAAAATACATTAAGCAGTTAGAGGATTTAGATAAATGGGTTAAAGCTCAGTATCGCACTATTCCTCCTCATGTTGCCAAAACTGTTGTTACCACTCATGATGCGTTCAGTTATTATGGAGAAGCTTATGGCATTACCTTTAAATCTCCTGTTGGTATCAGCACAGAGGCCGAACCTTCCCCTCGTGAGGTTGCTTTACTTATTGAAACCATTCGTAAGGAAAATATAAAGGCTGTTTTTCTCGAAAATTTAGCCAAAAGCAGGCTCCTCATGGAAATAGCAAAAGAAGCCAGAGGTCTTAACGTTGAAAGTGAGCTTTATGCTGACTCTTTATCAGATCCTCAAGATCCAAAAAGTCCAGCAAAGACATATCTGGAGATGATACGTCACAACACAAACGAAATTGTCCATGCGTTAATAGATTAAATTTTACTTCTCATTAATTATTTAAAGTCTACAATAACTACTAATGATTCATTTTCATAAAGGTAGGTAGTGCTATGGATAACGAAAATGGTGTCGCAGTATGGCGTTTACGATTAGCCGAATGCTTTGAAAACCCATACACCCACAAAGTAATCACATATTTCATCTTACTCAGCATTGTAACCTTAGGTCTTGAGACATCTGAATGGGCCATGTCTCATGCTGGAAGCTTAATTTTCTACTTCAACCGATTTGTCATTCTTCTGTTCGCAGTTGAAATTGTCGCGCGAATCTTTGCTCATGGTCCAAGCTTTTTCAAAGATCCTTGGCACGTCTTTGATTTCTTTGTGGTTGTTGTGGCTGTACTGACCTTTGGGGGCTACTTCCAAATTTTCCGTGTGTTAAGAGTCATTTGGTTTGTCAGATCAGCAGCGATCTTTCAAGAAACCAAGCATCTTTTGAATTCTTTGATCCGCACCATTCCTCATATGCTTTCAGCAGCCATGATTTTGTTTGGAGCTATGTACATTTTTGCCGTGATTGGAACAGCTGAATATGGCAATGATCATCCCAATACCTTTGGAAGCGTTTACACCTCCATGGGGACCATCGCTCAATCCACGATGATGCCTCACACGTGGTCTGAACGTTTGGAAGAATTGTCCAAAAACTCTCCCATGGCTTGGGTTTACATCATGACAATGATTATTGTCTTGAATGTCTTATTGCTTCAACTGGTCTTCGGTGTCCTCATTAATGCGCTAAAACATCAATTTGATGAAGACGAAGAAGCTAAAAAAACCAGCTTCTTAAATAAGTTCCTTAATGCTAAAGCCAAAGCAGAGGCCGAACTTCACCCCATGTCTGCAGAAGCTCAATTGATTCTGCATCATCTCCATGAAATTAAAGATAAGTTAAAATCATCAGACAAATAATATTAAGACTCGTTTGCTAACAAGCCCCCGTAAGGGGGTTTTTGTTTATCAAGCTCTAAACATTGTCGCTTCATTCATATTTTTCTCTTGATTTGGCTGGAAAATCATATTATTCCATAAAAGAACATGTGGGGCCATAGCTCAGCTGGGAGAGCGCTACAATGGCATTGTAGAGGTCAGGAGTTCGATCCTCCTTGGCTCCACCAATTAAAAGTGTAATTATTCCGTGACACACTCAAAATTACTCGCCCAACAAACCCTTGAAACTCTCACAGATATCCTTCAAACCTACGATCAAGAATTGTTTGATCTGGACTGTGACGATTTGAAACTCCAGCTTTCCTTTGAAAGCAAGGGGACTTTACTGATAAATTATCATCAAACAACTGAACAGTTGTGGGTGTCATCCCCTGTCAGTGGAGCTCATCATTTTGCTCTGCAAGACAAGACATGGATATGCACACGCTCCGGACGGTCGTTTATTGATTTTTTGAACCAGGAACTTCACCTTTTAACAGGAGAAAATATAAATTTAAATGTTGCGTGAGCCAAGCCCCATCGAACAATCCATCGTTCACGATCATATGCCCAGACGACCAATCGCTTCGTTGGGCGGTCTTATCACATGGTTAAGCCCTTATAAACTTCCTTTAAGCCTGGCGATCCTCTCTGTTCTTTTGGCTAGCATTTCCTTGCTGATTATGGGACAGGGCTTTCGTATTTTAATTGATGAAGGATTCATAACTGATGATTTTTCTCATCTTAATCAATCGATTATCCTACTGATTGGGTGCGTTATTGCCTTAGCCATTGCCAGCTATGGTCGCAGTTATTACATTTCCTGGGTTGGAGATCGGGTCATTGCTGATTTAAGATTGAAAGTCTTTAACCATCTTCTACATCTAGATGTGGGGTTTTTTGAACTCCATCGCCCAGGAGAGTTATCAAGCCATCTTGTTAATGATTTGAATCTCATCCAAATCTTGATTGGAACATCGGCTGCAGTGGCACTGCGCAATCTCTTTTTGTTCATCAGCGGTTTGGCCATGATGTTATTGACCTCGGTGAAGTTGTCCTTAATTACCTTACTTATTGTTCCTATCGTCCTTGTCCCCATTCTTCTCTTTGGTAAAAAGGTGCGAACTTCTTCCAAAACAGCCCAGCAAAAAATTGCTGAGTTGGGTGGGCTCATCAGCGAAACTTTTTCTGGGATCCGTAATTTACAGGCTTTTAATAGAGAACCTTATGAAGTGCGCCAATTTTATAGTCACTCAGAAGCGGCTTTTAATGCCTCTGTTCATAATTTAACTCATCGATCCCTTCTGTCCTTTATCGTTATGACCTTGGTTTTTACTGGCATTACTGCCGTCCTTTATCTTGGTGGCCGAGATGTTATTGAAGGATCTCTGACCGCTGGAGAACTTTCTGCGTTTATTTTTTACGCGGTCATGGCAGCTGCAGCGGCTGGATCCTTTAGCGAGCTTTATGGAGATGGTCAACGGGCCGCCGGATCTTTTGAACGTCTGCGGGAAATTTTAGCCACCGAATCTTGCATTGTCTCGCCTTGGACGTCCAAGCAACTTCCTGTTGCGCCTCGGGGGGTTATTGGCTTTCATAATGTCAATTTTGCCTATCCACATAATGCAAAAAATCCTGTGTTAACCAATGTAACCTTTTCTGTTGCTCCTGGAGAAAAAGTTGCCATTGTTGGCCCTTCTGGGTCAGGAAAAAGTACAATTTTATCTTTACTCTTAAGATTCTTTGACCCCACTAGTGGGACCATCTATGTCGATGGTCAAGATCTTAAGGAATATAACTTGACAGATCTAAGACGACGGTTCGGCATTGTTCCTCAAGACCCAGCTATTTTATCGGCTTCTCTTTATGAAAACATCCTTTATGGACGTCCTGATGCCACTGAAACAGACATCTGGCATGCGGCGGAAGCGGCCCATCTTATGGATGTCATTCGCCATCTTCCCCATGGCATAGCAACTCAGTTAGGGCCCAATGGGGTTAAACTCTCTGGCGGGCAAAAACAACGATTAGCTATCGCTCGGGTGATTTTACGTAATGCACCAATATTACTTTTAGATGAAGCCACCAGTGCTCTTGATGCTGAAAGTGAAAAATTGGTTCAGGAAAGCTTAAAACGGTTGATGGCTACCCGCACTACTTTAGTGGTTGCTCATCGTTTAGCAACCGTATTAAAGGCCGACAAAATTATTGTCATCAACAAAGGAATCATTGAAGCTGTTGGCACCCACGCCGAACTTATCAGTGAGGATGGTCTTTACCAACGACTGGCAACTCTTCAATTTACCGATTCTTTGGCCTTTACTCGCAGAGTTAAGGAACATCACGTTATATGAACCAAATCTCAATGGAACAAAAGGCGCGCCAAGATTTAAGCCACTGTTATCATTTGGCCGCAAAATTCGGTTGGACAGATCTCATTTACACCCATATTTCTGCCCGTATTCCGGATCAAGAAGGGGTTCTGCTTATTAATCCGTTTGGATGGCTCTATGAACAAATAACGCCCGAAAATTTGGTAAAGGTAGATTTTGCTGGCAATATTTTAGAGGGTCCCGAAGGAGTAGAAATAAATCTCGCTGGATATGTGATTCACAGTGCCATACACCAAGCTCGTCCCGATGTAGACTGTGTAATGCATACCCATACGGTGGCTGGTATGGCTCTTTCGTCTCTAGAATGTGGTCTTTTGCCCATAAGCCAGCATGCATGCCGATTTTACCAGCGCCTTGCCTATCATGATTATAACGGGATTGTCTTTGATAAAAATGAACAACCAAGGCTTATTCAAGATTTAGGCCACCACAGAGCTATGATTTTGCGAAATCACGGTTTTTTAACAGCTGGTCGATCGATTGCTGAAGCCTTTGTCTTAATGCATTATCTAGAAAGAGCGGCTGAAGCCCAACTTCAAGCTATGGCTACAGGGGAAACTCTAAGGTTACTTACCCCAGAGGTGAGCGAAAAAACCGCTCACCAATTTGGCGATGATCATACCATTGCTGGATGCCTTGAATGGCCTGCATTAGTTCGGTGGCTTCAGTCAACACCATAAAACGATAACAGTTTCTAAGAGGAGATAACCATGACCATTGATGAGAAACTTACTGCCCTAGGCCTTGATTTACCCATTCCACCATCCTCTGTGGCAAACTACATTCCCTATAAAGCTTTTGGAAACATGGTGGTGATTTCAGGTCAACTCCCTCTATCAGATGGAAAGGTTGCTTATAAAGGTAAAGTGGGTCAGGATTTGTCTTTAGAAGAAGGGCAGGCGGCAGCACGGTTGTGTGCCATCAATATTTTAACTCAATTGAAGGCAGCCTGTGAAGGAAACTTAGAACGCGTGAAGAGCTGTCTTAGAGTGGGGGGCTTTGTCAATTGCAACCCCGATTATACAGATCAACCCAAGGTAATTAATGGTGCGTCTGATTTCATCGTTGAGATATTTGGAGAAATTGGCCGTCACGCCCGAGCTGCCGTCGGGGTGAATGCTCTGCCTTTAGGAGCCGCTGTTGAAGTAGAAGCTACTTTTATCATCGAATAGACAGTCTTCGTATCGTTTTTTAACACTCAGCCAATTCTTATGATGCCTTAGGGATTGGCCAACTCGCCAATATGGGGAGGGTGGGTGAGGCGTGACTCATTTTCCCCAAGAAGTCTTTCTTTACCCCCCTAAAGCTAAGTAAAATGAGGAGATTATCCTTGGATCATGGTTCAGCGTTAAACGCATGGTATACAAATGAGGCAGGAGAGAAAGACCATAAGATAAATCCCCTTCATCCTTTTTCTAAATTTTTGAATAAGATTCAAGGGCAACTCTTCACTTATGCTTTAATCTTTGGTTTGAGGACCAAACACCGGATCAATAAGACTTTCTGGAATCATGTCCTTTTGATCATCAAGGAAAGAGGGGTCCTTCCTGCGCATATCCCTTAACTTGTTTGCGCTTAATTCTTGCAAGCTTAAAACGCCGCCACATTGAATGGTTAATGATTCTGGTCCCGGGTATTTACGCCGAATGGTTAATGATTTTGGCATAGGCGATGCATGCTTCGTCTCAAAGATGAGTGTGCTTTTCGTTAAAACCTCCTTACAATCCTTATGATCTGAGATGGAAAGAATAATTTCTCCTTCCAAAGGATAGTCAACGCCATCCGCCTCCTTCACAGAATATGAAAGAGGATAAGAGATATGATTAAAGGTTAGATAATCATTATCTTTTTGCAAATCACTATTCCAAGTGGATGAATTGGTTGTAATTCCTTGATCAAGATTAAAGAAAAGGGGAATAAAACGATCGAGCGCGTCCTCATCCTCACTAATCTTAAATAATTCCTTTGCTGCTGATCCAGGCATTACATAGGCTTTAAAGATCCTGTCGGCATAGGGGATATCAAACTGAATGGTGAATCCTTGCCCCTCATACCCGAGGTTCTCATTTGGATTACTCATCCGTTTCTTTAATGCGCTCAATATATTTAGGTAACTTGGTGCTCGAAATATTTCTCTCGTTGGGGCTTGGGATGGCTTTGACCCTTCATCCATTGCTGTACTATGAGTTGAAAAACAAAGGTACCAGAGGGTTATCATTGTCATTGTATAGAAGCGAGTCATTAGTTCCTCCCTGAATATGTACTTAAGTATATATCAAGTGGATTAACATTGATTTAATGTCCTGTTCATTCTCAGAGACTTAAATTTTCCATAAAGATCTGGAGGGTTGATAAAAGTTACCGATGTATTGACATCAATCGAGTCGTTTAAAGGGGGGGGGGTATCCCCCCTTCTAGATTATCAAGGTTTGTTATATCTTTAGAAAATGTTTACGCCAAACAAAGCATTAAACATTGCTCGGGCATTTTGATAACGGCTATGGTCATGAGGATGACCAAACATTTGCATATAAAAACCGTCAATTGTAATTTGTTTTCCTTGTGATCTACTCACAAGAGTATAGGTCTTGCTTTGAGGTATCGTACCATTATCAATACCCTGAGCTACCCGCATTAGCTCAACAACAGATACTGCTGTGGCCTTATCTATTTCCTTATAACAAGAAGGTAATTTAGGATTTTTAATAGCAAGTTCACAACTATTAGTAACCGAGCGAACAGATGCGTTATCATCCCTTAAAAAGAATAATTGCTTCTTACCAGCATAAATATAAGGTAACGTACTCACTGTTTTAGAAGAAAGTTGAATGAGCCCCCCTGTTTCTTCCTCCAATTCACGAGCCGCAGCCTCTGAAGTATATTGATCACTTTGCTCAACTTTACCGGCTTGTGGCATGAAAACATCGAGATTTTTGTCGTGCCCAAGAATAACAGCATAACGGTCATTAACAATTTTATCATCTTGACCGTAATCTTTACAAATCATCACGCCGGTACGTTCTACGTCCGTATGCTGATGACCTTGAGGCCTTTGTCCTGGCAACTTGTAATCTCCATTACAAGAAAGTTGGGGAGCTCCTTGCATTGAGAAGGATTGATTAAAAGCGCCTATTAATGTAAGAACGAGAACTGTTATACTTGATTTTCTAATCATAAAACTTTCCACAAAATTAACAAAATAATATATTTTTACACTGTTTATATAATAACTGAATACTGACTATACAAGGGTAAGATCCAGATATTCACTAAACGAATTCGTTAAATCTGACAATTACAGAGCTATGCTAGAATTGTAAACCATTAACATACTCTCAGGCTTTAAGAGGAATTGTGAAACAGATTTTTATTGAGAACTAAAAGATATATGGAAAAATTTTTAAAGGCAGAACAGCTTAACCGGGGGAAAAGCACATAATTTTTAACCATAAATCCCCTTAGAATAGGCTGATCTTCCGGGAAACAACAGGCACTATAATTGATCCTCTATTCCTCGCTCGACATTTTACACAACTATAGATTTGATTTTTTTCTTATAAATCTTGTGCTTTTCTTCATCAAAACGAGGCTTATCGTCTCTGTAACATTTACCTACAGATGGACTTCTCTTACGAGGAAAGGAAGGCTTTTCCTCAACCCTTCTCGGCGACATAACCGACATGCGCTGGACACTCTCACCTCCTCTTGCTTTTGCCAACCTTGAAGAGATAAAAGAATGAATACAAAACAAGATGGATAGAACCATTAAGGCTGCATTGGTGACTTTACTCATGGCTACGACCTCATATTTATACAACTAATAGTCCCCAAACCCATTAAAAGTATAAAAATACGAACATCAGTTGTTGGAGGTGAAAATTAAAAAAAATTTAGCTCATGGATAGGTTGTGTTTAAAAAACTACAACTATTAATCATTATTATTATCATCAATAGTTGTTTTTTCTTCTTGATCTTCTACTGGAATGCGATATTTGTCATTGAGCCACCGGAGTAAATCAATATTTTTACATCCTCTGCTGCAAAAAGGGGTGTATTCAGCCATAGCTTCTTTCTGACAGATGGGACACTTCATCTTTAATTACCTTCTTGTTCTAAAGGGGTACGTCGACGCTCTCTTTGAAGCTCAAGAAGCCCACTGTTTGACCATCCTAGAATATGCCATCTGGGAGAATCATGGTTTAAGAGCGATTTAAGGTGAGCAATTAACTCTTCTCTAATACCACTCTTGGGGTGATGTCCAGCAAAATCAATAAGAATTCGTCCACTGAGACGACGCCAGATGAGTTGTTGGGCTAAAAGGGAGCACAACATTATATTAGCTTCTTTAACACCCATCTCCCCCGCATTGACATCAATGGTGGTTGCAACAGCGGTTGTCTGGAAAACAAGACTAGACTTTTTCTCCCCTTGAAGCACTGGATTAAGGGTATCGTGCCAAGAATCTTCCCAACCGTAATCTTCTAATAAGGTTGAGCCTTGAGGTTGTTTAACGGAAATTTTATTCAACAAGGAAGGGGCGTAAGTTGAGCAGGCTTGACGCGCATAAAGAGTACTATCACTAGAAGACAATTCAATTCTACCAATCCCTCCCCAAGGCTGATCTCTTAAGAGTCGCTCTAAACTGGTAGGTCCACGCCAGATAAGACCTGGTGTCTGGGTGCCTTTAATTTCATTAAACCACCCTTGAACCTGCTGCTGCTGCTGAGGTTGGATTTCTTTGGAGGAACGACTTAAAAATCCCGATCCATAGGGTTGAAAAATAACAGTCTCATGGACAAACGTTAGATTCTGAGTGACTTCTATGGGTTTATGAACAGTTAGATTTCCTAAAAACTCTTTAAACCCTTCACGCGTAATTTGGACATGAGCCCGATACCCTTCGTAAGGTTGTGGAAAAGATCTCTCTACCCGACTGGTTGCATTTACCCCAGGTGAGAGTTCCCAAAGCAGATGGGAAGCCGTTTTTTCGATAAGACGGGCATAATAAACACTATCCAAGGATGGTTGAGGACGAATCGCCTCAGCATCTAAAAAAATAAGCTTCTTTTTGTCAACTAACGCGATTCGATAAAGAGAATCAACAATATCAACAAGAAGAGTAAGGGGCATAACCTATTTTTGACGGAATATGATGCGTCCCTTGGTCAAGTCATAGGGCGTCATTTCAACGGTAACCCTGTCTCCGGCGAGGACACGAATACGGTTTTTACGCATTCTACCGGAAGTGTGGGCCAGGACAATATGATCATTATCTAACTTCACACGAAACATAGCGTTGGGGAGCAATTCGATCACCACGCCGGTAAATTCAATTAAATCTTCTTTTGACATTCCTGTGCCATAAATCTAGAAACCTATGTTTTAGATGACCTTTAATCTTGTCATCGTCAAGGTATTTTCTTTATTATCCCAAAAAAACCCATCATTTTCTGTTTTTTTATGGATCTAGATGAAATTGTTAACAGCTATGACTCTCATGTCAAGATAAAGAAAAAGAAAAACCTTTTTCGTGAATTAACATCACCTCAAGCCACGTTATGCTTTTCAAGTAATGATTATTTGGGTCTTTCTCAACATTCGGCATTAAAATTAGCTGCCCAAGAAGCCATAAAACAGCATGGCGTAGGAGCCCAAGCCTCTCGTCTTCTGGGATCGATGAATGAATTATTTCATGACTTTGAAACGGAAATAGCCACCTCTAAAAACCAGTCAAGCGCCTTGATCTTTGGCTCCGGATTTCAAGCCAATGCCAGTGTTATTGCTGCCTTGTTAGATCGACAAGTACTCGGTATTGAGCCTCTTGTTTTTTCTGATCGATTGAATCATGCCAGCATTCATATGGGGTGTACCGCAGCTCAGGTACGCCAAATTCGCTACCAACATTTAGATTTAAATCATTTGGAAGTTTTGCTCAAAAAGCACAAGTCCCTTTTAAGGCCGAAGTTTATTTTAACCGAGTCGGTGTTCGGTATGGATGGTGATGTCGTTGACATAGAAGGACTCATAACCTTAGCCCAACAATTTAATGCCTTCTTATATGTGGATGAGGCCCATGCTACTGGCCTTTACGGTCGTGATGGCTACGGGTTGACCGCCTCATGGGGACCTCATGTGGGGGTTGTCATGGGAACCTTCAGCAAAGCTCTTGGGAGTTTTGGAGCGTATATAGCCTGCCAAAAAAAGATTTATTCCTATTTGATTAACAAGTGTGCGGGGTTTATTTATGCTACCGCTTTGCCTCCAGCTGTGGTGGCCAGTGCGAGAGCTGCATGGCATCTTTTACCGTTCATGACTGCAGAACGAGATCATATCAGCATGCTTTCTACAAAGTTACGCCAAGAATTAAATCAGAGAGGCTTAGATACAGGTTCGTCAACCACCCACATCATTCCGGTAATCTTAAAATCCAGCGAGCTTGCATTGAAAGTCCAACAAGATTTAATGGGAGAGGGGATACAGGTGAGCGCTATTCGTCCTCCTACCGTTCCTCCTCACAGTGCTCGTTTAAGAATAGCCATTCGGGCTAATCACTCAGAAGATCACATCAAACATCTTTTAAGTGCCTTGGACAGAGTCTTGCATAAGCTCCTCTAACATTCCCTGAGCCCCTTTAAAATCAATCTTCCCGGTGGGCAACACGGGAATTTGATCCACGGTGTAAAACGTGCGCGGCAACATCAACTCGGATAGCCCCAAAGATTTGAATTTTTGTGCAATTTCATCTCGACTTAAAGGTGCTGTGGACAGAACAACCAGTTGCTCACCTTTCCGTTTGTCAGGAATGGCTAAGACAACCAGTTGAATGTCGGGATAGAGATGGTTTAACTTCTCCTCGACTGCAGCGAGAGATATCATCTCACCAGCTATTTTGGCAAAGCGTTTAGCACGACCCAAAATGGTCACAAATCCTTGGTTATCCACATCGACAATATCCCCAGTGTCGTACCACCCCAATTCAGGTTCTTGACCTTCCTGTAAGCTTGCTGATGGGGGGACAATTTGTCCCGTTTCAGCAGACAAATACCCCAACATGATATTAGGACCTTTAATCAACAAGCGGCCGCCTAGAGGCACACCTTCTACAGGTTTTAAATGGTGTTGAATGGAAGGTAAAAAGCGCCCTACCGTTCCCACTTTATTTTTAATCCTTGTATTAATACTTACAGCTGGGGACGCCTCTGTTGTTCCATAACCTTCTTGAATGGGAATACCAAATTTATCCATCCACAACTTGCGGGTTTCAGCTCGAAGTTTTTCTGCCCCTGCCACCACAAATCGGGTCGCATAAAAGTCATACGGGTGAGCCGCAATGCCATATCGATACAAAAAAGTATCCGTGGCAAAGAAGATGGTGGCGTCTATATCGTAAGCAATCACCGGAATGGTGCGATAATGAAGGGGTGAAGGGTACAAAAATGCCCGGATTCCATGAAGGATAGGCGTCAAAGTTCCCCCAGTCAGTCCAAATGAGTGAAACATAGGCAGGACATTTAACACCACATCTTGGGAATTAAGATCAATAACCGAGGTAATTTGATAGCGGTTTGAGTTCAAATTCAGATGACTTAACGCCACTGCCTTGGGACTACCTTCTGAACCGGACGTAAATAAAATGACTGCAGGATCATTAATCCCTGCGTTCTTTTGATACTTCGATAAGGCTAAGTAGGGCATAAAAGTCTCTATCATTCCCCGTAGCTTGTCCAAGATTCCTAATTCTTCTCGCGCATCTTCTAGAAACAGTATTTTTACATGATGTTGGAGGTGCTCGATTACATGGTCAAGACGTCCCATTTGCACAAAACGCCTGGAAGTCACTACAAGTCGTATCCGTCCTAAATGACATGCATCAGTTAGGGACTTAGCCCCTAAAGAGAAGTTAAGCATAGCGGGAATGCGACCAAAGAATAGTAAGCCAAAAAAGGTAACCACATTGGCAATGGAAGTAGGTAACATAATACCAACGCGCTCACCCGCTTCTGTCTTTTTGGTCAGCCAACGCCCCAACAAAAAACACCTCAGGATCAACTGGCGATAGGACAACGGATCTCGTTGAATATCTTCAACAATCTCCCGTCTCATCCCATGTTGTTTAGCGGCTTCAATCAAAGATGTTACCAATGTCTCTTGATAGGGCGAGGTTTCATAAAGCATCCCCACCATAAGATCATACATCTGCATGCTGATAATTCGGCGACGGTCTTTGCCCTTTAATTCAGGATCTACTTCTACCTTTTGGGGAGGCAAGATGGTCAAGGTGATTTTAGGACAAAGCTGACGACGCACTTTACCTTTCAATCGAGAAAAGAGAGAATATTGGGCTCCATCAATGCGAATAGGGAGAACAGAAGCTTGAGAACGATCAGCAATCATACCAGGACCATCAAACACCTTCATCAAGGATCCAGTCACAGTAATACGCCCCTCAGGAAAGATCACACATTTCTTGCCTTTACGAATGAGTTCTATGAGCTTTTTTGTAGCCATTGGGTTGGTGGGGTCCACTGAGAATAAATTAATCCCAGAGGCAATAATCCGAATCCACCACTTGTAGATATACTGGGTATAAATGGCATAATTGAGCCGTTCCGGAATAAAAGCAAAGATTAATGCGGCATCTAAAAAAGAAGTGTGGTTGGCAATAATCAGCACCTTATCACCAGCTTTATGGAAGTTCTCTATCCCTTTTACTTCAATTTTAAAGAGAATCTTCATGAGAGCTTGCAATATAAGTTGGAGTATCGACTCTGGCACCAACATGGACAGGCGGTACATAGCAAACAGATTAAGCAAAGCCACAATCAAAAAAATGTTTAAAATAGTAACATTTAATGCAATGAGAATCATGGTCGCCAATGATGAAATAACCATGAAAAAAGCATTGACTACGTTATTTGCGGCAATAACTCGCGAACAGTGCCTTGGATTCGCCTCGGTTTGAACCATAGCATAAAGCGGAACCATGCATATCCCCGCTCCAACAGCTGTCATCAGTAGGTCAAAAGAGATCCGAATATTATTCCATTGAGAGAGAAATTGTTTAAGTCCAATATGGACAGGCTCACTTAAATTTACCAAATGACTCGCAATCACGAGATCAATAATGAAAATTGTGGTCCCCACAGCGCCCCAGGGGACCAAGCGCGCATCAATTTGTCCCTTCATCCATCGGTTACATAAAAAAGATCCAACACCAATACCAATGGCAAATAAAAACATAAAAAGGATGGCGACTTGTTCATTCCCACCGATCACTTCCTTTCCATAAGCACTGATCTGGGTCAACATGACACTGCCAACGACCCAGAACCAGGAAATACCAATAATGGCTAGAAACAGAACCCGATCTTTTGAGGCATAACGGACCAATTCGAGAGTTTCTGTGTACAAATTCCAATTAATTTTTAGGCGCGGATCAGAAGGTTTGGATGGTAAAAAATACAAGCTAGAGACCCAACCCGCAACAGTGGAAAGCAGCATCATCGCTCCCAATAAGGCAACTCCATAATGCGGGATGGAAATAAGGATGCCCCCCATAATGGTCCCGAGCAAAATAGAGACAAAGGTACTGCTTTCAACCAATGCATTAGCTGTTAGAATCTCCTGATGCCTCAAGTAAGTGGGAATAAGACTGTATTTGAGAGGTCCGAAAAACGTGGTGTGGACCATGGTTAAAAACAATGTGGTGAGCATGAGCCCCAGTGACTGAGTATAAAATCCATATATAGCAATGGATATGGTGATGATCTCCAAGCCTTTGATAATTTGAACCAATCGGGCTTTTTCATACTTATCAGCGAGTTGTCCTGCTAAACTGGAGAACAAAAAGAAGGGGAGAATGACAATGCCGCCTATCAAGGGGGTAAGCAAAGAAGCATTATATCCTTGAACGATCCCCAGGTTAAAAGTGATCAGTATCAGCAAAGCACTGCGGAAAAGATTATCAGTAAATGCCCCAAGAAATTGTGTGAGAAATAAAGGGAAGAATCGACGATCCTTCAATAAAGAAACAATCCCATGCTCCATTGTCAGTCCTTATTTTCATAAAATTTATCCTGATGTTAGCTTAATTTTTATAATAAGGACAGGATGGTTTTTTTAAGGATGGTGGGCCCGGTAGGACTCGAACCTACGACAACTCCGTTATGAGCGGAGGGTTCTAACCAACTGAACTACAGGCCCGATGGTGTTTTGAATGTTGCAAAAAAACCCAAATATGTCAACAAAACAATCTGTTTATCCCAATCACAAGGGAAAATTAACTTAATGAACCAAAAAGAATTCAACTGATGCTACGTCTCTCATAACAGAAATAAAGAGACGTAGTCCGGTGAGGATCAAAGAAAAACGTTTTTTAAGAATTCATGGACTGGAAGAAATCCGCATTATTCTTACTAAACTTCAATTTTTCTTGAAGGAATTCCATCGCTTCTACAGTTCCCATAGGGTTAAGGATACGACGAAGAACCCACATTTTGGTCAATTCACTCTTGTCGAGTACAAGCAATTCCTCTTTGCGAGTTCCAGATTTATTAATATCAATAGAAGGAAAGACGCGCTTGTCAGAAAGTTTACGATCAAGAACAATTTCAGCGTTACCTGTTCCCTTAAACTCTTCGAAGATAACTTCATCCATACGAGAGCCGGTATCAATGAGAGCCGTTGCAATAATGGTGAGAGATCCACCTTCCTCAATGTTACGGGCCGCACCAAAGAACCGTTTAGGGCGTTGCAAAGCATTAGCATCCACACCACCGGTTAAAACCTTCCCTGAGGAAGGGACAACAGTGTTGTAAGCTCGAGCCAAGCGGGTTATAGAATCGAGCAAAATAACCACATGACGCTTTTGTTCCACCAATCTTTTTGCTTTTTCAATAACCATCTCAGCCACTTGCACGTGACGTGTTGCTGGTTCATCAAAGGTTGAGGAAACCACCTCACCTCTAACAGAGCGAGCCATGTCCGTCACTTCTTCAGGGCGTTCGTCAATAAGCAAAACGATCAAGTAAACTTCGGGGTGATTTTGAGTAATGGAATGCGCAATGTTTTGCAATAATACGGTTTTACCTGTGCGCGGAGGAGCAACAATTAAGGCCCGTTGCCCTTTTCCAAGAGGAGAAACTAGATCGATAACCCGTTGAGAAATATCTTTCCCATTAGATGTATTGTGATTCTCTAATTCTACCTCGAGACGAAGACGTTCTTGGGGATAAAGAGGGGTTAAGTTATCAAAGTTGATACGATATTTAATGTTCTCAGGGTCTTCAAAATTGATTTTGTTCACCTTAAGAAGGGCGAAATAGCGCTCTCCATCTTTAGGGGAGCGAATTTGACCTTCAACTGTATCCCCTGTTCGAAGACCAAAGCGTCGCACTTGACTGGGAGAAACGTAAATATCATCAGGACCAGGAAGGTAGTTAGCTTCAGGTGCTCTCAAAAAACCAAAACCATCTTGAAGAATTTCAATCACACCGTCCCCAAAAATAGGGATGTCTTTTTCAGCCAGCTTTTTCAAAATCGCAAATAAAAGATCTTGCTTTCTTAAAGCGCTGGCATTTTCAATTTCATGTTCTTCGGCAAAAGTTAACAATTCGGCAGGTGATTTACGTTTCAATTCTTGCAAGTGCATCTACTGTTTTCCTAAAATCCTTAGAATGGTTTAAAAACAACTGAATAAATAATTATGATTAATAATACAGCTGGAATCTCATTAATGATTCGAAAGAATTTGACACCAAAAGGACAATTCCTTTTGGCAAGTGTGTGGCGCCAGTGATTTAACAAAAATTGGAACAACACTAGCCCTAAAACCCCAGTAAGCTTCAAATGAAACCATCCCGAGGACCAATAATCGTGGATTATAGCAAGAATTGCCCCGCTTGCCAACGACAAAATCATAGATGGTACCATAATAATTTGATAAAGTCGACGTTCCATGATTTGAAAAAGTTGGGCAGACTCACTGTCAGGAGCGACTTGGGCGTGATAGACAAACAATCTGGGCAGATAAAACAGCCCCGCCATCCAGGCAATAATCCCAAAGAGATGCACAACCTTGAACCACAAATAATATTTATCCATGAGCGCGACACCAACATTTACTGGAGGATGGGGGACAAACAGGGCCTTGGCCTTGCGTGGGCTGAATTTTGCGAATCACCAACTCTGCTAATCCAGTGATAAACAGGGGATGACAACTTACAGTAGGCGTTCGTGCAAAGAATGGCAAGTGCAATTCTTTTGCTCGTTGGGCAAAGTCGATATCCAGCTCCACTAGTGTCTCGGAATGTTCTGAAACAAAGGATATGGGAACAATAACAACACCAACTTGACTTTCTGCGGCTCTCTCCATTTCCTCATCCAAAGATGGCTCAAGCCATTTTAATTTCCCAACTTTGCTTTGGTAACATACCCGATAATCTACTTGGGGAAATGCTTTCATGACTTCTTCAACACTCAAGTCAACCTGATGAGCATAAGGATCACCGTCATCTACGACTTTTTGAGGTAGACCGTGGGCAGAAAAGAGGACTCGAGTCGTTGCCGGTGCTTGTTTAAGAGCCTCTTCGAGAAGCTTTTGCATACTTTTTATGAACCCCGACATCAACGGATAACATCCAATCGTGTGAGTTAGACAGGAAAGACCAAACTTGCTTGATTGTTTTTGCCATTCACTGAAACTGGATTCCGAGGTGGTTGTAGAAAATTGGGGATAAAGGGGAAGTAAAACGATTTCATCGGGATCGAAATTTTTGACATCTTGAACCACGTCTTCGGTCAAGGGATGCCAATAGCGCATAGCAATAAATACACGCCAGTCCACCTGAGCATCAAGAGTTTGCAAAGTTTGAGCCAGTTCCTGCTTTTGAGCTTGAGTATTTTCTAGAAGAGGTGATTTCCCCCCTAAATGGCTATAAATTTTTCGGGCTTTGGGTGCTCTTGTTTTGGATATCCAGCGTGCCAGTAGGTAGCGAAATGGCTGTGGCAAGCGAATAATCGCTTTATCATTGAACAAATTGAATAAGAACGGTTGAACGGCATCCAGAGTGTCTGGCCCCCCCAGATTCAACAGTACCACCGCAATACGTTTATTGGATTCTTTTTCTTTTAACTGTTTCAACAACATACCTCACATGGTCTATAGGCGTATTAGGTAAAATCCCATGCCCGAGGTTAAATATATATCCTCGCTCAGAAAAAATGTCTAAGAGTTCTTTTACTTTTTTTCTTAAAATTGGCCCACCTTTTAATAAAATTTCTGGGTCTAAATTCCCCTGAACGCAGGCATTGGGTAATATGGTGTCATGAAGCCATTGCGGATCAACGGATTGATCTGCCGAAAAAGCAATCTCAGGAATTTCTTTGATTATTAGAGGATAGAGATGAGACACCCCTCGTCCGAAATAAATCACAGGAACATGAGGAAAAGACTGACGGACATTAGCTATAATTTCTTTCAAAGGCTCAATGAGCCATTGACGTTGGTGAGATGACGGAACAAGTCCGGCCCAAGAATCAAACAATTGAATAACTTCAGCTCCTGAGCGGATTTTCTCCTTAAGATATTCGGAAATTTTTTGTGATAACAAGCTGATCAGTGGGGATAAAAAGGTTGGATTTTCCAAAGCCTTTAAACTTTGTTGATGTGTTGCAGACTTTCCTCCATCCACCATGTACGTTGCTATCGTCCATGGTGTTCCAGAAAATCCGATAAGTGAAACCTCTTCTGGAAGCTCTTTTCTTACCCTTCTTAAAGACTCGTAAATGGGAGCAAGTGACTCATGAATATCTCTATTTCTTGCATCATTTAAGAAGTTTTTCCATTCAACAGGTTCTAAATGAGGCCCATGATTGGCTAAAAATTGTACCTTTTGTCCCAAACTTTCAGGAATTACTAAGATATCGCTAAAGATGATGGCTGCATCAAAGCCAAAACGGCGAATGGGTTGCAATGTTACTTCCGCAGCAAGCTCAGGTGTAAAACACAAATTCCAAAAAGATCCTGCTTCTTCTCTAACCTTTCGATATTCCGGTAAAAACCGTCCAGCTTGTCGCATCATCCAAATTGCAGGGGGGAAGTTTTCGCGGTTTAGGTTCTTTAATAGTGGTTTACCAACCATTAACTAATCCTTATTGTATTAAAAATAGTAGTAGTAGTATATTCCTGTGAATTGTGGGGATACAGCTTTTTCCACAAATTATTCACAGTTATTTTATAGATAGATATAGAAGGGAAAACAAGCCTCTTACCCCATATTACTCACAAGTGGGGATAAGCTAAAATTAAGAAGAACAAATGGTTTGATAGAATTCTTCCTTCTGGTGGTAAATTTTTTAGTGGTGCTCTTTGGGCAGGTTATCTACAAATAGAGTATACACTTAAAGGTGATTATTCACAGAGTTATCCACAAGATGTTAATATTAGCTTCTCAAAGCCCAAGTCGAGCACATCTGTTAAATCAAGCGGGCGTTCCTTTTCAAATATATCCCTCATGTGTGGATGAGAGCGTTATCAAAAAAATGTGCGGGCATCAAAATAAGACTGCAGAAGAAACATCTCTAGCCTTAGCCTTAGAAAAAGCTCGATCGGTCGCTGAGGTGTTTCCGGACCAGTATGTTTTGGGCGCTGATCAAATGGTTGAATGTGACGGGCAATGGTTGGATAAAGCTGAATCCTTGTCTGAGGCTCGAGAACAATTAAAGTTTTTGCGCGGAAAAACCCATTCTTTACCAACCAGTGCCGTGGTTTTACACGGGAAAAACGTGGTTTGGCAAGTAACGATTACCCCACATTTGACCATGAGATCTTTGTCTGATGGTTTCATAGACCTCTATTTGGAAACAATTGGCCCGGCTGCTTTTGGCGCTGTGGGATGTTATCAGATAGAAAAGCTAGGGCTTCAATTGTTTGATCACATTGAAGGGGATATTTTTACCATTATGGGGCTTCCCATGCTCCCTTTACTGTCATTTTTGCGTGATGTGAATTTGGTACACCGATGAGACTGGGATTAATTGGTCAATCTATTCAGTATTCTTTATCGCCAAGAATCCATACTTATTGGCTTAATCTATATAACATACCTGGTACTTATGAGCTGATTGATGATGATTTTTCAGCTATCTCTAATCTTCTCAAAAAGGAGAATTTTAGCGGACTCAATGTGACCATTCCCTATAAAACCAAAATTATCGATCTTTTTCCAGGTGTTGTTAGCTCTCTTGAAGCTATTAATACGTTGCTCTTTGCACCAGACAAACCAGTCCAGGGGATTAACACTGATTATCAAGCAGCTTTGGTTCTCTTTAAGCAAAAAAGGCCAAAAAGAATTGTCATTTTGGGCGCAGGAGGGGCAGCTAAAGCTATGATTCATGCAGCTGAAGAGATCGGTTGTGAATCAATCCACATGTGCTCTCGCCAAGTTGTGGAGGGCAATTTTACATGGCACCCCTGGTCTGATAGGGATCAGGTTGTTGGTTTAGGGGGCCTGGTGATTAATGCCACCTGCCTTAAAGATGAAAGTGTGTTGAAGGATTGGAACTGTCTTTCACCTCATACCTCCATTATGGATCTCACCTATGACCTGAAAAGAGATCCTTTCCTAACGCAATTTGCGCGCCATAACGGTATAGATTTGATTTCAGGAAAAGAATTTTTACTGTATCAGGCTCAAAGAAGTTTTCACTATTGGACTGGCATCTTACCAGAGATTACCCCGGATCTCCTAAAGGAGCTTTCATGATTGTTTTGGGGTTAACAGGATCTATGGCCACAGGTAAGTCTACTGTGGCTAAGTTGTGCCAAAATCTTTGGCATATCCCCCTTTGGGATGCAGATTTTGAAGTCAGAATGTTATTAGAAAGACCTGCTATTCAAAGTCACATCGAGAAAGTTTTTCCTCATGTGGTGATAAATAACACAGTATCTCGGCCTTTATTACGGCAATATGTATTCGAAAACCCTCATGAATTGTCCGTTTTGGAATCTATTCTCTATCCTCATCTTCTCTTTAGAGTGAAAAAATATATCCAATATCACCATCGACTTGCCAGTCCGATCATTCTTTTAGATATTCCCTTGCTTTTTGAGAAAGGATGGGAGGGGCTTTGTGATTATGTGATGGTTGCAACCTGCAAGATGCCTTTACAAAAACATCGGATTTTGCAACGTTCAGGCATGACCAAAATTCAAATGAATCAAATTTTAAATCAGCAATATCCTCAAAGCCTTAAGAAGAAATGGGCTGACTTCGAGATTAAAACAGATTTATCCAAAAGATATACCCTTCAACAATTGCAAAATATCTTGCGTCAGATTTGTCCTCAAGGAGCTTTCAATGCGTGAAATCGTACTGGATACCGAAACAACAGGTTTTGATCCCAAGAAAGGGGATCGCATTGTGGAGGTTGGCTGTGTGGAGTTGGTCAATCTTATCCCTACCGGGCGGATTTTTCACCGCTATATTAATCCACAGCGCGATGTTCCTAAAGCTGCGGTTGATGTTCATGGTTTAACAGAAGAGTTTTTAAAAGATCATCCTACTTTTCTTTATATAGTTGATGAATTTTTGGACTTTATCGGTGATGACCCGTTGGTCATTCATAATGCCGCTTTCGACATGAAATTTTTAAATGCCGAGCTGGATCGGTTATGTCGTCCCATTTTGCCCATGAATCGAGCCATAGATACTTTAATTATGGCTCGGGAAAAGTTTCCAGGCTCGCCTGCGACCCTTGATGCTTTATGTAAACGATTTAAGATCGATTTATCTGCTCGAACCAAACACGGAGCTTTACTCGATGCCGAACTCCTAGCTGAAGTTTATTTAGAGATTCGGGGGGGAAGACAAACACAGTTGGGGTTGACCAATGGTCAGAATAAGGAGTCCTTTGGCCAAGGTTTGGACCAAGGTCAAAAAGAGAGACCTTTTAGGGAACCAAGATCTTTTCCCCTTTCAGAGTCAGAAATTCTAGCCCATTCAGAATTTTTGAAAGGGATCAAAGACCCTTTGTGGGCAAAAGTACAGGAAGTTTCTTCAATTTATAAGGACCTTTCATAAACTGAATACAAAAACAAATTTGATCATTTGAACAATTAAAAAGTCCATTGATTGTTAAAATTCTCCTTATCCTAATTAACTTAATTTTAATTACTCTAACCTATTTTCTGAATATCAGAGACATTAAGGAGATGATCTCCATGAAATTATCTAGGTTATTATTATCCCTCTTCCTCATAAACACTCTAGCACATCATCCCATCCTTGCTGCGGATGATATGTCTCATTTCAGGGGAAGTAATCCCATAAATTTGTATGATTTTCAAAAGGATATAGAAACAAATTTCAAAAAAATAGGGTTGGATAAGTATATAGAAGAAAATGTGATTAATAAACTCTTCCCAGGTATCGAATTCCAAGAGAAAGTTAAAAAGAAAATTATGGGAGATAAAAAAATTGATTTAAGTAAGAAGGAAGAATTTTTTAAAGAATTTTCTCTTTTTTTGGAGTATTTATCTTCTCACGTTGAGGTTAAGTATCCTTCAATTAATCACCGAGGACACTATTTTAACCAAGGAATAGAAATGTTTCTCGAGAGAGTTATTCATAAAATTGCTCAAAAGATGGGAATTTTATCCAGAATGAAGAACCCCTTAGTGAACTCAACGGAAATTGCTGAGATAATCGCTATTACACGAAGTCTCGCTAAAAAAATTCAGATACCTCTTTCTCGCCCTGTTAGAGATCTCTCAGATTCTATAATAAACAAACTCGCCTTTGCCTATGATCCTGCCAATGTGGTTGAACCTGAAAACCCAAGTTTATTTTGTAAAGTTTCTCAGTTGGCAAAAAAAGGTATAAAAACGCTGAGACCGAGCTGTCATGAAGTTTACAACTATGCAGAAGATGAATTTATAAAGCCTGGGGATTTGGCTTTACGATTAACACAAGAAAACAATCAAATTGATCCTACATATAGAAAAAAAGAAGCGGTAGGAATCAAAGAGAAATATACCCCTCGATACCAGTCTTACATCGAAATGGTTGATCGTATGGTCAAATCATACCAAATGGCTTTAGAAAATCTTGGAAAGACAAACATCATACGGCGCGATCCAGGAAGTTATTTGATTGTTGAAGATTATCAGGAGTCAGAATTACCTCCTCCTCCCCCAAACCCTGAATCAAATATGAGCCCATTATCTTTAGAGGGGGTACCTCCTCCCCCTGTAAGCGGGGACACGCTCCCAGCTTCCGGGAGTAGTCATGTCCATGAAGGGGGAGATGTTTTGGGCGGATTAACTTTGGCGAGTCGTCCCTTACCCCCTCCGCCACTCCCCCCTCGTGAAGAAACGCCTTCTTCTTCCTTCCCGCATTCTGCATCAACCTCTTTGTTCCAGAAGTCAAGCGAGGAAGGGAAAATTATTCATGGGCCAGCAACAACAACGTCTCATGATATGTCTTCTCAGTCCTCTCTAGAGGATGAAGACTCAGAATTTAGTGATGATGAAGCCCCTGTAATAAAAAAAATTAATAGTTATGAAGATTTGCTAGAGCTCAAGAGCCAAATGAGACACATAAAGGAGAGAATTCGAGAAGAGGAAAAGCGTAATGATTCTGATGAGGATAAGCTTAGATCATTAAACAAAGAATTTGAGGATTTAGTGCAGAAGTTTAACCAATCTAAAGAAGTGGTGGAACAAATTTTATTAAAAAAAATTGGAAGTTCAAAAGTTAAATGGGAACAAAATAAATTTAGAAATGAACTCAATAAAGTGAATAAATTAGATGTCGATGTAGGAAATCAAGGTACTTTAGGAGAAGCTTTGAAGAATATGCCGATATCAGAAAAATTCATGGCCGCAGGAAATCTCAGCGGTAACTTTTCATCCCAAAAACCTTCACAGGATGGGGAAGATTCTGATTGGGAGGAGTAAATAGATACTAACTCAGTTAGTTTTTGTGAGAATAATTAATCTCAAATCCAATTAGGGATAAGGAGGGAATCCTCCCATCCCTTAGTTAATGGTTGCCTTGGTATCAGAGGGCTGATTCTGTTGCTGTTCATAAAGGCCAGCAAAATCCACAGGAGCTAATAAGAGTGGCGGATAACCACCGTCCCGGGTAACGTCAGCAATGATATTACGGGCGAAGGGGAACATAAGGTGAGGAACTTGAATCATAATAATCGGATTAACATGTTCCTCAGGGATTTCTGTAGCTACTGTGGCAATTCCACCATAGGAAAGTTCAACAATAAAAATGGTTTCATCGTTGCGTTTAGCATCAATATGAATATCTAAGACCACTTCAAAATTCCGATCCCCAAGATTTTGTGCCTTGGCTTGGATGCTCACAGAAATGTTAGGCTGAGCTTCCTCTTCTGAGGCAAAGGCAGCTAAAGGATTAGGGTTTTCAAATGATAAATCCCGAATGTATTGGGCGCGCATGATAATGGGCAGAGAAAGGTTTGTTGTTTCGGTCATGTCATACTCCATATATAATAATCTTATCTCTTTGTAGCAATTTGCTGGAGACCTCGTCTACCTTCGTTTAAACTAAAAAAAACATTTTGTGGATCTGAGTATGAATCAGTTTATGGAAATTGTATTTTTTGCTTTATTAGCCGGTTATCTTGTTTTTCGATTGTGGTCGGTTTTAGGTCAGGAAACGCCTGAAGATATGGAGCGTCGCCAGAAACGACGTTTTAAACCGGAGGAAGAAGAATCGAGGGCCGATAACGTTATTCCTCTACCTGAGCGGTCTGCGGTGCGAGAAAAACATGTACCTGAAGATGAATTTACGGCTGGCGTTAGAGAAGGTATCAGACAACTTCAAGATTTAGAATCTTCCTTTAAAGTTGATTATTTCCTCAAAGGTGCCAGATATGCTTATAAAATGATCATTGATGCTTTTGCACAAGGAGACAAGGAAACTTTAAAAGATCTATTAGTTTCTGAGGTTTATGATCAATTTGTCAAAGCAATAGATGAGCGTCTTCAAAATCAGCAAGAGGTTCAAGTTCGAATTGAAAGCTTGGACAAAATGGATATTGATGACATTGAAATCTTAGATAACAAAGCATATATCACGGTACGTTATCGGTCTCGCCAAGTGATCACAACCAGGGATCAAAAGGGTGAAATTATTGATAATCCAGCAGAAATAAGTGTACCCATCACTGATATATGGACTTATGTTCGTACCATTGGGGATGAGAATCCAAATTGGCTTCTTCATTCTACAAAAACTCAATCTTATAGAGATATGTAATTATTTATGCGTCGTCTTTCTCTTTTTCTTTTTTTAATTTTGGGGGGGTGTCAGCTTCCCCAAAATCAAGTATCATATGATCCTGTTGATTTTGATTCTTTACCAGGTTGGCATGAGGATAGGCTCCATGAAGCTAAATCTGCTATGACCTTGTCTTGCCAAGAAATTTTAAAGAAAGATGGCAATGTTTCTATGATTACCGGACCAGATGGTCAGGGAAGAGCAAGAGATTGGCATCCCTTCTGTCGAAACATAATTGTATCTCATCCAAAGCAAGTTCGCTCAATCATTGAAAATCACCTCAGACCCTATCGATTAAGTTCAGAAAAGGGGCATCAAGGAACGATTACCGGCTATTATGAACCCATTTTGCGGGGATCAAAGCAACGCCATGGCCCCTATCAAACACCATTATACCGCTTACCATCTAATGGCTCTCAGCATAAAGTGCCGCGGTCTCAAATCGTTAATGGAGCTTTGAAAGGTAAAGGACTTGAGTTGGTGTGGGTTGATGATCCTGTAGAAGCATTCTTTATCCAAATTCAAGGGTCTGGAAAAGTGTCTTTGCCGGATGGGCAGCTCCTTAAGTTAGGTTTTGCTGGCCAAAACGGCCATCCCTATTTCCCAATAGGTAAAGCTCTTGTCGATCGAGGCGAATTAACGCCGGATAATGTCTCGATGCAAACCATTAAAGCTTGGTTAAAAAGTCATCCCAAGGAAGCTGAAAAAATCATGTCTTTAAATCCATCTTATGTATTTTTTAAGGTAAACAACGGTTTGGGGCCCATTGGGAGTCAAGGTGTTCCGCTCACGGCAAAACGAAGCTTAGCAGTGGATCGAAAGTATGTGTCTTTGGGCACTCCTGTGTGGTTAAATGCTGATCATCCCATCTCTCATAAGAAACCTCTGCAACAATTGGTTGTCGCCCAAGATACAGGAGGCGCCATTAAAGGGGCGATTCGAGGAGATTTATTCTGGGGGACAGGAGATGAAGCAGGAAAATGGGCGGGAGTGATGAATTCCCGTGGTGAACTTTATGTTTTATTACCGCGCTGATGAGGAAACGCCGACCAATTTCAGAGCAAGAGAAAAAACTTTGGGACGAATATATGCAAGGAGTGAAACCTTTGATCTCGGAGCAAGTTCCCTTAGACTATCCCAAACGGCCTTTGTCTCGTCAACTGATTGTACAGCGTCGTCTCAGTGAATTATATCAAAGTGTACGTGAGCCTATGGGAAATGCTCTTGTCAGAGATTCAAAACTCATGCGTTCCAGAAAAGTTGTGGTTGAAGCTCGCCTAGATCTTCATGATATGACGAAAAGTCAGGCCCAGGAACAATTAAAAAAATTCCTGATCCATGCACAGCTTCATGGAAAAGAGTGGGTTTTAGTCATAACTGGGAAAGGCTCCGTAACCCATAAGAGCGTTTTACGTGAAGAAGTTCCGATTTGGCTCGATCAATGGTCTTTGGTGACAGCTTACATGGTATCTAAACCCCAGGATGGTGGAAGTGGTGCTTTATATGTTCGACTTCGTAAATTAAAACCTTAATTCTTTCCTGGCCGAAATTTCCAAATCGTGGAGGGGGTCAACACATAATCTAAGCGCTGATCATGGTCTTCGGTTGGAATATTGCTGACCAACTGACAATCGTAGGCCAAGCCTATGGCAGTTAAAGGATGTTGAGCTCGAAGATAATTGAGGGTGTTGTCATAGTAACCACCACCTTGTCCAAGGCGGCTTCCCGTTGGATCAAATCCTAAAAGGGGGACAATGATGACCCTCGGGATGACTTTTTCTTCTCGATTTTTGCAAACTTTTGCCTTAAACAACCCTGTTTCTAACTCAGAATCTGGCATCCAACGATAGAACTCCAGCACGTGGTCTCGGTTTTTAATAAACGGTAGGCCTAGGGAAAACCCATGGGCATTAAACCATTCTAGGAGAGGTCTCGTGTCCATTTCAGATCCCATGGGCCAATAAGCCGCGACACTACAAGGCTTAAAGCTTAAATAAATTAAATGGTCGATGATCTTCTGGATGGCCTCTTCATGGTTTTGAAGTTGAACAAACTGTTTACGCTTTTCCCTTAATATCTTTCGCAAGGTTTGCTTTTGATGGGCCATTGAAAATTCCAAATGTTCATCCTCTTCTTAATTATAGTTTGCTGTTCCTATTCATAATATTTGGTTAATTCAAAATCATTCCTCTGTTGTCTTCATATTTTTTTGAATTAAGATTGAGCTTCTCTTCTGTTAAAAAGGTTAAGGGGAGGATGAGGTAGCCCGATAGAGGGTCTTGGAGCAGGTTGGGAAGTTAAAGGCTGACAAGGACGCTTGGCATAGTTGGCCATGAGAAGATCCCTTGAAATCCACACCAATGGATGGGAATGTGTATTTTTTAACTGGAGCGAAGAAGGGGGAACAGGGGCTGTGGACAGAGCAAAAGCGATGCAATCATGATCCGGAAGCTCAACGTTTTCAATGGTTAAATGGCGGTTATTTGCTTGACAAAAACATTTGACTCCCCCTTGATCTAAGGATTGGATGGTTATACTTGTTAATTCTGGATTGACAATGTAAGTGAACCAATGTTTATGGCCATCTTTAGCTACATGCTCAGGTAATCCTAAAGTTTTAAAAGGAATGTGCCCTATTCCCTGAGGGCAATGTTTTGGTGCTTTTCCGGGTTCGCTTTCCTGGGCGGGACAAGGTAAGCGGTTATACCGCAAAACATGGTTGGCCAGAGCTGCAAAAATGTGCTGTTGGTGGGCTTCTGTCTTCTTTGCAGCTTCAAGAGTTAAATAACTGTGAATCAAGGGAAGGATAAAACTGGTCACAACACCAAGAATAATAAGAGCTAGGGCAACTTCCATTAAAGCAAAGCCGGCAAGCCGCTTTTTCATCTTTTACCAAACAATGCTGAGCCAATGCGAACCCAGCTGGTACCACAAGCAATGGCTTGAGGAAAATCTTGACTCATTCCCATACTTAAGGATGGAAGCTGATATTCTTGCGCGAGACGGGCAAGGGTTTGGAAATGAGGAAGAGGATCCTCTCTCAGGGGCGGAATACACATAAGGCCAATAACTGGCAAAAAGAGCTCTTCCAAACATAAACGATAAAAAGAAGGAAAGTCAGCTAGTGAAACGCCTGATTTTTGGGGCTCGTTGCCGGTGTTGATTTGGATGAGGAGCTTTACATTCCGATTATGAACTTTATGTTCAGCCAGCTTTTCCGCCAATCGAGGTCTATCTAAGGTCTCAATGACATCAAAAAGGGCAAGAGCTTGTTTAACCTTATTAGTTTGCAGAGGGCCAATGAGATGAAGGTTGATGTCGGGGTAAATGGGTTTAAGGTTCGTCCATTTTTCTTCAGCTTCCTGGACACGATTTTCACCAAACAAGCGATGGCCTAATTGAAGTAAGGGAAGGATTTTGGTAACAGGTTGGTTTTTGGTAACGGCCAAGAGATCTGGAGCTTGCCGATGATAAAGATCGGCTGTTTTAGTAAGGGTATCGACAAGCTCTTGATAGAGTATACTCACTTTTTCCTAAACGCATCTAAGGTAATAACGTTGGATTCATTATCGCCATCAACCTCATCTCCTTCTTCATGCTTACTGTTCTTTTTAGAGGTTTTTTTCTTCGTTTCTAAGGGGAAGGATTCTGGTTCACTAGCGTATTCTGGAGGGGTGAATTGCAAGCCAAATTTGACAGACGGATCGACAAAGCTCACGATGGCTTCAAAAGGAATGGTCAATCGTTCATGAATATCATTAAAACATAAGGTAACATGGAAGCACTCTTCTTCCACTTCAAGATCCCAGAATTCATATTGAAGAACTATGGTAATTTCCTCTGGGTATTCGTCGATCAAGTAATCGGGCATATCAACCCCTGGGAAATCGGTGCGGTACGAGATGTAAAAGTGGTGTGAACCTGGAAGCCCCTGTTTGCTGGCTTGTTTTAAAGCTCCCTTCATTACAGAACGCAAGGATTCTTGTACTAAATTTTCATAGTCAATCTTATTATTCTTGGTCACCCGTCTTCATCCTTTCCTCAAATTATGGGGGGCTTCTGTTGCCCGGTGCCCCCCAAACCGCTTGCTTTAACTACTTGTTATTCGCAATTGCGAATGATTAAGCAGCTTGAGCTACTGCAAAGCGGTTAGCATTTGCAGCTTTAGCCATATTACTATTGGCATTTATAAAATCAGCCCGATAACGGTGGTACAATACCGAACGAAAGTCTTATCTTTACTACGCACGTCGATCCTGTTTCGCCCCCATAAGGTTTTATGGTGGAGGCGCCGGGTACCGCCCCCGGGTCCGCAACGCTTATTCCATAAGCAGTTTATCGTCATAGTCAGTTTCCTGACATTGAATAAAATAGGCTTTTTTCACGATAATTAAAAGTGGTTTGACAATAGAAAATGTGGCAATTTTTGATTATTCGGACTAAAAATACATTTTTAGATCAGAAATCTGAGGGTTTAAAGCGAGAAAGTGATGATGAGCCTGAGTGTTGCACATAAAAATGAAATTCAAGAGTTAAAAGATACAACCTATCAAACCAGGAGAGCAACAGTTCCTGCTTTGGAGGAGATTCTTTACGAAGCTATTCCGGTTTTAGATCATGGTTTTGTGCGTGTCATTGATTATATGGGAGATGATAGTGCCGTGGTTCAAGCGGCTCGTGTTTCCTATGGTAAAGGCACCAAACAAGTAAATGAAGATCAAGGACTCATTAATTATTTAATACGTCATCGCCACTCTACACCCTTTGAAATGTGCGAAATTAAATTCCATATTAAGTTACCCATTTTTGTAGCGCGCCAATGGATTCGTCATCGTACTGCAAATGTTAACGAATATTCAGCACGTTATTCTATTTTGGATAAAGAATTTTATATTCCTAAAGCTGAACATTTAGCGGCTCAATCCCTAGCCAATCGGCAAGGTCGGGACAAAGTATTAGAAGGGGCTTGGGCTGACCGTGTTCTTCATCTTTTGAAGGAGGATGCTTTAAGAGCCTATGATCATTATCAAGAAATGTTGAATTTGGATGATGAAGGCAACATTCTTGATGGTGAAAAAGATGGTCTTGCCCGTGAATTGGCTCGGATGAATTTGCCGGTTAACTTTTACACCCAATGGTATTGGAAAATTGATCTGCACAACTTAATGCATTTCTTGAGTTTAAGGGCAGATTCCCATGCTCAATATGAGATTCGTGCCTATGCCGATGTGATGTTAGCCATTTTACAAAAATGGATGCCTTTATGTTTTCAAGCATTCAAAGATTATCGCCAAGGTGCCGTTACTTTATCGGCAAAGGCGATGAAAGTTATCACCACTCTCCTGGGGGGGCAAAAACTGTCTCGGACTGAAGCTGGCTTAAGTTTGAGAGAGTGGAGAGAATTGGAAGAAGTATTAGGGCAGAAACTCGATTAATGTTTTATGGTCTTTACCGTTATTTGACGCGTGTAGCAGTGCCCTTGGTTAAGTGGCACTTAAAACGCCGCCTAGCAAAGGGAAAAGAAGATCCAGCACGTCTCAGTGAGAGGTTTGGAGGATCCAGTTTTTCTCGACCTGAAGGAAATCTAATCTGGTTTCATGCAGCCAGTGTGGGCGAATCGGTTGCAGCTTTGCCCTTGATTCATAAACTTGCGGAATCTTATCCTATACTTGTAACCTCAGGGACCTTAACATCCGCTCGATTGTTGGTAAAAAGGCTCCCTCGGGGGTGTTATCATCAATTTATCCCTTTGGATATACCCCAGTGGGTCGATAGATTTTTAGCCCATTGGCAACCTAATGTGGGCGTTTTTGTTGAGTCCGAATTATGGCCAAATTTAATTTTTGCTGCCAAAAAACGACATATTCCTCTCTTGCTTATTAACGCTCACATGTCGAACCAAAGCTACCAATTGTGGCGATGGGCAAAACCGCTGATTCGGCGACTCTTGCGTGCTTTTAAAGTTGTTTTTGCTCAAGATGAGGTAACTGCGCTTCGCTATAATAAATTGGGGGCAATAGATGTCCGAATTGCCGGTAATCTAAAGTTTGCTGCTGATCCTCCTCCTTATGATTATAGAACGCTTAGCCAATTGCGCGATCAGATAGGGTTGCGTCCGGTCTGGGCAGCGGTAAGCACCCATCAAGGAGAAGAAGGACAAATTGTCCAGGTTGCTCAAGCTTTAAAGGAAAAATTTCCCGGTCTTTTAACGCTGATTGTGCCCCGTCACCCCGAACGGGCCCAGCAAATTCAACAACTGTTGAATTCCCCTAGTCTTTTAAGAACATCAACCAAGCCCATCACGTTTGACCATGACTATGTGATTTGGGATACTATTGGCGAAGTTGGGTTGATTTTTCGTCTAGCTCCCATTTGTTTTATTGGGGGATCTTTGGTGCCAGTAGGAGGGCATAATCCAATAGAGCCTCTTCTTCATGGCGCTTGCCCCATCATGGGCCCTTACATTAAAAATTTTGAAAATGTGGTGGAAAAGCTGAACACTGGCATCGTAAGGGTGAAAGATGTATCGGAATTGAAACAAACTGTGGATAGGTTCTTGACCACGCCGCAAGAAATGGAAGATTACGTGGTGGCTGGTCAACAAGTTATTCAAGATCAGCAACACCATCTTGATATGATTTGTACAACCATCGAATTTTTAGCCCAAAGACATGGTTAAAGCCCCTTCATTTTGGTATAAATCTTGTTTGCTCACCCCCCTCTTAGCCCCCCTGGGGTGGGGGTATAACATAATGACCAGATTACGTCGATGCTTTACCCTTCCTTATAAAAGCCCGATACCCGTTATCTGTGTCGGAAATTTGGTTCTGGGGGGATCGGGAAAAACCCCTACGGTTATTGCCCTGGTGGAGATTTTTAAACATCGAGGATATAACCCTCATATTTTATCACGAGGTTATAAAGGCAATGTTGAAAAAAATACACTGGTTGATCCTGAAATTCATACGTTTAAAGAGGTTGGGGATGAACCGCTTCTGCTCGCCAAACATGCGCCCACATGGGTTGGAAAAAATCGCATACAAAGTGCCAAACTTGCCCTTCAAAGGGGCGCGGATCTTCTCATTATGGATGATGGACTGCAAAATCCGACTCTCCATCATGATCTGAAGTTGGTGGTGATTGATGGTGTCCAGGGGTTGGGCAATGGTTATGTGTTTCCAGCGGGGCCTTTGCGAGAAAATCCTGTAAAGGGTCTTGAGCGGGCCGATGGCGTCATTATGATTAATGGGCACGTGGATCTTGTCACGCCAAAACCAACTTTTATGGCACAGACCCTTGTAAAAAATCACCTTTCATGCCAAAGAGTGGTGGGGTTTGCAGGTCTAGGTTTTCCTGAGAAATTTCGTTTGACCTTGATAAATCAGGGATATGAGGTGTGTAATTTTCAAGAGTTTCCCGACCACCATGCCTATGGTGAAAAAGATATGGAGAAACTCGTACGATTGGCTCAAGATCACGATGCTCATCTTGTAACCACAGCTAAAGATATGCTCCGGGTTCCCTCAAATTGGCACTCTCATGTCTTGACTCTTGAAATCGAGCTGAAATTTGATAGTTTATTAACATTTTTGGAATTTCTGGACCAAAAATTCATGTAGATCTTGAATTCTGGATTCTTCTAGCCTAGAACTACGACGTAAAAAAATAATTCTTTGTGTTTCTTAACTGATTTGAGGGTCTTTAATGAATCGAATCGAACGCCAAATGTTAGATATATTATGTCGTGGTTACGAAAAATATGGGTTTTGTTCGATTCGTGCTGAATTTGAAGCCGAAGGCGCGCGTCGGGATGAACTATTGCGCTTACTTGAATTGGGGTACAAAGCTCATTTAAATTTAATAATCAAGATTGGTGGTTGTGAGGCCATAAGAGATTTAAATGAAGCAAAGCAACTAGGAGCCAACGCAATTATTGCGCCCATGGTGGAAACTCCTTATGCGTTAAAAAAGTATATTGCTTCCGTAAAAAAATACTTTAACGAAGAAGAACGGTCCGATACCCAATTTTACTTTAATATTGAAACCATAACTGCTTTTCGCGCTCAAGAGGAGTTGATTTCTTTATCAGCCCAGGAAGGGGTGTCTGGAGTGGTTTTTGGCCGCGTGGATTTTGTGGGCTCGTTGGGATTATCGAGAAATGCTGTCAATGGGCCAGAGGTTACAAACATGGTGGCTGAAACAGCTCGGCTGTGTCAAACGTATGGTCAAGAATTTATTCTCGGAGGAGGGATAGAGCCCGAATGTCTTCCCGTCATCCATCATATTAAAAAGATCCACTTAACACGCTATGAAACCCGCAAGATTGCTTTCGCCTCTCTTGATTTACCTGTGTCTTGTCTCATCGAAGGGTTGATAAATGCGGCCGAATTTGAACTTCTTTGGCTAAAAAATAAACAAAATTATTATCAAACACTCCAGGGAGAAGATGCTCGGCGGATCTCTTTACTGGAGCAAAGGGTTGCCCAATTGATGGCCGCTTAAGAGAGGTGTGTTGAACCCTTTTTTCATCAACGAATTATCTAACCTTTACAATCTCGAGTCCCCAAGGAACGAATCCATGATTTATAGATCGCCGCATTCTTCGTGCTGATCTCACCCGTCACTGTGAGGCTCCTCAAAACTCTCTGTATGGATTGTAAATCGACTTGTCGCCTCACTCTGACACGAACAGGAGTATACGATCGTTAAACATGTATTATGGCCCCCATGGTTCCTTTGTGGAAAAAGGATAACCCTTTAAAAAACAATCGCTCAAGTCACGAATATTTGCTATCTATCGGATAGATATAGATAAATTGCGTGATTATTCATGAAAAAATACCTTTTTCTTACCCTTATTTTAACCTCCGCTCTGACCCATGCTTCTGATGTGAGCTTGGGGGATGTGAGTGCACGTCTCGACAGCATTGAAAAACGGTTAAATGGCCAAGATCCATCTGGTGAAGAGTTAGTGACCAGGGAAGAAGTTAACACTTTACGAAACGATGTGAAGTTTTTAACCGGTCGAGTTGAGGCTTTAGAACGGCAATTGCAGCGAGGACAAGCTGCCCCCTTATCAACTCTCCCTGCTTTCACACCTTCTGCAAAGGATGATGATTATGAGAAGCGAGATTCTGACCCCAATGTTGCAGATGTAGACCCAAACACAGATGATGATGTGGCTGATCTTTTAAAGGATTTGGAAAAGTCTGCACCCACGCCAAAGCAGGCTGCTAAGGAACTTGAGAGGGATAAAGCTACTGAGGAAGCAGAAAAGAAAGCACCGACCAAAACCCTTGAGAAAAGCTCGGTATCAGGCAGTTATGATGAAGCACAAGAGGCTTTTAGACATCAAGATTACGAAACAGCGCAGCAAATGTTTACAGCTTTTGCCAAAAATAATCCTAAAGATAGCCGAGCCAAAGATGCACAGTATTGGGCTTTGGAATCTCGCTTACGGCAGGCCGAACAGGATAAAAGCAAGGTAATGGCCAAAAAATCCGCAGCGGAATTAGCTGCTTACATTAAAACAAATAAGGATGCTAAAAAAACACCTTTGGCTGTATTTGCACTTGGGCGAGCTTTGAAACTCCAAGGAGACAATGAGAAAGCCTGTGTCGCTTTTAAACGGGCGAAGACCATGGTTGCTAAGGATTCTGAGGAAGCAAAAGCCCTCGATGAAGCCATCAAAGGATGTAAAAAATAGGAATGATCTCTCTTCCTGATTTCCTACCTGCCATTAAACCGGGGTTGCACATTGTTGCAACCCCTATTGGTAATTTAGGGGATATGACGTTGCGCGCTCTTTCTATCTTATCACAAGTTGATCAAATCCTTTGTGAAGATACACGCGTGAGTAGCAAGTTGCTTCAAGCATATGGTCTTCAAGGGGCACTTAACCCTTATCACGAACATAATGCAGAACAGATTCGGCCTAAAATCCTGGAAAAATTGAAAGCAGGCGCTAAGATTGCTTTGATTTCTGATGCAGGAACGCCTCTTATTTCCGATCCAGGCTACAAATTGGTTCGCTCTTGCTATGAGGAGCACATCCCTGTAACCATAGCTCCTGGACCGTCAGCGGTTATTGCCGGGTTGGTCTTATCAGGTCTTCCCACCGATCAATTCTTTTTTGCTGGTTTTGCTCAATCTAAAAAATTCCAAGATTTAAGATCCATCCCCGCCACACTGATTTTTTATGAAGCCCCTCAACGCTTAATTGAGACGCTAAAAGAAATGCAAGCTGTTTTTTCTAATCGGGATGTGGTCGTGGTTCGCGAAATAACAAAGATTTTTGAAGAAGTGGTCAGAGGTGATTTTTCCACCGTAATGGCGGCCTTTGAGGGGCAAGAAAGATGCCGGGGAGAGATGGTAATTTTGCTTTCTCCGCCGCGCCTGGAAAAGGTGCCAGAACAAGATATTGAGGAATTGCTGCGTCAAACCTTGAAGGAGCATTCGCTGAAAGATGCAGTGACGCTCGTGGCTGGTATTTTAGGAATACCTAAAAAAAAGGTGTATCAACATGCCCTTAACCTTAAACAAGAAAAAGAAGAGCTATCTTAAAGGATGGTGGTCCGAAATTTGGGTGGCGTTGATTTTATGGTGTCAGGGATATAAAATCTTAGTTCGTCGATTTCGGTGTCCTGTGGGGGAAATTGATTTAATTGTTCGCAGAGGGGATCAACTTGTGGCTGTGGAGGTAAAAAATAGATCAACCCTAAAAAGTGCTCTGGAGTCTATATCTGTTCGCCAGCAACGTCGGATTCACCAGGCTCTGCAGTGGTATACAGCTCGCCATGTTTGCTCTGTGACCAGTTATCGTTTTGATGTGGTTGTTCTTTATCAAGGGCTACGCTGGTATCATCTGAAAAACGCTTGGCAAATTTCATAATCATCAGTAAAGGATAAAAAGAAACTGGGGAGAAGTTGAATGATTAATAACAATAAATTAGTGGCTTTGATTTTAATGTTGAGCTTATCCACAGGCTGCGCTCCTGTGCTTATAGGTGGCGGTGCCGCTGTTGTGGGCGGTGCTATGGTAAGTGAAAAAGGTATTTCTGGCTCCATTAGTGACTCCCAAATTGCAACTGAGATTAAAGTCAAGCTTTATAAGTTTGATCCTGATCTTTATCAACGTGTTAATTTGACGGTCACGAGTGGTGAAGTTTTACTGACCGGTGCTGTCCCTAAGGATGAGTGGCATTTAGAAGCCGTACGTATTGCCTGGGAACCTCAAGGGGTTAAACGGGTGATCGATAATATTGCCATATCCAATGGTGCTTCTTTTAGCGTTTATGCCAAGGACACATGGATTACAACCCAATTAAAAAGCCGACTCCTCGTTGATGCAGATGTCCAGTCTATCAACTATAATATTAAAACCGTAAGCGGTATTGTTCACTTATTGGGCATTGCTCAAGATCAAAAAGAGTTGGACCATGTTATTGAAATTGCTCGGAATATGGATGGGGTGCGCAAAGTCGTCAGCTACGTTAAAATCAAAGGTCAAAGTTGAACAACAAACTCCCATGAAGTTCATGGTAATTAAAAAGGGTTGAGAAAGGTTTTATCTCAACCCCTCACTGTTTAATGAAGAGAAAGTTTTGTGTATTGGACCCAAAAAACGTGGCTCATCTTAATCATCGCGGTTATCGCTGTTTCTACCAGCTTAGCTGGTGGGAGGAGTTTAAAGGATCGATTTATTGAAGGTGCAAAAGAGCAAATAGGCATTACCCTACATTATAATCCTGCATATCAAAGAATTTCTTATCCTTTGGGAGATGTACCCTTAAAGGAGGGGGTATGCACGGATGTGGTTGTTAGAGCCTATCGCCATATTGGGATAGACTTGCAACAAAAGGTGCACGAGGATATGAAGCGCCAGTTGAAAGCTTATCCAAGAAATTGGGGCGATTCAAAATTGGATGCTAATATTGACCATCGCCGCGTTCCAAACTTAATGACTTATTTTCAAAGACAGGGAATGGAAGTGAGAAATAAGGATTATCAACCTGGTGATATGGTCGTTTGGGACTTGGGACGAGGTATTCTTCACATTGGTATTTTAAGCAATGAGACCAATGGTAAACATCCCTTAGTAATTCACAATATTTGTTGTGGTGTTAAACAGGAAGATGTCTTAACCAAGTTCAAAATTGTGTCCCATTATCGTCTTAAAGACGATAAAATGTAGTCATATCTAGATTTTGTAATTTGCACATCGAAATTTTGATAAATAACCCCGATGCTTAAAAACGAAGCGGCGCCCCTTGGAGTACCGCTCAATTTTATAATTAGCGTAAGGATTGTTTTTTCAAAAGAAGCATTCTAAAAAAATGCTTCTACTTAGGAGATATCTTCAAGAACAAATCTGCAAAACTTATTTAATGAGAAATCTGATCATAAAATTCAACAAAGAATGCATCAATTTCTGGATCACATGTGAGTGCATTATCAAACATTTCTTTAACTGACTTTAAAATATCAATTTCTTTATCATCTCTATAAGTTGGTTCCGAATAATCGACCATAGCCTTTGAATACATATGAAATAGATAAGTATGCACACCTCTCCATCCATAAATAATGGCTTCTATTTGTTTACTTACCCTAATCGCATGGGGAAAATAGTTTTGGCAAAAGCCAAAAAATTCTACACCTTCCAAAAATCTCTCCGCTTCAAGGAGAGCTCTTCCTATGGCGTGAAAAGTGTTATAATTGAGGTCCGTTGATATTCCATTAGGGGCAGGAATGGGTGCTTTAAGAAGTGTATTTCTTAAAAGACTTTTGACTTTTGGAGTATAATCAACAATTTCCTGCCAATTTTGTTTCTCAAATAAATCCATCACTTCCTGATTTGCTTTTTTTGCTAGGCTTGGAATTTCAATAGCTGATATGGGTTTTAGATCGCTGGATTCTGAGCTAAAGCAGATAAAGCTGCTAAAGATCATGAGCATTAAACTAAAAGTAATTCTTTGTAACAAAATTAAATCTCCATTTATAACAAGTCTCTTATCTATTTTGTAGATTTAAAATAAATGTTTCTAGTTTTGATGAATTTATTAAATTAATGTTAATATAATCCCTTTTTGAATTTCCTACCCGATCAATAGGTTTCCTTAGGATCTTCCTTGTTTATTCAATACTATTTCCCCCCAAGATGCCTTTTTGGCTTGGGTATAGATTGAATCTTTTTTACTGACTGTTAGACGGTGCAATTGGCCATCTTGGCAAACATCTAAAATCACATGACCAGACCGTTTTAACGGGCGCTTGACAATTCGCCCGCCTGTTACAAGGGGGGGATTTTTAGAGACAATTAAATAACTGTATTTCTCGTCTTCATAATTAAGTGTGGCGTTTTTGATGTGACGGTGATGATAAAGGCGGGGTAAACGTTCAGAAAAATGACACCAATCATTGCCAGTAATAGGGCAGGACATCTGATGGGTACAAGGAGCATGGATGAACCATCCGGTGTTGATGAATTGGTGTCTGAGTTCTCGAAGAGCAGAAAAATGAGAAGGGGTTCCTGGGAAGATGAGCACTAAGAATTGAAACGATGTGAGACGATTTAAGTATTGGATTTGCTTTGGCAGGGGTAATTCATTTAAAGAGTAACAGAAAATCCCCAAATCCATAGATTCCTTGAGCGGAAAGGTTATTAAATCTTGACGATGAACAGTTAATGGGGCGTTTTTCAACGCTTGGAGTTGATTAAGCATCTGGATCATCCAGGGATCTTGTTCAACACAATCAATGATTTCTAAACTGTTAAAATATTCCAAGGCTGCCCAGGTAGCTGTTCCGGGGCCAGAGCCAAAATCTACCAGGTGACGAGGGGTAAAATCTGGAGGAAGCTTTTGCAAAACCGATTTAACAACGGCATAAGTCGCTGGAAGACGGGCATAAACATAGGCTTGCGCTTCCTTTAAAGATCTTACCCCAGCTTGAAAAGAGGAATCATGGTAACGGCGACTTAAGTCTTGATAGGCGTCTTTAAGCTCGGTGGGACTGAGAGCAGTAACCATGGTGTCAAGGCACTGCTCAATCCATAAGGGCAATTTAGCTTCGTTCATCAAGCCAAGCCATTTGTATAGCCTCCAGGATCTTCTCGTTCGATTTCTGGGGATCGTCCTCAAAATCGGGTAATTCTTGAACCCACTGCCATAATTGAGTAAAGCGAACTTGAAGAATATCAACCTCGGGATGATGTTCTTCTAGCGCTTGTGCAATATCGTGGATGTCAACCCAACGCATGGTTTACAACATCATATTGCGGGTGGCAGAAGGCAAGCGCAGGGTCAAGCCATCCAGTTCATCTGTTATAATAATCTGACAGCCCAAACGAGAAGTATGAGTTAAACCGAAAGCTAAATCCAGCATATCTTCCTCATCCTCAGTGGCAAGGGGCAGGAGATCATACCATTCAGGGTCTATAATGACATGACAGGTGGAACACGCTAAAGAACCTTCACAGGCACCTTCTAAATCGATGTTATTGCGATGAGCGATTTCAAGAACAGACAAACCGACAGGGGCGTCCACTTCAATACGCTGATCATCATGGGTAACAAAAGTAATTTTAGGCATGGATAACTCCCTGTTTTCTTAAATTAATTCTTCGGGTTTTTGACCGGCAAGAGCGCGTTGTATGGATCTGTTCATCCGCCGCTCGGCAAAAGGAACGCTGAGTTCTTCGACCCGTTTGCGTGATTGTTGAAGGGGGGCTCGATCCATGGACTCCAAGAGTGTATTTAAATGTTCCATAGCTTGGAGCAAACTGCTGCGCTCTTCCTCATTCAATAAATCACCATCTTCTTTTAAAGCAGAGTATAACATAGTTAATAGTTGACGTGCTTCAACTTTCTCTTCAACTAAAAGACGCGTGGACATGTCTTCACTTCCATGAATCAGGCTTTCTTGAAGAATGCGTTGATAATCCTCAGCTGCCAGTCCATAGGAAGGCTTAACTTCAATATGTTGTTTTAACCCTGTGGTTTGCTCCTGCGCACTCACCGTGAGGAGTCCATCGGCATCCAATTGAAAGGTGACCAGTATACGCGCAATGCCAGCAAGCATGGGTGGAATGCCAGTCAGAGTAAACTCTCCCAGCGACCGGCAATGGTCAACTAATTCTCTTTCTCCTTGAACCACGTGAATTTTCATGGCAGTCTGCCCATCCATATAAGTGGTGAATTCTTGGGCCATGGTGACGGGAATCGGTGTGTTTCGCTCGATGATTTTTTCTACCAACCCGCCCATGGTCTCTAAGCCTAAGGAAAGGGGAGTGACGTCCAATAGTAATGTATCAGACCCTTGAGTTAATGCTTGAGCTTGAAGGGCAGCGCCAATCGCCACCACTTCATCCGGATTTAAATTGGTTAAGGGGGCGGTGCCAAAGAAAGTCTTAACTTGATCCTGAATCAGCGGCATGCGGGTAGCACCGCCAACCAAAATCACGCCTTGAATGTCCTGAGTGTTTAATCCAGCATCTTCGATTACTTTTTTACAAACCACAAATGTTTGATTAAGAAGCGGGCTTGAAAGAGCATTTAGAGTTTGGCGATCAAGATGAATGGGGGCGTCACAGGGGGTTCGTGATGAAATGGCCTCTTGATCACTTAATGCTTCTTTAAGTTTGCGGGCCCACATTAACGTTGAGGGTGAGACGGGAAGGTCAAAATGGTTAACGATGGTTCGATCAATGTCATCTCCCCCTAAAAGGGTATCACCACCCGTAGCCAATACTTGAAACACCCCTCGCGTTAAACGCAGGAGGGAAAAATCAAAGGTACCGCCCCCTAAATCATAAACAGCATAAATTCCCTCAACTCCCTGATCTAATCCATAGGCTAGGGCAGCTGCCGTGGGTTCATTAATTAATCGCAAAACCTTTAAGCCAGCTAAGCGCGCTGCTTCTTTGGTGGCTTGTCGGGCTGCTTCATCAAAATATGCTGGCACAGTGATCACGGCTTGAGTGACTTCCGCATCTAAGTAATGCTCAGCCATCTCTTTTAAATAGCCCAAAATATCCGCAGAAATTTCAATGGGTGTTTTAACCTTATTTTCAAGCATAAGGCGAATAATGGTTTGGTCTTGTGAGCCAATGAGGGGATAAAGATTCGCAATCTCATGAGGTGCTTTTGACAATCCCATCAAGCGTTTAATGGATCGCACACTTGAGGAATGCGCTAAAGCTTCCACACCTACGGTTACTTCTTGATCTTGGTAAGATACCACAGAAGGAATGAGTCGATGCCCTTGAGGCGTTTCAATGACTTGGACTTCACCTCCGCGCGCCCAGGCGACTACAGAGTGGGTTGTCCCCAAGTCAATACCAATGGCGCGGCCTTGATCCTCAGCATGAGGGAGAGGGGTCATTCCTGGTTCAACCAACTGTAATAACATTTAAAACCCTTTATGCTTAATTTCTTCTTGGAGTTTTAAGAGATAGCTTAACTCGGAATAAAGAGAAGCTAACTCATGGGGGGCAGCTTGATCAAGGGCCTTGGAAACACGATCAATTCTCATCTCAAGCCTGGTTTTGAGGGAGCCTAATGCTTCGGTTGAATCGGCTTCAAGTATTGTTTCTTGCCATTCCATAACTTCCATGAGCAACTTGGGGTTATGAAGCGTTTGACCATTTTGTCCTGGGACAGGGATTTGGTGTACAGTTAATAAAGCCGCAGCTCTCTTTAAAGGACACTTGAGCGTTTGGTAGGCTTGATTTAGATCCGCTGACTGCTTTAACGCCAAAGATTTTTCCATCTCGCTATTATGGATGAAGCGGTCAGGATGAATGGCGCTTTGAATTTTCAAATAACGGTGTTCCAAATCTTGAAGATCCAAACGATAACAAGGTTCAAGACCTAATAAAGCAAAGGGATTCTTAGACATGGAAAGATTTGCCACAACCACAGCGCCCTTTTTCATTGGGGTTTCTAAAAACAAACCCTGATTGAAGTTTCTCTTGCTCATAATCCATTTCGGTCCCTAAAATAAATAAGATGGCTTTAGGGTCGATGAGAATCGTAATGCCCTCAATTTCGATCATTTCATCCATAGGTTGCCGTTCATCAGCATATTCTAAGGTATAAGACAGGCCAGAGCATCCTTTTGTCCTAATGCCAATACGGATACCTAAAGAGGGTTTGCCTCTCTTCTCTAAAAGAACTTTAACTCTCTCCAGAGCTGCAGGGGTAACGGTTAATGGTGCTGCTGGCATGGACGTCTCCCTTAAGCGGCATCCATGGAAGAATCATTTTGTTTGCTTTGATAATCTTCAATAGCCGCTTTAATCGCATCTTCTGCTAAAATAGAACAATGGATTTTCACCGGAGGAAGCGCCAAGTGATTGGCAATATCGGTGTTGCGAATGGCTTTTGCTTCATCAATGGACTTTCCTTTAACCCATTCAGTGACAAGGGAACTGGAAGCAATGGCCGATGCGCAGCCAAAAGTTTTAAATTTAGCATCTTCAATCACGCCATGGTCGTTCACCCGGATCTGGAGTTTCATAACATCGCCACATGAAGGGGCGCCAACCAATCCTGTACCCACATGGGTATCGGACTTGTCTAAGGACCCGACATTGCGGGGATTTTCGTAATGATCAATAACTTTTGAACTATAGGCCATGTGTGCCTCCTTAATTATCAAGTTAGTGTTTTTGAGTTCAATGAACAGCCCAATTAATGGACTTCAAATCAATTCCTTCTTGGGCCATCTCCCAAAGGGGACTCATATCTCGTAATTTTTGCACAGCAGTAACCACTTGATGAATCACCATGTCAATTTCTTCTTCTGTAGTAAACCTACCCAGCCCAAAGCGAATGGAGGTATGAGCCAATTCATCCTCCACTCCTAAAGCCCTTAAAACATAAGAAGGCTCTAAGGAGGCTGAGGTACAAGCAGAACCTGAAGAAACAGAGATGTTTTTCAATCCCATCAATAAGCCTTCCCCTTCCACGTAAGCAAAACTTAAATTTAAGTTTCCGGGAATCCGTTGATGGAGATCTCCATTGAGGAAGACCTCAGATAACTGGCTGGTAATACCATGATAAAGTTTATCTGATAAGAACTTTATATGTTCATAATCTTTGTTCATGTCTTGTTCAGCGATTTCACAAGCCGCCCCCAAGCCAACACACAAAGGGGTGGAAAGGGTGCCTGAACGCATGCCACGCTCTTGACCGCCACCATTGATCAGGGGCTCCAGACGCACGCGAGGTTTTCTGCGGACATAAAGAGCGCCAACACCTTTGGGTCCATAAATTTTATGGCCAGAAATGCTCATCAAATCAATGTTCATAGCCTCTACATCCAAGGGGATTTTACCCACAGCTTGGGCGGCATCGGTGTGGAATAAGACACCATGTTCACGACAAAGGCGACCAATGTCGGCAATGGGTTGAATCACGCCGATTTCATTATTTACAACCATGATGGATACCATAAGGGTGTTGGCTTTAATGGCTTGGCGTAGCTGATCCAAATCAATCAAACCATTGGATTTTACAGGCAGATAGGTGATTTCAAACCCTTCTTGCTCTAAGTGGCGGCAGCTGTCCAATACACATTTATGCTCGGTAACGCAGGTAATAATGTGGTTTTTTTTGCTTTGATTAAAATATCCCACGCCTTTGATCGCCAAGTTATTGGACTCCGTAGCGCCACTGGTAAATATAACCTCTCTTGGATCAGCTTTGATGATGCTGGCCACTTGTTCACGTGCCTTTTCAACTGCCTCTTCAGCAACCCAGCCATGAATGTGACTGCGGGAGTGGGGATTACCGAAATGTTCGGTAAAGTAAGGCAACATTTTCTCTAACACTCTTGGGTCGCAAGGTGTCGTGGCCTGGTAATCTAAATAAATCTGACGTTCCCTCGGTAATTGGGGATTTTTATGGCAGATGGTCATGGGACACTTATCCTTTCTGAGAAGGTTCCAAGTCTATGGTAAATTTCTTGCCAGACTGTTATTAAACGGCGCACTTCTGATTCTTGTGTTTGCCATCCAAGACTGATGCGAATGGAAGATCCAGCGTCCTCTTGGGTAACATTCATGGCTTTTAAAACATGAGATGATTTGACTTTTCCTGATGAGCAGGCGGAGCCTGCCGAAACAGCAATACCCGCCAAATCAAAATTCATCAATTGCACCGGATTTTTGACACCCGGCATGGTTAAATTGCTGGTATTGGGTAACCGCTCCACCGACTTGCCAAAGACTTTCAGATGAGGGCAAGTTTGATGTAGAGCATCTTCCAGGATGTTACGATAGGCCTCAACTTTTGCCCAATCATCTTTTTGACACGCGATGATAGCAGCGCCAAATCCAACGATGCCCAAGGCATTTTCGGTACCAGCACGAAAAGAACGTTCTTGTCCGCCGCCTTTCATCAAAGGATGAAGGGGCAGTTTTTCATGAATAATCAAGGCACCCACACCACTGGGGCCACCAATTTTATGGGAAGATAGAGAAATCATATCTACGGAAAGCTCATGCCAGGGCAAAGAGAGTTTACCGACCGCTTGTACCGCATCACAATGGAACCAGGCCCCATAAGTTTTGCACAAAGCAGCAATATCTGCAATGGGTTGGACGACCCCAGTTTCGTTATTGGCAGCCATGACGGAGACAAGAACAGGTTGAGAGGATTGACTGAGCAAGCGTTCTAGATCATCAAGATCAATCATCCCTTGGTCATTGACCGCACAAATCAGAGTATCCTGTCGTGCCATTAAAATTGAATCATGCTCGATAGAAGAGGCAATAACGGTTCCCTTAAAGCCTTTGATCGCAAGGTTGTTAGCCTCCGTTGCACCACTGGTAAAAATAACCCGCACATTTTGAACATGGAAATAGTCGGCAATCTGTTGGCGGCTGTCCTCTAAAAGTTGGCGAACTTTTCGTCCATATCCATGCACAGAGGAAGCATTACCGACGTGATCCATGGCGTTGATCATGGCTTCTTTTGCTTCCTGCCTTAACGGGGTAGAGGCATTATAATCAAAATAAAGCCCCGTCATGATTGACTCTCCCAGTGAGGTTGCCTAAAACGACGGTGACATACATCGGCCAAAGATGTTTTTTTTAAAAAGAGACTGACAACGCTATCCAAGTTTTCCCACAAATCATGGGTTAAGCACCTAGAGCCATTACTATGGCACCCTCGATGAGAATGATTGGCACACCGAGTTGCTTTTAACGGTTTATCAACAGCTTCTATAATATCATGAATGAAGATAGCCTCTGAGGTACGTGCCAGTTGATAGCCTCCATTAGAACCACGACAGCTTTGAACCAGTCCTGCTTTTTTTAATTTGTTGAACAACTGTTCTAAGTAAGGTAGCGGGAGTTCTTGTCTTTGGGCAATAGCCGATAGGGCCACAGGACCATTCTTGTCCTGGGTGGTAATATCAACAAGGGCCATAACGGCATATCTGGCTTTCGTACTTAAACGCATATTAACGTTTTCCGTAGCTGTTCATAAAAAGCCGTGCTACACTCTAAAACTAACACGGCAGGTCAACATTTTTTGATCTTCTAGGGTTAGAAATAACTATTCTGACTAGAATGGTCAAGTATTGAATAAGTTGATTTGTTTGTCAACCTAAAGTTCTGACGTACTGTCAGTGAAACGGGGGAAAAATATGGCCGAAGTTATTTTTAATGGTGCTGCCGGGCGCATTGAAGGTCGTTATCATCACAACCCTCAGGAGGGCGCACCTCTCGCTATCGTTTTACATCCTCATCCACAATATGGTGGAACCATGAACAATAAAATTGTTTATGCCCTTTATCGAACCTTTGCTGATCTAGGGTTCAACACCCTCAGGTTTAATTTCAGAGGGGTTGGGCGTTCAGAGGGATCTTACGACAACGGGGAGGGAGAGTTAAACGATGCCGCTTCAGCTTTAGATTGGCTCCAGTCGGTCAATCCCCAAGCCTCAGGCTGCATTGTGGCTGGTTTTTCGTTTGGTGCATGGATTGCCTTACAATTGTTGATGCGTCGTCCTGAGTTAAATGGTTTTGTGGCCGTCAGTCCACCAGCAGATCGTTATGATTTTGGATTCTTAGCACCCTGTCCAGTACCAGGAATGATTTTACAAGGGGACCAGGATGATATCGTACCGCATCCCTATGTGACCAAGTTAGTCGAAAGATTGCATCAGCAACGGGGAGTTTCCATTGATTACCGACTAATCAAGGATGCCGATCATTTCTTCACTGGTAAGTTGCCTGATTTGTGTCGCAGTGTTCAAGAGTATGTGAATCGTCGCAGTCAAAAAGTAGGATTTGCAGTTAATCAAAGTTAAGTTGAATTAGCATATTTTTCTTTTACCCAAAGAATTTATGCCTTAATTTCAGGCTTAATTAATGAGAAATGCTCCTAAATGATGACTCAACGAACCTATGGTATAGTGGGACGAGGAAAGTTAGCTCGTCACCTTTATCATTATTTTTCTCTTAAAGGATTATCTGTCCTTCAGTGGCATCGAGAATCTCTCCTATCGGCACAAGAAGCTTTGGTGTCTTGTGATGTGATTATTGTTGCCCTTAAAGATGATGGCATTCGTCATTGGGTAGAATCTCACAACGATCTAACGCCCCGGTATTGGGTCCATTGTTCAGGAGCTTTAGTAATCCCCGGAGTTCAGGGGATCCACCCCCTTTATACTTTCTCAGAAGATCTTTATGATTTAACTACTTATCAGGCTATTCCAGTTATCACAGAGGATGGCCAAGCATCATTTGAGGAAATTTTCCCTGATCTTTCTAATCCTCATTACACCTTAAAGCAAGAGCATAAGACCCTTTACCATGCTTTATGCGTAATTATGGGTAATTTACCGACTCTTTTGTGGCAACACGGGTTAGACATAGCTGATCATCGTTTAAATCTATCCCCCAAGGTTTTTGAACCTTTTTTAGAGCAAACCTTGGCCAATACGATCAACCATCCATCATCCGCGTTAACAGGCCCAATAGAAAGGGGCGATTGGCAAACCATTGAACATCACTTAAAGGTATTGCCGGATGGCTCCTTAAAGCAAATTTATCAACATTTTTTAACGTTATTTTCTAGGTTCCCATGTCCGCATTAACACTCTCTGCTTTTCAAGATTTAAAAGGTAAACGCAAAATATCCATGGTTACATGCTATGATGCTCCGTCTGCCCGGTTGGTTGACAAAAGCGATATTGATATCATTTTGGTAGGCGATAGCGTAGCGATGACTGTTCATGGATTTTCATCCACCATCCATGCCACCATGGATATGATGATTTTCCACCTTCAAGCCGTTCGCCGGGGCTCTAAAGACAAATTTGTGGTAGCAGATTTACCGTTTTTAATCCATCGATTGGGAAGAGAAAAGACTGTTTATGAAGCCGGACGCTTATTGCAAGCAGGTGCGGATGCCATCAAAATTGAGGGGGTTCATGGCCACGAAGAGGTTATTTCTTATCTTATAGGGTCAGGAATTCCTGTGATGGGACATACGGGATTAACACCGCAATCGGTGGCGAGCCTGGGGGGGTGGAAGGTGCAAGGGAAAACCCACGAATCAGCTGCTCAAATCCGCAAAGAGGCTCAAGTATTACAATCTTTAGGATGTTTTTCTTTGGTGTTAGAGTGTGTCCCTGCAGGTCTAGCCAAAACTATTACCGAAGAACTCTCTATTCCAACCATTGGAATTGGCGCTGGTGCAGACACCGATGGTCAAGTCTTGGTTTGGCATGATCTTTTAGGCCTTAATCTCGAGTTTAAACCTAAGTTTGTGCGCCAATTTTGCCAAGTGGAGCCAATGATTCTTCAAACTTTGAATGATTATCATAACTCTGTCGTGAGTCAAAATTTTCCCAATAAGGATGAACAGTACGATTAAAAGAAGATAAAAGGCTCCTTAAGATTGCCTATGGTTCTATTGTCCAGGAAGATGTTCTTGAATATCACGTAAACCAGGACGCTTTTTTAAGTAAAGGTATTGTTTCCAATGCGTTGTTGGTCTTGACTGCCAGGTGATTTCTGGGACGTCTTCTTCTAATGGTGGCTTCCATCGCATAATGACATTTCCGAGCGGGTTGGGTTCATTTCTCCACTCTGCGGCTGTGTTCATAAAATCAGGCCAGGGAACAGTTCGATCATCAAGAACATTTTCTTCACTTAAGATCGTCCCATCGGGTTTTATTTGAACAAGGTAGTTACCCGTATAAGATCCATAACGTATGTATAGTCCTCCACTGGATCCCACAGCTGCATCTCCTTTAATGGGCATAAAGTCATTAGGTTTAAGGCCTTCCTGGATGAGTTTTTTGTCTAATTTATCAATCAAAAATTCTGCAACATATGCACTCTTTGTGTAAATGGTGATAAATTTTCCAGGCTGAGTTTCATCTCCTTTAATATAAGGAGATAGGTAATTTAAACGTCTCAAGTAGGGAATTGATTTAACAACTTTAAATTCTATGTGATGGTTTTGCATGGATTCTTTAAGAATAGGTAGAACAGCTTTCAAAATTCTTGTTGCACTATGAGGCTGCGCACTGACATGGATTTTCCAACCTTGGTCGGTTAAGTAACCTCTTTGAATATCAGGACCACATTTGCACGTGATATCACCATACATTTTCGTAAATACGCTCTCATTTTTAGAAGGAATTTCATAGGTTCCTTCTGGGAAATGGCAGTTTTGTATTGGTATGTTATGTTCCTTGCAAAATGTCTCCAGATTCAAAGGCTGACTATTCACTGAGTCCATATGGTCAAATAAGGTAGCTTCTTCCTTGATTTTTTTAAGGGTTTGTCTGTAATGCTCATCCCATTGGTCTGCGTTGAAATTGTCTGAAGCAATGTTTTCCTTGTTTTCCATAAACTCTACGGATCTATCGCTGGCAAATAAACAAGAGTGATTACCTATAGAGATAAATATCAGGAAAATCCAGAACTGTACCTTAAACATGGAAAAACTCCTATTCATACATTTCTTACAATATCATTTAAAGATTAATTAAATCTTTAAACTAAGTTGGGGATTTTATAGAACCTGCCTCATAAGTAGTAAAACAAGCCTTACTGAGAGGTCATTGCGAGAAGCGAAGCGACGAAGCAATCCAGAAAACTGGATCACCACGGCTAGTTCCTGGCCTCGTGATGACACTTTAAAAAAGTTTAACTTATCATTTTGCCATTTATGAGGCAGGTTCTAACCTCAAAAGTTGTAAAAAAGATGATCCTCAGCAGTCTTAACGAGCCCCATTCCTTCACTTTTCATCAACGAATTATCTAATCTTTAATATAACGAGCTCTCGCAGAGAGCGTGGTGTCTAGGAGTACTGCCAAGCCGCTTTGCGGCTCACAGTGACGGGAGGGGGCATTACGAATCTTGCACGGTTTGCAAAGCGTGGTGATCCAGGAAATTTGTAGCTTGTTTAGTCACTTTGCCTCTCACTAATATATATATTAGGAATGCTCGTTCTGGTGTTCATTAGACAGTTTTTGGAGAAAGAGCCAAGCCCTTTCCATTAAGTAACAAGCCCTTTCCATTAAGTAAAGAAATCCATATATTTTGTTTTTTGGTTAAAGGGAATAAGACCTTTGGCGACAAAGTGATCAAAAATCCTATTCATATGGTTCGTATTTCCTGGATCCGCAGATTGCATGAGCATGACCATTTGGGCATTCTTTAAAGACATCATTTTGCTATGTCTTTTTGCCTCTTCATTGGGTAGGTGAATTTCATCAATTAAATATCTTTTGAACATCCGTTCTGTCTTACCTTCCTTAATAAATTCCCAGGAAAGATCATGGATAAATTTCATAACAATTTTGCGCCATTTAAAAAAATCTCCTATTTGGCGAATGATCTCGTCTTTAGGAGGATCTAATTCTGTCTCTTCATTTTTGGGAATTCGGTGCAGATTAACGACATGATTTAAAATATAATCATCTACCACCGTCCAATAAGGGGTATTGATTTCTTTAGAGTTAGTAAGCTTAGGAGTCCGGTGAAAATGGGTATAGAGATGGTCAACCAGAACATATTTATTCAGAAAATAATTACAGAAGGTTAGGGCTTCAGAATAATTCCACCCCATCTTTTTCAAATCAATCGATCCCAGAGTGGTTATGGTACTAAAGGAATCGGTTGCAAGTTCAACACTCACCTCACGATGGTTGAAATGGACAATGGCTTGATAATAGCGGGTGATGTTAGGGAAATGAATTCCACGGGTCGTTTTGTGTCCTTTTAATTCGTAATCGAAGAGATTTTGAAGTTGATAATGATAGGTATCAAATTCCATGTTCCAGTAGGGGGATTTGACATGAGCGTTGTTGACCTTTAAGGCAGAAAATCCTTGGTCATCTTTATAATCTAGTACAGGCTCTACATCCATTTTTCTAAATTTAATGACGGGATGCTGATATTCTTGAAGAATAACGTCCTCTGTTTCTTGGGCGTAAGATTTTGCGAATAAAAAGAAACTTGCAATGCAGAAAAGCAGGACTTGGTTCATATCGTCCCTCCATAAATTTATGGGTTGCTTACATATCTATGTTATCAACAAAAGATTAACTAAGTAATAAAATTATAAATATTATGTGTTTTTTAGTTTAATTTTTCTTTTTTGGAGGACGGATCTTAATTCTCCATATAGGTTTCGCCTGATAAGATGGGTACCGGGTTTGGATCCTTCTGTTGGGTGGTTTGTTGATGGGATCCCGAATATGTATGGTCTCGGGTGAGCCTTTCCATGGCAAAAGCCAAATTCAACAGGCACAGAGATAAAGCCCATAGGGGTATGGTTATGGGCTTGTACTTCAAAACAAGATTTTTTTAAATCCATCTAACCCCAGGAAGGAGATCCTAAGCAGATCTTCCCCATCAAAATCCTTGTATGCGCTTTGGAAAGACTTATTCCTGGACACTTATTGTGTGTCAGCCAGTGGCCTTAACTTAGGTAAAGCAACCTGGAGCAATCGTATGCTTTTATCGCTGATTTGAGAGCATCCCCATAATTCCAGGTAGGTGAGGGTAGGGAATCCTTTGAGAAGTTCTAATCCATCATCGGTGATTCGATAGCATCCCCATAAATTCAGGGAGGTGAGGGTCGTGAACCCCGTGAGATGCCTTAATCCTGTATCGGTGATCAACACGCAATTCCTCAAGTTCAGTGATTTTAGGTTCGTTGAATACGTGAGGTGCCCTAATCCTACGTCATTGGTCTGATAGCA
>CAZITL010000012.1:0-70547 GCA_964542195.1 uncultured Verrucomicrobiales bacterium
TTGATCTGATAGCATCCCTCTAAAGACAGGGAGGTGAGGTATTTTAATCCCGTGAGATGCCTTAATCCTGCATCGGCGATCAACACGCAATTCCTCAAGTTCAGTGATTTCAGGTTCGTTAAATACGTGAGGTGCCCTAATCCTACATCATTGATCTGATAGCATCCCTCTAAAGACAGGGAGGTGAGGTATTTTAATCCCGTGACATGGCCTAATCCTGCATCGGTGATCAACACGCAATCCCTCAAGTTCAGGGAGGTTAGGTTCGGAAATAGGTCAACGACCTTCCCGAGGATATCGTTGGTTATTTGACCCGCATGTAATGATAAATTAAGATGCACCGGAGCGGATATCATAGTCTTACGAAAGACCTTATTAAGTCGAAGCATATTGTACAGATCCTTAATGCTCCCTATATCTGAGAGGGTTTGGATGATCAGCTCGACCATCTCTTGGTGGAGGACATGGAAATCCCCATAATCCCCTGGCGTTTGATACTGACGGATGCGAAGAACTAAAAACGGTGCCTTTAAAGATTCAGCCATGATCAAAGCTTCGTTGCTCTGATCTAAATCAATCTTATAAGCGCTAAGAAGGCGATGAAGATCACGGATCATCTCTCTTCTGACCAAGGGGGTAGGATCCTTCTGATAAGATTGATAGAGAGCTTGGGTCTTCTGCCATTCGGTTGAGTAGGTTTGTGGACGGGATCCCTGATCTGCCTGGTATTGGGTGTGTTTCTCCATAGCAAAGGCCGAATTCAACAGGCACAGTGATAAAGTCCATAGAATTAAATTCATGGTTTTGTACTTCAAATAAAAATCTTTAAATAAAAATCTTTCTATCTTCATCTAAGACTAGGGAGCAATTCTCTGTTTTTAGCTAGGTTCCTTCTCTTTTGATTAAAAGGGAGAGAAAATGCTAGGTCGTTGAGTAAAATTAAAATCTTAGCAAGAAATAGTAGTTCCTCAGTGGAATAAAAAGAGGAAACACCGCGATGGTATAACATACCCGAAAAGGTTTTGGAACAAATTTATAACTTGATGTCACATCGCAATGATAGTCATGCTTTTGAAAGCTTTTATGAAGCTCGAGATTGCACCTCTGCAATTCCTTCACTATGCAAAAATAATCTTCAGATCTTAGAGGGAAGATGAATGCAAATAGCGCTATTTAATTGAATGATTCCTAATCCAAAATAAACTTTTTTAGCGGCATTTTTTCACTCTTTGATAAAAGGTCCGCATCCTAACAGACGTTTCTTTGTTCTGCGGCGGCTTTGATAGGATTCAGATAATTTAACTCCCACTGCCGAATCTTCCCAAATATCATTTTATTGGTTTAGTTGTATTTGGCAACTTTGATAAAGAGATAATAAGTGTTTTAAACACTGAAGGTATGGACTTAGGAGGGCCCTAAGGCATCTTGACAACTTTGCCTTAAAAATTAATGACTTGTTTCTCGCCTTTTTGATCGTGAGCTAATTTTTTTTTTAACTTTTGATGATCTTCCTCACCTGACACATGATCAATCATTTCAAGGAAATGCTGGTTCATTTTTTCTTGATCCTCGGCTTTAAGTTCGTGGGAAGTGATGGTCTTAATCAAATGAAGAGCAGCGTTGGTAATTTCTTCTTTTAACTGGTGAACAGCATGGGTGCGCAAGCGATCTAAAACCAATTTGGCATTTTCTGCTTTGCTAGCCATAAGACGATCTAATTCTTGAGTTGCTTGTGCTTGAATATCTGCAATTTGCTGCGTGACATTTTCCTTTAAGGAATTAATGTCGGCCTCTGCTTCATGGGCAAATGTCTTCTCTTTCTCAACCTCAACTTCACTTTGCCTGCGTGCGAGCTCCGCATGATCTAAAAGTTTCTTAATTTCATCAATTTTACTATCCAGGGCTTTCAAGGATTTGCGATAGCCAAAACGGAAAACAAGGGACATGAATAAAATAAAACCAATAAGGATAATCAGGCTCGCATCAAGCATTTTTGGCTCCTAATTTTTGTAAGGCAACCTTGAGGTGGTTTTCATTGATAGACACAGGCGTTAGTTTTTCCAAGATGGCCGAGGTGACTTGGATGACTAAGTCATCAGCATTGGCGAGTAAAGAGGCGGATTGATGAGACAAATCTTTTTCTAAAGATTTGCAATTTTGGGCCAGCTGATGATCAAACTCCCGCAACTTTTCCATCTTATAATTTTGAACGCTTTTCAATACATCCTGAATTTGTTTTATGGCGTGCTGCCGCTCATGATTAAGATGGGCAGCTGTCTGTTGATGAAGCAATTGAGCTTCCTCCAACAAGCGTTCAGCTGCCTCATTATCCTGAGACAACTTTTGATGCCGCTTCGACAAGGACGTGGCAATTTTAGGTGTCACAAGCGTGGCCATGACAAGACACAATATGCCAAAGCAGATAATGAGCCAAAAGATCTGTGAGGGAAACGTGGATATATCTAACTGTGGCATTATATTTACCTCTAGCTAAACAAAATCATCATCGCTGTAACGAAGGCCATAAGAGCGATGGATTCAGTCAACGCAAAGCCTAGCAAACCAACAGGCATAACGTCTGCTTTAGCCGAAGGATTACGGGCGATAGAGGTGATTAAGTTAGAGAAAATGTTTCCTAGTCCAATACCAACACCAAGTAGGGCAATTACAGCCATACCAGCACCAATCATTTTCGCAGCAGCCATTTCCATGAGACAGTCCTTTCTTAAAAAAATTAATGCAAATTTATAGCATCATTTAAATAAATGCACGTCAATACCGTAAATACGTAGGCCTGAAGCAGGGCCACTAAAAATTCAAACCCGATTACCGCCATATTAACAACAAAGGGCAGAATAGCGAGTGGGAAAAAGCTTGTTCCTGCTAAAACAAGAACAAACCCAGCAAAGATTTTAAGCATGGCATGTCCTGCCACCATGTTAGCAAATAACCGAACGGATAAGCTTACAGGACGGGTAAAGTAGGACATGATTTCAACTGGAACAAGCAAAGGCATAATATAAAGAGGTGTTCCTTCAGGGCAAAATAACCTAAAAAAGTGAGTGCCATGTTGGATAAAACCAATGATGGTTACGGTAATAAAGACGAGTAAAGCAAGACTAAACGTGACTATAATATGGCTTGTAAACGTGAACCCATAGGGAATCATACCTAAAAAGTTACCAAATAAAATAAAGACGAATAGACTAAATATGTAAGGAAAGTAGCGTTTTCCTTCCTCCCCTACATTATCACCTATCATCGAGTCGATAAATTGATAAGTGGACTCCCCAATATACTGAAGACGCCCTGGAACCAAGCTTTGACCTTTCGCTGCCGCCATAAAAAAAACGATCGCGCTAATCGTGGCTAACACCATAAACAATGAGGAGTTGGTAAACGAGACATCCCAGCCCCATAATTCTAACTTCATGAGGGGGTGAATCATAAACTGATGTAAGGGATCAATCATGGTGATTTCCTTTCTCAGAATGTGTTGATGACGTCAACGATGGATCATTTTTGATTAAGCGGCTTAAGTTCCTAAAGCCAGCTCCCGCGCCAAGTAATATCATTACCAGCATTCCCCAAGGTTTTGAATTAAAAAAATGATCAACAAAGTACCCAAACAGAACACCAACAAAAATTCCAGAAACCAGTTCAATGCCTGCTCTGGAGGCTAGTCCTATGGAAGAAGGTTTAGGGTTGTTTTTCAATGGGTTTTTTGTCACACGTCACAATAAATTTGAATCATTACAACACATACATGATATCACAAAAAAATTTAATTAAAAATGATGCAATTTTAGAAAATTTAATTATTTTTATCTTTTAAAGAAAACTGCGAACTGATTCATGAATGAGTTTAATGTTTTTGTCTTTTTTCCTGTCATTCTTATATCACCACTTTTGTTATTTTTGTATGGTAAAGCAGACCTTTCTGACACCACAGGGGTAATGTATGAATCTAGACTGGCAAAAAATCTTAACTACGCCCTTAACCTGGATTTTTAACGATTATGTTACGATTGAAGCAGGGCAAGTCATTTCATCTCCTTTCGGGTATGTATACCTTTTTCGAAATAAGGAAGCTCTTGTTGGATTGACCCTTTCAAAAACCAGAGGGACGTTAAAAGATTTTGCTCCTTGGCCTATTACAGAACCTATTCCAGAGGGGGACTGTGTTTCTCTCCTTAAATTGCCAGCTATTCCTGTTTGTGTAAGAGGGACACCTTTTCAACGCCAAGTTTGGAAAGGGATGACAGCAATCCCGATGGACGAATTGTGGAGCTATAAAATGTTGGCTTGCTCCCTTGGTCTTACTGCCAACTATAGCCGAGCCGTTGGTTCAGCGGTGGGCGCCAATCCCATTTGCCTGCTTGTCCCCTGTCATCGGGTGATTGCCAGTGACGGAACCCTTGGTGGCTACCGGTGGAGTCTGGCTCTTAAAAAAGCAATCTTAGACTATGAAAAAGAAATTATGAATAATTCATAGGAGAAAAATTGTTTCTCAAATTTTTATAAATATCAACGTGAATAATAATTTTTTTTTCACGTAGATCAGACACACATTCTCATCGAAAATCTGCATTTAGTTTAATGGTTAAAAATTTAAAAAAATAACCATTAATTTGTTTCAAATAAAAATTACTTAAAGGGCTTTGCTATGACCTTAAAAATCCTCTTTTTCTTGGTAAGTATCTTGTTCGCAACCCTTGTAATGGCGGAAGATTCGATTGTAATCAATCCTCAGAGAGAGTCTCAGCATCAACGGATTTTTTTTGCAGTATCTACACAAGAGATTTTCAAAAAACATCTTCATAGCAAAATAGATGAGCTCTCAACTGCGTTTCATGAAGCTTCTGATTTTGCCCATCAAATTTTTCAAGATTTATGCATGGGTCAAGGAAGTTTGATTGCGGACAGGGTTATTCAAGCTCTTCAAAGCAATATGATCCCTTTGGAAATGATGATCGAATATATTCAGCACAAAGATCATATAGAAAAACTGATAGCTACAACCTACAACTCACAATTACGTATGAAAAGAGTGAATGGTCTTTTAAGGGGACTTTACGGCTATGAGCGAAATACTTTTCTTGCTTTGAAGTATTTAGGAGAGATGGTTGCACAAGGCAATGAGGAAGCCATTAATATGAAGATAGATCTTTTGCAATCGGTACGAACCAGCCATGGGGAAAATATTAAATATGCTCGAAGACTCAATGAATTTTTGGTTGCTCAAGGAAACCAAAAAGCTCTTTTAAGGAAAATAGAAGGGCTTTTAAAGGGCAAACATGGATACGCAATTGACGATATCCAAGCCTTTACCCTTATCAAAATTATTAGCCAAAAAAGTTTGCTCAGCATCCATGGCAATAAGTTTGTTCGGCTTATGTATTGCATGTACAACCATTGTCTGATTGAGAGAAAAAAGTATAATAATTTTGATCGGTTTCAGCTTCGCAAAACCATGCATGCATTTAATAAACTGCTGATTCAACAAGGAGATGAAACGGCCATTTTTCGAAAATTAAAGGGACATATGGAAGGTTCCTACGGGTATAAAAAAGATCCTGCTCGAGCATGTCAATTTCTCGAAAAATTAAGCAACAACCAGAATTCTCTTGCCATGAAAGAAAGGATCATGGCCCTAATCCATGGCTTTTATGGCTACTCAAAAAAAAATTCCCTTGCCGATGAGCATGCCCGCATTGATGAAATGATTGCTCAAGACTGCAAAGCTGCCTTGGAGATTAAGTTGGATGGATTAGATCATAGCGCCTATGGGTATGAGGGGTATGAAGGCAAGGCCAAGGAATACTTAGAAGCCTTAATCTCTGAGGGGAACAAAACGGCAATTGCTATAAAAATGGATTGTTTGGCGACTAATATTGGTGTTTACGGTTATAAAGTGGACCCTCATGAAGCCCTTGGGTGGGCTTTCCTTAAGGAATTTATCCATTTCTATCAGTAAAATTGCGTGTTTGAGAGGAATCGGGATATCCTTAAAGAATCTCCTTTACATCATGAATGTGACGCATCAGGTGATGGCGCATTTTGCGCAAAGCGCGTGCTTCCAATTGACGTACGCGCTCCTTACTGATGTTCATGGTTTTTCCTAACGCTTCAAGGGTTACGGGATTATCGCTTAATCGACGAGCTAAGATGATTTCCTTTTCTCTCAAAGTTAAATGATTTAAAGCAGAGGCAATCCAAGAATGCCGTACTTTGGCATCAAAGTGTGTCACGGCTTGAGATTCAGGAGAGGGAGCTTGATCAGCTAGAGAATCAATCCATTCCTCGTTACTATCATCATTAACTGTATTGCTTAACGATAGGTCATGGGCCGAGAGACGATTTTCCATATCTTCCACCTCGTTGATGGAAACATGAAGAACCTCGGCAATACGGGAACGATCCTCAGGGGTTAGATTTTCCGTACTGACACTGGCTAATTGGGCTCTTAAACGGCGTAAATTAAAGAATAGCTGTTTTTGAGCGGCGGTCGAACCTGTGCGGACAATAGACCAATTACGCAAAATATAATCTTGGATACTGGAGCGAATCCACCATTTGGCATAGGTGGAAAAGCGAACTTCTCGATCAGGTTCAAACCGCTCTGCAGCATACATCAACCCTAAGTTGCCTTCCTGAATCAAATCCCCCATGGGTAATCCATAATGGCGGAATCGAATGGCGGTAGAGATGACAAGACGAGAATAAGCTTTAATCAACTCATGAAGCGCGCTTTCATCATGATCATTATGCCACGCTTGAGCGAGACGCAGTTCCTCATCCCGCTCCAACAGGGGTTCCTTCATGACTTTTCGCACATAGTCAAGATCAGCTTTTTGGGTTTGTGAATCAGAAAATTGTTGTGTCATTACTCCCCCATGGTTACAAGAGCTTCACTTAGCCGCTGGCTGGCGAAGTCTTGGTGAGAGGGATAATCCCTCTCATACCTTAATTATGGAGAAAGGAGAGTAAAGAAGTGGTTAAGCCGCTTGTAAAAAGCCTTCTAGCTTCTTGGTTGCAGATGGCTCATCAATCTGCTCAACTGCTGCCAGTTCACGAACAAACCGGTCTAAGGCTGCTTGATAGATTTGACGTTCACTGTAAGATTGATCAGGCTGGCTGGCGCTGCGATGCAGGTCACGAATTACTTCAGCAATCGACGCAGGGTCTCCTGAGTTGATCTTGTTTTCATACTCTTGAGCTCGACGAGACCACATTGCACGACGAGTCCTACCTTTAACTTGAAGAGATTTCAAAGCCTTTTCCATTTCTTTGGGGGTACTTAAAGGGCGCAGACCAGCAGATTTTGCTTTCCCCACAGGCAGACGCAAAATCATACGATCCTTGTCAAAGGTAATAACAACCAATTGAACTTGCATGTTGGCAATTTCTTGTACTTCATAGCCAACAATTTTACCCACCCCATGGGCTGGATAGACTACGAATTCACCTTCAGAAAATGGCTTTTGTGTCATCGGGAATTCTCACTTGTACTTTATTAGGTTGTCACCATAAATAAATGGGAATTAATCTTACGTTATGCAAGTATTCTCAAAAATTAGGTCCTTTACGCTGAACCTTTGCCTGAATTAGAGCTAAAATGCTCTGCAAACTTATTTTTTACCCCTAACCACTGGTCAGAGTCTTCAGGAGGGGTTCCTTTGCGAGCAATATTTGGCCACTGATTCGCGTATTGGCGATTGACCTCAATCCACTTTGCAGCGCCATCAACAGTCTCAGATATAATAGCTTCAGCAGGACATTCTGGTTCGCATACACCACAATCGATACACTCGTCTGGATTAATAACGAGCATGTTTTCACCTTCGTAAAAACAATCAACGGGGCACACTTCGACACAGTCCATATATTTACAACGGATGCATGATTCAGTAACGGTATAAGTCATTGCTGACCCTTTATTGTTATTAAGATATCACTAGTTTGTTTTATTAAAAAATAAAATCACTTCTTCAAGTTTATTATATACCATTATTCAATTAAAAATACAATCCTGTGATCAGTGTCTTTAAATGCAAAAAATTTTAAAACCTCAACCATAATACTTGATAAAATTAGATTGCATACTATTTAATTAGTGTGGGTAACCAGTTATGAGATTGAGATGAATTTCTTATTAGATCAAAAGTTGTGTTTTTCTTTATACACCACCTCCCGGTTGTTAATTCGGGCTTATGATCCCTTATTAAAACCGTTAGACATCACTTATCCTCAATTTTTAGTGATGATTTGCTTGTGGGAGCATGGGACAAGCACAGTTGATGAAATCGGTGAGAAACTTTATCTCGACTCTGGAACCCTCAGCCCTTTACTTAAAAGGCTTGCTCAAAAAGGGCTTTTAATACGCACTCGAGATTCAAAAGATGAAAGACGGGTTCAGATCAGCTTAAGTGAAGCAGGATTGAAGATGAAAGATCAAGCCCCTGAGATTGTGGGGAAGATCAGCTCGTTGATCACACTTCCTACAAAAGATCTCAGTTCCATGGTGGACCTATTATCAAAATGTCGCGAACAATTATCTTGAAAGGGAGAAAAAGGATGAAGTTAATGAAAATCTTAACGCTGACCACCAGTATGGTTGTTCTAGCTGGCTTATGGTCTACAATGAGCACTGCTGAGGAGACCAAACCAGCTGCAGCCAATCCATCTGTGACAACGCCAGCTGTTCCACTTGTTAGTGTAACTTCCAATTCTAAGAAGGTTTATGGTGTGGCGGTATCTCCGTTCGTGCGTAAAGTGCGGGTTGTGATGATTGAAAAAAGCATTCCTTATGAATTAGAAGAAATCCTGCCTACCAAACTTTTGAAAGCTATGAACAAAGATGTGCCTGAATCTTTTTCAAAGGTAAGTCCTTTAGGCAAAATTCCTGCGTACTCAGAAGGGGATTTTTCTATTGCTGATTCTGCAGTTATTGTGGATTACTTGGACCGTACTCACCCTAATCCTCCTCTCTACCCTAAAGACCCCAAAGCACATGCGCGGGCTGATTGGTTCCATAAATACGCTGATGAGGTAGTCTCTGGGGTGGTTATGTCAAAAATCTTTATGGAAAGAGTAATTAAACCCCAAATTTTAGGTCAATCAGCCAATGAAGAAGGCGTTCAAGAGGCAATTCAAAAAGATTTACCTCCTATCTTTGATTACTTGGAAAAAGAGATCGGGGAGAAAAAGTGGATTGTTGGGGATGATTTTACCATGGCTGATATTGCTTTAGGCAGTCAATTTGCGAACTTAAAAATGGCTGAAGTGACAATCGATGCGGCAAAATATCCTAAATTGGCCAGCTACATTGACCGTATCTTTGAGAGAGAGTCATTTAAGAAAACTATGTAAGTATAAGACCCCCCCCTAGGCTTTTCTAGGGGGAGTTTTTGATTTATGAGAGAGAAAAAAAGGGGGCACAAACCATCCTTTGTGAACCTTATGATGGTGTTGGAAAAACTTTATTTGTCTATTGTTTTGTCATTTTCTCATCTTGACCAGAGCGAGGAGAAATGTGTGGACTTAAATCTTGTCTTCCCTGCTTGCCACGCTCTTTGAACAGCTGACGTTTATCCTCGGTAGTCAAGGTTTTCGATTTAGGTTGTTGTGGCCTTTGATGGGTTGCTCTTGATTCCCACATCTCCCGAACTTCATTAAAATTGGAAATTTTTCTTGGAGATTCTGATCGCGTTGTCGGTTTGATGGAGGTGGATCCATCACCAAGAGATTGAGGCGGTTCCTTTGGCATAGGTAGGGCAAAATTTGGTTGCGTCGTTGTTGTGGTTGTGGATGAAGCACCTGCGTTCATGTTCTTAGGTTCTCGCTCTGAGTTGCTTTGTATACGCCTCATACTTTCTATAAGATTTTGAGAACTGCTTTCATCGCGGCGAACTAAAACGCTGCCTACATTATTACTTTCAAGCTTCATATCTGAAATTAGTTTTGCAATATAGTTTGGGTCCATTCTCTCGGCATCATTGATTGCTTTTTGAGCTTCCCTAAGTGCTCTCCAAGCATTCACGTAGAAATCCATAATTTCCAAATCCCGGAAACCAAATTGTGTAAAGAGGGATTTTTCTTCCAATTTAATTAAAAATTCTCTTATAAGTCCCATAAGACTCTGCGTAAATGCTTTTGCCTTACCATTTGTTTGTGAGCGGAAACGTGTAATTTCTTTTATAAGAATGGCAATTAGGTTTTTTTGGTCCGCTGTAAGGGTTTGGGGTGTGGCAAATGTGCCTTCGGAAAATAACATTTGGGGCTTAATGATCTTAAAAATCTCCTTGAATTCTTCACGATGGGCCTTGAAAAATTTGATAAGTCTCTCTGTTGCTCCGCCTCTGGCTTCAAGATAATCATTCATAGCTAACTCAAGTTGGTCCAAGGGACCTCTTAATTCGTCTAGAGTATTTCTCAGACTTTGATGATCCATATATCTTAGAGTTTCTGTGAAATAGAAGTTAAAAGCATTCATGGCTTTTGTAACCAGTAAGGCAAGATGATCTTGCTCGGAGATGTGGGCAAAACCTGTTTGGGTAAGATCACGCCTTCCTGAGGATGGAGAAGGAGCTTTAGGCAAGTTATCATCCGGAGAATCTACTAACGTTAATTCATTAGAGAATGCTGTTAAAATGCTTGTTGTGAATAATAAGGCAATAATAGAAGCTCTCTTCATTATAATCTCCAAAAGAAAATGCACTATTTTATCTTAAGATTAGGAGAGAAGAGATTAATAAATCCTGAAAAAGTGGTTAATTTAAGCTGTGATTTCTTTTAAAGAGGTTTATTTAAGAGGAATGTCGACCCAAAATCTTTTGGGCTTCTTTAACCGAGGTATCTAGTTGGTGGTGGAGATCGCTAACCAAGGGCGACATATCGCTGGAAGAAGTAGCCTTTTCCATGATTTCACGCGCTGTTTTACCCACCGTCATTAAACCTAAGTTTTCTGACATACCAGCAAGGGTATGGGCTAGATTGTGAAGATCTTTACCATCAGCCGTATTCATATGATTTACAATCTGTGTGGCTTCTTGGTGATAAAGATCGAGAAGTTTATGTGTCTTTTCAAGGCCAAGATCTGTGATGGGTAGCTTTACAATCATAGCTGGATTGGACTTTTTTTCTAATTCATCCTTCGAAGATAGATCTTTTGGACGAGAGGGGGGCTGTTTTGTGGCGGTTTGGAAAGCATTTCTAGCCTGATGGCGATACGGTAACAGAAGATCTTCCAATTTGCTTAAAGCTACTGGTTTGACTAAAACAGCGGTCATTCCCTTATCTAAATACTCTTTCCATTGTTCGGAAAAGCTATTAGCGGTAATGGCTATAATGGGAATGGTTTTACCTTTCTTAGTTTGACGAATACGCTCCATAGCAGCAATCCCATCCATCCCTGGCATGTTGATGTCCATGAAAATTAGATCAAAAGATGGGTCAGATTCAAAAAGTTCGATGGCCTCCAGGCCATTGTTAGCAATAACCATCTCATCACCCAATTTACTCAAGTATCCTTGCATAACTTCTTGATTAATTAGGTTATCCTCTGCGAGCAGAATTTTTAATTTATGATGGATGGGGCAGATGTATTCGCCCAGATCTTCTCTGTCAGCAAGCTTATAGGGAAGGCTAAACCAAAAAACACTCCCCTTGCCTTCAGCACTTTGAACACCTATTTCTCCTTCCATTAAGGAGACGAGTTTTTTACAAATAGATAATCCCAACCCGCTTCCTCCATGAGTGCGGGAAATGGTCGCGTTGGCTTGGGTGAAATCACTAAAGAGATGTGCTGCTTGTTCAGAACTGATCCCCATTCCTGTATCGGTTACTTTAAAAAGGATTTCTAATTTATCTCGAAATGTATCTTTACTTTTCAACTGAGCAGATAGGGTAACAGTACCTTTTTTAGTGAACTTAATGGCATTACTTAAAAAGTTCATTAAAATCTGTTGAAGACGTGTGGAATCGCCAATCACATATTCAGGAATTTTTGGATCGATCTGGACATGGAGGGGCAAGTTTTTTTTCTCAGCTAAGGGTTCCACAATGTGAATGGTTCTCTGTATGACTTGAACCAAATTAAAAGTATGGGATTCGATGGCCAATTTGCCCGCTGAAATCCTCTCGACATCTAAAATATCATTGACCAAGGTTAATAGTAGTTCTGAAGAACTGAGAATATGATCGAGGAACCCTCGTTGACGACTATCCAGTGAGGTTTCTGAGAGCATGTTGGTCATGCTGATAATGCCCCCAATAGGGGTGCGAAGTTCATGATTTAAAAGGGCGATAAATTTTGATTTCGTTTGGGAGGATTGTTCAGCTTCCTTTAAGGTGCGCTCCAACTGAGTATGAAGTAAGCGGTAGAAAGAGATATCTGAAATGGTACCCATTAATCGAATGGGTGAATCTTTAGTCATACGACGAGCATCACAGTGAACAATCAGCCAAACAAAGTGGCCTTGGGCATGGCGAGCTCTTAACTCAATTTCTTTCGAAACATGTTCTTTGCCAGCCAAGTTATTGCTAAAGAAATTTTCCGCTTTAATACGATCATCCGGGTGAATTTGATGCAGCCACCAGCGAGGAGAGGTCATCTCAGGTTGAAAGAAAGTATAACCTAGTTTTTGCAGAAGCTTGGTGGACGTTTGAACAAGACCATCGGAAAAGGTCCAAATACCATCAACGCAATTCTTGATTCCCTGAATAAACCATTCCTGTTCATTCAATTGAAGTTGAAGTTGATGGGCTTCTTTCTTTTTATTATTCCAAAACATAGTTCTATTCCGACTTGCCAAGCATCCTACTTAGGAGAAAATCTTTTTTAACCCAATGGTGATAAAGCGCTGCAGCTAAATGTAGACCAAGGACGGCAATGAACACATTTCCGGCGATAGCGTGAGTTTGTTTAGCCCACCCAGCCAAAAGGGGATTGGGATCAATAAGGGAAGGAACAGCCCAAAGGTTGAATAGGCTCACAGGATAGCCAGCGGCGGTTGACATGATATATCCACTGATTGGCATGATTGCCATCAATAAATATAGGACCCACGGACTTGATTTCGCCAAGAATGTGTGAAATGTAGGCATCGGGGGAAGCTTAGGAATGGGCTGACTGATACGCCATATCAATCGAATAAAGAATAAGCCAAGCAAGATGACACCGAAAGATTTGTGCAATCCATAAATCATCCATTTGGTATCACTGGGAGGGAGTTCTTTCATATACAAGCCCATCCCCAACATTACGATGATAAGTAGGCCCATTAACCAGTGAAGAGCGATAGAGAGGGTTCCCCATTGATTCGTTGTGTTCTTCCACATGCAAACTATCCTTATGTTGCTAATCCATGAGAATCAATTTACTCTAAAATTTAAGATGACACATTTTGAGGAAATAAATGGTTAACAGCTTTGCTTTAATAGGAACTTTATTTTTTTTAATGAGTTCCATTTGTGCCAAAGAAACTGAACCTCAAATAAAATATTTCAAAACCAGTGATGGGTTGATGATACGTTCAGGCTCTTGGTCAACATCTCATCCAAAGAAAGGAACCATCTTACTTCTTCAAGGGATGGGGGGATATATTGAGGGGTATCAAGAAGCTGCAGAACATTTTATTCAAAGGGGATTTGATGTCATCACCTTTGATTGGCGTGGCCAGGGAGGTTCAGAGCGGGTAACATCAAAACCCACCTTACTTCATGTCAATAAATTTGTGTTATATCGCAGAGACTTGAGCCAATTTATTGATTCTATCGCTAAAGATGCTGGACCTCTTTTTATTTTAGCCAGCTCCATGGGCGGACACTTAGCTTTAAGATATGTGCATGATCACCCTGATAAAGTGAAAGGAATTGTAACATTAGCGCCTATGATTGAAATAAAGACAGGGGCTTACCCTAAACCTGTAGCTATGGGTTTGGCCAAGACGCTCGTATTCTTTGGACTCGGTGAACGCTTTGTGTTTGGGTTTAGTGAACATGAATATCATAAATGTGTAAAAGCTTATAATCCTGATCGGGATGGTAATCGAGAACGCTTTCTCAAAAGGTGTGAACAATTGGATTCCATGCCTCAATTGGCCACAGGGGGGCCAAGTTTTGCTTGGTTAGATGCCGCCTTTCATTCTTGTCACAAACTTTCCAGGGCTTCTTTTGCAAAGAGCATTTCAACGCCTATCCTGATGATCGTTCCTGAACATGATCATCTTGTAAGCCCAGAAGCTCAAATAAAATTATGCAGTCATATGCCTCAGTGTGAAACGAAGGTATATTCTGATGCACACCATGACATCTTAAGAGAGAAAAATGAAGTTCTGGACAGGCTTTGGCATGATGTAGATACTTTTATCTCCCAGCATTCCAAGTAAAATCTTAATAATTATGGCTCAAATTTTGGCTACAAACCGCCACAACTTATCTACTCCTTGCCGAATGCCTATCCTTGGTGTTGCGTGCCATGGCAAGGATACCCCATCATCTTGAACATAAAAGGTTGAGTTCGTGGTTAAATCCAGTTGATTCTGGGCTTTGGTAATTTTTAAATGACGACAAAGCTTTCCTGGACCATTGAGGTGAAGGTTATCTTGGGACAAATGTAAACCTCTGATCAAGATAGCTGCTGGATAGCCTATATGCTCGGTCACGATATTTAAACAATGGTACATGCCATAGATCAAGTAAACATAACTGTATCCAGCAGGGCCAAACATGACAGCATTGCGAGGTGTTTTACCCCGTGCCGCATGAGATGCTGGGTCATCAAATCCACAATAGGCTTCGGTTTCAGTGATGATTCCTTGAAAGGAATCGAAAATTAGGACCTTTCCAAGTAGCATTTGAGCCACAGTTAAACTGTTTTGTTCAAAAAAATCTCTATAAAGTCGGGTCATGGGGTTTGTTACACTTTAGGAACGTGTTACTTTGTGGATACCAAAAGCCGATCAAAGAAGGTTTCAGCATGTCTCATTTCTTAAATACTCAAATGATTGTGGATAATGCAAAGAAAATTATAGGAGTGTCTAAAAAGAAGATGTGTGACCTCCAAGAAAGGTTCAAGGGATTAACCAATCGCCAAAAACTCTTGGTTGGACTTGTTGGTTTAGGAGTTGTCGGCGGTATGGCAAAACAATTTTTGGGTGGCGTGCCCCATGGTCATGGGGAAATTCCTGTGTTTGTCTCTAGTGCTGAAGTGATTGAAGAAAAATGGTCCCCATACATGGATGCTATTGGTACCATTACAGCTGTTAATGCGGTTACCATTGCCTCTGAAGTCAGTGGATTAATTAGCAAAATTCACTTTAATTCTGGTAATGAGGTGCAAGCAGGAGATGTACTTATCACCTTGAATGATGATGTAGAGCAAGCAGATTTAAGAAAGTACCAAGCTCAAGTGGAGTTATCCCAAGTGACCTTACAGCGGTCAAAAGAGCTTACCAAGACCAATGCGGAATCAAAAGCAGAGTTTGATAAAAAAACCGCCACTTTAAAAGAGAATGAGGCTCAAGTGGCCCAAGCCATGGCAGTGATTAATAAAAAGAGGATTGTGGCTCCTTTCCATGGGGCGTTAGGTATTCGTCGCGTGGATTTAGGACAATATATTCAACCGGGAACCCCCATCGTTACATTGACGGATTTGTCAAAATTATACGTCGACTTAACCCTGCCTGAACATCAGCGCCCCAATTTAGCCGTAGGTCAGAAAGTAGAGGTAAAAGTGGACGCGTTTCCCGATAAAACCTTTGAGGCGGTGGTAACCACGATCGATCCCCAAATTGATGACAAAACTCGTGCTATTAAACTTCAAGCAACGATGGATAATAGTGAGAAAAAGCTTTTTCCTGGTATGTATGTGGAAGCTAAAATTATCATTCCTGAGCAAAAGACCCATCTGACGTTGCCAGAAACAGCCGTAGACTATGAATTGCATGGAACATCGGTATTTGTCTTAAAAGAAGAAAAAGATAAACAAGGAAACCCGATCCAGCGTGCGTATCGTCAATATGTGAAGGCTGGCGAACGTCGCCAAGGACGCGTGGAAATTCTTGATGGCTTGGCTGTGGGCAATCAGGTGGTCTTGAGTGGGCAACTTAAATTAAATAATGGTGCGTTTGTAGTAGTTAAAAATGACGATACCTTGCCTGTCACCAAACCTCTGACCAACTATTGAGGTAAAAGATGTATTTTACGGACATTTTTATTCGCCGGCCGGTCCTGTCAGGGGTAATCAGTACCCTTATTCTTTTGGTTGGACTTAAGTCTTTGTCTGTGCTTCAAGTCAGACAATACCCTGTATTAACCAATACGGTTATCACGGTGACCACAGCGTATCCTGGTGCTTCTGCTGAGCTGATGCAAGGACTCATTACCACACCCGTTCAACAGAAAGTAGCAACGGCTCAAGGGGTGGAATATGTCACCTCTACCAGCAAGCAAGGTGTCAGTGTGGTTAATGCTTTTATTAAGCTTAATTTCCCACCAGATATTGCCATGACCGAAGTCATCTCTAAGGTCTCTGAAACGCAAAGTGAATTGCCGAGTGAAGCTGAATCTCCGGTGATTATAAAGGAGACAGGAGATACAATTGCCATGATGTATCTCGCCTTTAGCAGCGACAAACTTTCCAATGAACAGATTACCGACTATTTGAAACGGCAAATTCAACCTCGGTTGGCAGTGGTTGACGGCGTTGCTTCTTCGGACATTTTAGGAGGTAATACTTTTGCCATGCGTGTTTGGCTTAATCCCCAACGCATGGCGGGGGTTAATGTGACAGCTGATGACGTGACCCAAGCGTTGATGAAAAACAATTATCAATCTGCACCAGGTAATGTTAAAGGTTATTTTGTTGCCTCCAGTGTAGAAGCCAACACTGATTTAAAAAATACCGAGGAATTCTCCAATATTATTGTTAAATCCGTGGATCAAACCGTGGTCCGCTTGAAGGATATTGCTCAAGTGGAGTTGGCCGCAGAGACTTATAATTCTTCGGTTAAGATTAACAGTCAGCAAGCTGTGTTTATTGCCATCAAAAATACCCCCTCAGCGAATCCCCTTCAGGTGGTCAAGAATATACGTCAGCAATTTCCGATCTTCGAGCGCAATTTGCCCCCAGCTCTCAAGATGGATGTGGCCTATGATTCTACAAAGTTCATTCAGTCCTCTATTAAAGAAGTGATTCGCACGTTAATTGAAGCATCCTTAATTGTGATGGCAGTTATCTTCTTGTTTTTAGGCAGCTTTAGAGTGGTGTCTATTCCGCTTGTCACCATTCCCTTATCCATTATTGGGGTTTTTACCGCTCTACTCATTCTTGGGTTTAGTATCAACCTGTTGACGTTGTTAGCTATGGTGCTTGCCATCGGCCTGGTTGTAGATGATGCCATTGTGGTGGTAGAAAATGTCCACCGTCATTTGAGTGAAGGAAAAACACCTTTTCAAGCAGCTTTAGAGGGGACGCGAGAAATTGCTGTTCCGGTGATCAGTATGACCATTACGTTGGTGGCTGTTTATGCGCCTATTGCCTTTATGGGAGGGTTAACCGGGTCTTTGTTTCGAGAATTTGCCTTAACGTTGGCTGGTGCTGTGGTTCTCTCAGGGATTGTCGCTTTAACTTTATCGCCCATGATGTGTTCCAAAATCATGACCAAAGACTCTTTATCCGGACGTTTAGCTCAAATAATTGAACACCAATTTGAGAGAATTCGAGAAAGATACCATGGGGTGTTAGTGCGTACCCTTGTCAGGCCAAAACGCATGGTGGCCTTAAGTTTGGGCCTTATTGCTGCTGCAGTGATATTCTTCAAAATGACCCCACAGGAACTCGCTCCTATGGAAGATCAAGGGTTTCTCATGGCTGCCACCAAAGCGCCACAATATGCCAACATTGACTACTTGACCAAATATGGCAATGAACTCAACGCCCATTTTGAATCCATCCCAGAACGTGAGTTAACGTTTGTGATTAATGGGATGGAAAATCCCACCTCAGGCTTTGGTGCCATCATTTTTAAACCATGGGATGAAAGGCAGCGCACGCAGCAACAAATATTACCAGAGGTTCAGCAAAAAATTTGGACCATTCCTGGCATTAGCGCTTTTGCCTTCCAATTGCCTCCTTTGCCTGGAGGAAGCCGAGGATTGCCTTTGCAATTTGTCATTAATGGGATGGCCAGTTACGAGGTTATTTATCAAGTGATGGATCAATTAAAGGCGGCGGCTCGTCAGAGTGGTCTGTTTATGGTGGTGGACAGCGATCTTTCTTATAACAATCCTATTGTTAAAGTAGATATTGATCATTCTAAGGCAAATCAGTTGGGCATCACCATGGAAGAGGTGGGGCATGTGTTGTCCTTGATGATGGGTGAAAACTACATTAATCGGTTTAATTTGGAAGGGCGCGGGTACAAAGTTATTCCGCTCACCAAACGTGAATCTCGCTTAACTCCGGAGCAGATTGGTCAATTTTACCTTAAAACGGCTTCAGAACACCAAATCCCTTTAAGCACCATTGCCAAGATTCACCAAGAAACGCAGCCCAATGAATTATATCAATTTAACCAAATAAACTCTGCTACCTTCCAGGCGGTGGTGATGCCGTGGGTCAGTTTAGGACAAGCCATAGACTTTTTAAGAAATTATGGTGAAACTCAATTGCCTCAAGGGTTTAGTTTCGACTTTTTAACCGAAGCTCGTCAGTATGTTCAAGAAGGAAATGCTCTGGTCGGCACCTTCATTTTTGCGCTGATCATTATTTTCTTGGTCTTAGCGGCTCAGTTTGAGAGTTTGCGTGATCCTTTTATTGTATTATTGAGTGTCCCCACTTCCATTTTTGGTGCGGCGCTTGTGATGTTTATGGGGGTAACAACCATTAATATTTACAGCCAGGTGGGCTTGGTGACTTTGGTTGGGTTGATTACCAAGCATGGTATTCTTATGGTTGAGTTTGCCAACCAACTCCAGGAAGAACGCGGATTAGATAAATATCATGCTATCCTCACAGCAGCTTCCATTCGCTTGCGTCCCATTTTGATGACGACAGCGGCCATGGTGGTCGGTTTAATCCCTTTGGTCCTGGCTACGGGTGCAGGAGCTTCTAGCCGATTTTCCATTGGGGCCGTGATTATTGCTGGTATGGTCATTGGAACTTGTTTAACCATCTTTATTGTTCCTTCCTATTACTTGTTGCTTTCTCGGCCTAAGGCCAAGGGGGCAAATGCTTAAGGAGTTCAATTGACGGTAAGGAGCTTAAAAGCTTCTTATCTTCCTTCTTTATTAACCAATCTTTTCTTCAAGAAAACCGTTTAAAATCAGTGTATTATTAAAAAAGTTGTTTTTTGGGAGGAAAAGTTATGAAGTCACATTGTGGATCATTTTCACGCTATTTAAGTGAATTTCTCGGCACAGCGATTTTGGTTTTTGTCAGCATTTGTAGTGCGGTTATTGCCGGAAAATCTATTGGCAATATGGGAATTGCTTTCACTTTTGGTTTAACTTTAATGTTTTTGATTTACACCTTGGGCCCTATCTCCGGATGTCATGTAAATCCTGCAGTGTCATTAGGAATGTTTTTTTCCGGCAAACAAAGTTTTAGAGATACCTTTGCCTATATAATCTTCCAATTGTTGGGCGGAATTTTGGGTGGTTACATGGTCTATTGGATTGCCATGGGTAAGGGCGATTTTAGCTTAGCTCAAGGTTTTGCCGCTAATGGATTTATGGATCAGTCACCTGGGCAATATTCCCTTTATGCGGGTTGTTTGGTGGAAATTTTTATGACCGCAATTTTGGTTTTTGTGGTCCTAGCCACCACAAGCTCTCGTTTTGCGCAGGGCTTTGCCGGTCTTGCGGTTGGCAGCACGTTAACAGCCATCCATCTCGCCAGCATTCCTGTCACAAATACCTCTGTTAACTTAGCCCGATCCCTTGGGACCGCTCTTTTTGCCGGACATACAGCTCTGGAGCAACTCATCTGGTTTGCTGGGTGTCATGGGGTTGCTGTCCTGGTAGCTGTGATTCTTCACAAGCTTATTTATTGTGGTGAGTAAGTTTTTTCAAACTCAGGCTCATGGAAGCCTGAGTTTTCCAATTGAATCAATTTTAATAAAATGATCTGATGGTGGCAGAGAGTTACAATTTCTGGCACACCCATGAGTCGAATAATCCAACATTTTATTAACGGTCATTTTACTGTTGGTCAGTCTGATCACTATGGTCAGGTTATCAATCCCGCAACGGAAAAAGTCATTGCTCAAGTTCCATATGGTCATCAAACGGATGTAGAAGATGCAGTTAATGCAGCAGCATCAGCTTTTCCTGAGTGGGCTGAAACACCACCCGTTTTGAGAGCGAAACTTCTTTTTAAATGGCGATTATTGTTAGAAAAACACCAAGATGAGTTGGCACGTCTTATTAGCGAAGAACATGGAAAATCTCTTACTGAGGCCCTAGGTTCTTTATCTCGTGGATTGGATGTTCTGGATTTTGCCCTTGGTATTCCCAATCTTCTGAAGGGCGATTTCAGCGAAAATGTGGGCAGAGGGGTGGATTGCCATTCTGTGCGTCAGCCTTTAGGGGTTTGTGTCGCCATTACCCCTTTCAATTTTCCAGCGATGATCCCTTTGTGGACCAGTTCTGTGGCTTTGGCCTGTGGCAATACTGTTGTCCTAAAACCATCAGAACGCGATCCTTCTTGTCCGACCCGTATGGTGGAGTTAGCTCATGAGGCAGGACTGCCACCAGGCGTATTAAATGTTCTACATGGGGCAAAAGAAGCAGTGAATGGCTTGATTAGTCACGAAAAAGTAGCCGCTGTAAGCTTTGTGGGGCAAACTTCCACGGCGAAATATGTTCAACAAAAGGCCATCGAACATGGAAAGCGGGTACAAGCCTTTGGCGGAGCAAAAAACCATGCTTTGGTGATGCCGGATAGTGATATCGATCAAGCTGTTGATGCTATTTTAGGAGCAGCATACGGATCGGCTGGAGAACGCTGTATGGCGATTTCAGTGGTTGTTGCTGTCGGAGATTCTCTGGCAGATCAATTAATTGAACAACTCATACCAAAAGTTCAACAGCTTAAGATTGGTTCTTATGAAGATCCAGCAGCAGAGATGGGGCCTCTTATTACCAAAGATCATTACGAACGCGTAAAGAAATACATTGAAATGGGTATTGAGGAGGGAGCCTCCTTGGTAGTCGATGGTCGACGTTTGAAATTTGATCAAGGCTTCTTTCTAGGAGGGTGCCTGTTTGATCATGTGACACCTGAGATGAAAATTTACCAAGATGAAATTTTTGGCCCCGTGCTTTGTGTTGTTCGGGTCAAAAGTTATGATGAAGGGGTGACGTTGATTAATCGTCACAGCTATGCCAATGGCGTTGCCATTTTTACCCGCGATGGTGATAGTGCTCGTGATTTTTGCCACCGGATCCAAGTGGGAATGGTGGGTGTTAATGTCCCGATCCCCGTTCCGGTGGGCTATCATAGTTTTGGCGGATGGAAGCAATCTAGTTTTGCTGATCATGGAATGCATGGTATGGAAGGGGTGCGTTTTTACACACGCCTAAAAACGATTACCTCACGATGGCCATCAGGTATAAGAGCAGGCGTCGACTTTTCTCTTCCAACAGTGAGGTAGTAACATGCCAGGAATAGGTTTCATAGGCTTAGGGCATATGGGATTTCCCATGATGCAAAATCTAATCAAGGCAGGTCATCAGCTTTTTGTTTTTGATGTTAATTCATCGGTAATGGAAGCAGCCGAAGCTTTAGGCGCGGTTAAGTGTTCATCAGCTCTCGAGGCTGCCATGGGCCGTGAATTTGTTGTGACCATGTTGCCGGAGGGAAAACATGTGAATCAAGTTTATCTTTCTGAGGAAGGGTTGCTCCATCACCTGCCACCAGGGTCTTTTTTCATAGATTGTTCAACCATTGACATTCACACCGCGCGGCAAATACATGATTTGGCGTCACAAAAGGGACATCATCTACTAGATGCACCTGTCTCAGGTGGCGTGGTTGGAGCCCAAGGAGGAACCTTAACCTTTATGGTAGGAGGTACTGTAGAGAATTTTGAGAAAGCCAAACCTTTATTTCTTTTAATGGGCCGGAATATATTTCATGCAGGAGCTGCCACCCATGGTCAAGCCGCCAAAATCTGCAATAATCTTATGCTGGGTATTCACATGATTGGGACCAGTGAGGCCTTTAATCTGGCTGAGAAGTTGGGGCTTTCTAAGGAAAAGCTGTTTGAAATTTCTTCCGTATCCTCAGGTCAAAGCTGGACCTTAATCAATTATTGTCCCGCCTCGGGGCTTGTGCCTACGTCTCCTGCGAATCGAAATTATCAACCAGGATTTACGGCAACGATGATGCTTAAAGATTTGTCCTTAGCTTTAAATGCTGCTGAGGGTAGTCACTTGAAAATTCCTCTAACCGAAAGTGCGCAGAAGCTTTACCAAGATTTTTGTCTTCAAGAGGGGCATTTAGATTTCTCAGCAATTATTAATTATTTGCGAAAGTTGTCATGAATTTATCCCCCCGTCCTAGTCTTGGTCAAACCCTATGGCGCGGGTTAAGGCGTCTTTGCCCGTCCTGTGGTCGGGGAGATATGTTTGGGGGGTATTTGATACCTCATAAATCCTGTAGCCACTGTCAGTTGGTGTTTAATTCCTTTCGCTCAGATGATGCGCCAGCCTATTTTACCATTGCTTTGGTTGGCCATCTCATTTTTCCCATGATTTTATGGGCGGAAATTCGTTTAAATTGGGACGCTGTTACCCATTTTATGGTCTGGCTACCTTTAACCATTGGATTAACTCTTGCCTTTCTACCCTTTATCAAAGGGGCAGTCATGGCTGTTATTTGGCGAACTAAACATTAACCGGACAGGGCATGTTCCAATGTACTGTTCCCTTTAATCATTAACTGAATCTTAAACGTAAATTGTTTAAATCAGGATGGGTTTATAAGAAAGCCCAGATAAATTTTTTATTGGGAGCAATCACATGTTAAGACGGTTTAAGGGTTTAAGTTTAAGTTTATTCGTAGCTGCCATGTTCACGTACGTTCCAAGTTCCGCCATGGATATGGAGGCCCTAGAAGGCAAAGGCCCAAAAAGGCTTGGAGCTCTCAAAGTCCAGCAAGCACCTCAGCATTTGGTCGCTGTTAAAGATGATATTTTACAAGAACAGTATTCACTTATTGAAGGGGCCGATTTGGCTTTGTGGGGGATTGGTCTGTTTGCTGGGACAGATATTGTGAGTAAATTCATTCGAAAAGCCACAGGCAGTGAATGGTCTCATGTGGGATTAATTTTAAAAGATCAGAAAGATCAGTTGTATTGCTTTGAGTCCACCGGCTCTGCTTCTGACATTTTAAAAAAAGGGATGTTGCCCCAAGTACAGATTCATAAATGGGAAGATGTGGTTAGCGCTTATAGTGGTGGAGTTGCCTATAGGCAAATTACATTTATCAACAAACAGGAAGATGAATCAAGAAAACTGACCCAAATGGTAAAAGACCTCATTGGGACACCTTATGAAAGAGACCTTTCAACATTGATCAATTGTATTGAACGCAAAAACACCAAGGAAAGCCCATCCTCATTATTCTGTAGTGAAATGGCGGCAGATATCATGATGGACTTAGGTTATCTATCAAAAGAAAGAGTAAGCTCTAATTACATGCCAAAAGATTTTTCCTCTAAAGAATATATTCCTCTCCAAGGCATTAAATTGGAAACAGAAATTATGGTAAAACACCTACGGAAAAGCCAGGGGTGTTGTATTCTCATCTAGTTTATCTCTAAAGAGACTGATGTTTTCATCAGTCTCTCACACCTCAAAGATTATGCTTGTGATCAAATAAAACTGTTCCTATATATCGTATGCAAATCTAATAAAAAAATATTTTATCAGATAAAAATAAGAAAAAGGATTATAGGAAAGTGACAATGATAGAAATTAAAAAAATTTTATATTACCTTTTATTGGGTACAACTTTATTAGGATCTGCTCAAGCCGCGGATGATCATAAGGAATATTCCTCACACTCCTCACCCAAGATGACTCAAATGGAGCAAATCAGGGAAGCAAAGAAACTAGGTTTATCCCTAAGAGAATACCAACAGCTATTATATGCCCAGGTGGCTTTTGATACTGCATCCAAAGAAGAGAATTCTCATCCACATACTCCCGCTCCCCAAATTCATATATCTCACATTCCTCAACGACAAGAATTTGGTAGCATAGACAGTGTCTTGGCCAATGCTATCGAACTTGTCAATCACCATCGGGATAGTTGGGATGACCAAGCCTTAATCACAGGAAGAAACATTTTTAAAAAACTCACATTGAAACAGTTGAAAAAGCCTGAGGTATTGGGCATGGTCCTCGAGCTTGGTTCAGAGGCTCTTTATAATGTCTACATGGAAGCTAAAGCCGATTTAGCAGCGAGTGCAGCGCTAAGGCAAATGGCTAAATACCAAAGAGAGAATTATCCTGATAAGGAATTAGGCGTCGATTTCTTCTTTACTGTTGGCCAGGATGGAATATACACAGATTCTATTTTGTCTCGGAAAAATTCTTCAGGGCAAAATAATGATTGTTTACTCTTTAGTATCATTCGAGATAATGGGGAATTGCTCACTAAAGTATTAGGCGATGATATGAAAGCAGCCTTGATATTATCTTGTCCAGAAAAAGCAGATAATGACGAGGGTGAAAGACGAGATCTCTCAGAGGTACGCAAAAAGTTTTTTAGTGATATTATCGCTCATTTAGATGTGGCTTATAAATTGGTTAATGGAAAGACACAGACTCTCCGTCAATTTTTAGATCATGTGATTGTGGACACCAATCGCCGATATGCCCGGGCATTTAAGGGTAAGAAAATTACGAGTGCTGAACAGTTATTAGCGACTCTTGATTATAACCATTTAATGCTGGATCATGATTTTTCTGTTATCTTTTCTCTGCTTTATGATGTTCCCATTCAGGTGTTGGTTCCTTCTAGGATTGATCCCTACCAATTGATTCCCCAAACACCGAATCTATTCATTATGCCAAAAGGAGAGATGACATTCGTTTATCATCCAGGTCAGTTTGGCAATCACTTTCAAAAATTGATCGTGGAACAAAGAAGAAAGAGCTAACTATAATCCTTGACCCCCCAGATTTTCTGGGGGGTTTTTAATCTAGCGTTTTTTTAAAATCTTTTAACCCAAGAGCAATAGTCCCCACCATAAACAAAATCAAAGGCTACAATAAGAGAACTAATATGCCCCCATCGTACGCTTTTAGGTAACTTTTGATTGATTTTACTGAGAAAAGAAGGGATAAAATCCTTGAACAACGGTAAAATTATTGCAGAAACCTCTGTCATTCGTTTCATAGGCTGGTCCAAGCTTTTTTGATGCGGGGACTATCCATAACCAAATATAAGCTGTAGTATTGTTAATGTAAAAGATTAGGGTAATTTTGTGGATATTTTAATTGAATTCTTTCAAGAATGGGGTTATTGGGTTGTCCTTTTCGGCGCGATGATCGAAGGGGAAAGCGTAATCCTAACCGCTTGTTTTATGGCATATTTGGGCTATATGTCCATTTATAAAATTGGTGTTATTGCCTTTTTTGGCACTCTGTTTGCCGATCAAGCTTTATATCATGTCGGTCATTTTTACGGTAAAAAACTGATCAAAAAACTTACAAAACGGTTTCCAAGCTTAAAAGAACCCACAGATAGGGCCTTTAAGTTACTCCATGATTGGGGCAATGGCTTTATTTTAAGTTGTAGGTTTATTTACGGCATTCGCATTATTAGCCCTGTGGTTATTGGAAGTGCCGGCATTAGTCCTCAACGCTTTATTCCTCTTAATATTTTGGCAGCCTTTATTTGGACTGTTATCAGTTGTACGGGAGGATATATGCTTGCAGGACTCATTGATGCTATAGGGTTTGATGAGGTTAAGCATTATATTTGGTTGGTCTCTATCGTTATCTTGGCCATGTTTGTCAGCTTTGTCTATCGATTATGGAAGAAGTCTCATCCTTCCATACCTCCTAAACAATAGGGTTAATATGAAAGAACAACTTGTCATTGCCGCTGATCATGCAGGCTACCGGCTCAAAGAATACTTGAAAGTCACACTTGATGACGACACATGGCAAGTGATTGATTTAGGGACCGATTCACAGGATTCTGTAGATTATCCTGATTTTGCTGAAAAACTAGCGTGCTATCTGCAAGATCATCCTCATGCCTTAGGGGTTTTAATTTGTGGTTCAGGCATTGGTATGACCATTGCGGCCAATCGTTTTGGCCATATTCGAGCCGCTTTATGCCACACAGAATTTGAGGCTGAAGTGGCTCGAGCACACAATAATGCAAATGTTTTATGCTTAGGCGGGCGCGTGATTGGAGAGGAGTTAGCCAAACGCCTGATGATGACCTTTTTGCAAACTCGTTTTGAGGGGGGGCGGCACCAGCGTAGGTTGGACAAACTCCAGAAATTTGATCCCCATGGTTGTTGATAGCTTAAAACCCTATTGGTATTTAGCCCGATGGCATCGCCCTGTGGGCAGTTTGCTTTTAATGTTTCCCTGTTGGTGGGGAGTTGCTTATTTTCCTTGGCAAGAGACGAGCTTGTCTATCCTTGCCCTTTGTGCCCTTGGAGCATTTCTGATGAGGGGAGCAGGGTGCACCTTGAATGATTGGTTCGACCAGGACTATGATCGTCAGGTAGAACGGTGTAAGACCCGTCCTATTGCCGCCAATGCCTTAACGATGGATCAAGTATATGGGTTCATCGTCTTTCAATTGATGTTTGGCGGATTGATTCTTTGGTTTTTTCCCTATCGAGCCTGGCCTTTTGCCTTCTTAGGAGCTGTCTTGAAGGTGATTTATCCTCTCTCTAAAAGGATAACCAATTATCCTCAAGTGGTTTTAGGGTTAACCTTTAATATGGGGCTTTGGGTTGGTGCCGTGGCTATAACACCCAACTATGTTGAAGAGCTTCTACCTCTGAGCTTAATTTATTTGGCAGGCGTTTTTTGGACTGTGGGTTATGATACTATTTATGCTTTGCAGGATAAGGATGATGATCTACTCATTGGGATTGGTTCGACAACCATTGCCTTTGGCAAATATGTTAAGCCCATTACTCTGGGAGTTTATGCTCTAGCTTTTGCCAGTTTGGTTCTCTCAGGAATCCTTAGTGGTCGGTCCATGGCGTATTATGCTCTCCTTACGGTAGCCTTTGGGATAATTAAATGGCGTTTAATCTGTCTGGATATTATCCATCGCTTAGCTTGTGATCAGTTTTTCAAAGATAATATTTGGTTAGGCCTGGCGATCTTTTTAGCTCTCGCCGTGAGTCGATTATAAAAAATAACCTTGATGAGTTAACCATGACCCATCCGATCATAGTGTGGTTTCGCCAAGATTTGCGCCTGACAGATCATCTGGCTCTTTGTGAGGCTCTTTCTCAAGGAAGGCCGATCATTCCTTTGTATATTTTAGAAGAAGGCGAGGCATGGCCTTTGGGAGGGGCGAGTCAGTGGTGGCTACATTACAGCTTAGAGGCACTTTCCAAGGACATTCAAAAGCGTGGAGGAAGTCTCATTTTACGACGAGGAGACCCACTTCAGGTTTTAAGGCAAGTCATCCAAGAATCAGGGGCCACGGGCGTTTTTTGGAGTCGGCGATATGATCCCTCAGGTATTAGAACGGATTCCCACATTAAAGAGACTTTGAAAAGCCAAGGCCTAGATGTACGCTCTTTTAATAGTCACCTTTTAGTAGAGCCTTGGACTCTGCAAACCAAACAAGGCCTTCCTTATCAAGTTTTCACACCCTTTTGGAAAGCATGCCTTGCTTTTTTAAATCCTGAGGCGCCTCTTGGGGCACCTGAACATATACCAACCTATTCGGTTGCCAGTGACCCTCTTTCTTCTTGGGCATTGCTGCCAACGCACCCCGATTGGGCTCAAGGATTAAGGGAAACCTGGCATCCCGGAGAAAAAGGGGCTCTCGACCGGTTGGATGCTTTTCTTGACCATCATGTAGAGAGTTACAAAGACAAGCGTAATTACCCGGCTACCAATGCTACATCCATGCTTTCTCCCCATTTACGTTGGGGTGAGATTAGTCCCCGTGTCATCTGGCATCGCCTTCACACGGTCATGGCCCATGACAGTAAGACTCATCAGGGAGGTCAAAGTTTTCTCTCCGAAATGGGGTGGCGGGAATTCTCTTATCATTTGCTTTACCATTTTCCCTTTATCCCTGAAAAACCACTACGCGCTTCCTTTGAAGTGTTTCCTTGGCAAGAAGCACCTGACCTGTTGAAGGCCTGGCAACAAGGATTAACCGGTTATCCCATTGTGGATGCGGGCATGCGTCAACTTTGGCGCACTGGATGGATGCACAACCGAGTACGCATGCTTGTCGCCTCTTTCTTGGTCAAAGATCTCCTGCTGCCTTGGCAGAAGGGGGAAGAGTGGTTTTGGGATACTTTGGTAGATGCCGATCTTGCCAATAACAGTGCCAGTTGGCAGTGGGTTGCCGGGTGTGGGGCAGATGCCGCACCTTATTTTCGCATCTTCAACCCCGTGCTTCAGGGGGAAAAATTTGATCCTGAAGGGCATTATGTTCGTGAATGGATCCCTGAACTGGCTAATCTTCCCAAGGATCTGATCCATAAGCCTTGGACAGCTTCCAAACAGCGTCTTGCCTCTTATGGGGTGATTCTAGGACAAACCTATCCCTATCCTATAGTGGATCATGATCAAGCTCGACACCGTGCTTTGCAGCTCTTTCAAACTTTAAAAAAACCCCGTGAGGGGGACTCACGGGGTGGCGATGAATGAAGAGCTCGTTTACTCTTCTTCGTCGTCTTCATCTTCTTCTTCGTCGACTTCGTCTTCTTCCTCTTCTTCCTCTTTATCCCCGTCCACTGCACGATGAGAGGCGAGTTGTGGGGTTGTAACACGCTTTAAAGATGCGACCATATTTTGGAAATCTGATTGCTCAACTCGCTCGAGAGCAACTTTTTTCAAGCAAGCTAAATTTTTATCGCTGGCATTATCAAGAGCAGCACAGGCCTTTGGTACTTCTACATTAATGCGATGGTATTCCACACTCATGTGTTTGCCAGCGGTCATTAATGCCATCATTTCAGAACTCAAATCCGCTTGGGAATCAAGAGATCCTTCGATGGTTGGCTTTAGCATTTGAAAAAGCGATCCAGCATTATTACCTTTGATGGGAATTTTTCTTTTAATAGCAGGTTTGCCTGTAGCAAGGGAAATCACAATAAATTTTTTGTGTTTGGGATAAAGGGCAGTTGCGTGAAAAAGGCCAAGCATTTCGGGGTTGTTAGCCACCAGACCACCGTCAACTAAACGGTACTGTTCTTCATCGACTGTTTCAATACCTATAGGTTTGAAATAGGTTGGCGCTGCTGTGGATGCACGAATGGCTATCCACAAGGGTAGATTATTTGATGGAGGGTTTTTAATAGCATTGAAGGTGCTAAAAATATAAGGCTTATTGGTGGTAATATCTACAGATGTAATGACTACAGGCTTAATAGTATTTCCAACTGTCGTTGTTTTTGCATATTCCTTCAAATATTTTTCTAAAGGTTTAGCACTATACTTAGATCCAGCCAAACCACCTAAGGTACGGATTGTTCTTTTGGCCGAATTATGGAAAATTTCTTTGATAATTTTTGTGCTTTCTATCAAAGCTTTTTCCCCTGTGAACAAAGGTTTACCATCTTTACCTGGAATATTTAACAATCCAATCACAATGGATCCAGCAGACGTTCCTGTGAAAACATCCCCTACTTTTGTAATGTCTTTTCGTAGTGCTTTTTCAATTTTATCAATCATAATGGTGGGAATAATACCTCTCACGCCCCCACCATCAATGGATATGACCACGACGGGGCGATCTTTAGAGACTGCTGGAGGTTTGCGCTTATTTGGTGGCAGGTTCTTTCCCACTACTTTGATAAACTCTGATTCTTTCTTCTTACCAAGAAAGGCTTCACTGGGGATCGAGAATAGAGCAAGGCCAAGGAAGATGGCAATGCTTAGGGTTATACGGTTCATCATGACATACGCCTTTTAAAACAAGTCCTATCTTAAAAAATAGAAAAAATTATTTAAAAAGACGTTAAGGTCTCGGATTTTCCCTGAATTCAAAGACAATAAAAAAGCCGCTTCGAATAAAGCGGCCTTTTAATATTTGTAATTATTTAAGAAATGTTATTTCTTAACACCAAAATCACTGAAGCGTTTGGCGAACTTGCTGATTTGACCAGCGGTATCAACCAAGCGTTGACCGGCACCGGTCCAAGCGGGGTGGGACTTAGGATCCACATCCAATTGAAGGGTATCACCAGGCTTTCCGTAGGTGGAGCGGGTGGTAAATTTGGTCCCATCTGTCATGACAACAGTAATTTCATGATAATCGGGATGAATATCGTTTTTCATCGGTCTCATCTTTCTCAGTAAATATCTTAAGTTGGTCTATAGCCTATGATTAAAGAATATGCAATAATTTTCCACATATAGACCCTTTATTTATTATCAAAACTTTGTTTAACGAAAATTTAAAACCGCCAAATCTTCGTATTGTTTATAAAGACCATGACATTGAAATCCATGTCATGGGAGCTTGGGTTACCCAAAAATTGTCTTTATGGGAAAAAAAATTATCCAACTTAACCCTAAAACGTCCGTCTTCTCCTTTTCGAATCACATTTGATAAGACGTTTTCTGCCGATACAGCTGGACTGTGGTTGCTAAGCCGGTTTTTTAAAACCCTAGAAGAACAATCTGATCAAATAATCTTCCCATCCTCCCTTTACGGAAAAAGAATTCAAGAATATCTGGCCGCTGACTCTGTCCTCTTGCCAGAGAAAGCTGTCTGGAATGTCTATACCCTTCTTGAAAATACCGGGAAAAAGTTTTTTGAATTATGGGCGACCATCCTGGCTTTGGGTAGTTTTCTCGGTGAAGTGATTATCACCCGTTTGAGATTGTTAAAACCGGGCCAAAGAGGGGTGCGTTGGGTTTCTGTTTATCATCATGTGGAAATGGTTGGGGTGCGTGCAATCCCCATTATTGGGTTAATTTCTTTTTTGATTGGCGCCGTCTTAGCCTATCAGGGGATAAACCAGCTCAGTCGATTCGGGGCACAAATCTATACCATTGATTTTCTGGGCATTGCCATTTTGCGGGAAATAGCGGTCTTAATTACTTCCATTGTCGTGGCTGGTCGTACCGGGAGTTCTTATACAGCTGAAATTGGGACCATGGCCTTGAATCAAGAAATTGATGCCATCCGCATGTTAGGTCTCAATCCCATTAGTGTTTTGGTTATTCCCCGCATGATTGCCTTGCTGATTGCTTTGCCATTGTTGGTGTTTTTTGCCATCATTATGGGAATGGTCGGCGGGATTGTCATTGTTCGCCTCATTATGGAATTGTCACCTGTACTCCTATGGGATCAATTTCGTAAAGCCGTCACTTTGTCTACGTTTTGGGTTGGTATGAGCAAAGCCCCTTTGTTTGCCATTATTATCGCGTTGGTAGGATGTTTTCGTGGTCTTCAGGTCAAAGGGAGTGCGGAAAGCGTGGGGAAAATGACAACCCAGTCGGTGGTTGAGTCCATTTTCCTAGTGATTGTCTGTGATGCATTTATGTCGATCCTCTTTTCATCGTTGAATTTATAAGCCATGCATCCAATTCTTGAAGTTCAAAACCTATCCACAAAATTTGGCCCTCAGGTCATCCATGATCAATTAAATTTACACGTCTTTGAGGGTGAAGTTTTAGGGATAGTGGGGGGATCAGGATCGGGAAAGTCAGTCTTGTTAAGTTACATGATTGGATTGAATAAACCCCAGAAAGGTAAAATCATTTATCATCGCCTTGACCGGCGGCCCGTAAGCCAGATGGGTGTACTCTTTCAACATGGCGCTTTACTGTCAGCCTTAACCGTGGCTGAAAATATTATGATCCCTTTAAGGGAAGTGGCTAAATTATCTCCTCGGTTAAGTTATGAAATTGCTCAACTAAAGATCGCTATGGTTGGATTGCCCAAAGAGACAGCTGAAAAATACCCTTCACAGTTATCGGGAGGGATGATTAAGCGAGCAGCCTTAGCCCGTGCGCTGGCCATGGATCCTAGAATTTTGTTTTTAGATGAACCTACCTCTGGCCTTGATCCCATTAGTGCAGCAGGATTTGATCAATTGGTGCGGCGTCTGCAAAAAGAGTTAGGGATGACAGTGGTCATGGTAACCCATGACCTTGATAGTCTCGTTCAAATTTGTGATCGTATAGCTGTACTGGTAGATCATAAAGTTATTACAGGTACGGTAAATGAAGTAGCCAAAAACCCTCATCCGTGGATTCGTGAATATTTCCATGGAACACGGGGGGAACGTTACTTTAGATGAGGAGAAAGTAGCATGGAAACGCGCTCCAATTATGCCCTAGTCGGTGGATTCGTTTTAAGTTTTTTGCTCGCAATGGTTGTGTTCCTCATCTGGTTGAGTAATGCTGGGTTCAGGGAGCGTATGACTGAATATGATATTTATTTCGATGGATCGGTTTCCGGTTTGAAAAAGGGGAGCGTGGTTAATTATCGAGGGGTTCCCATCGGTAGTGTTCATGATATTGTCATTGATCCGACCAATGTGGAAAAAATATTGGTACGTATTCGTATCAATCAAGATGTGCCCATTAAGCAAGATTCTTTGGCAAGCCTTGAAACCCAAGGTTTGACCGGGGTTTCCATTATCCAAATTCATGGGGGAACACAAGCAAGCCCCCTTTTAAAATCAACGCCTGGAAGACCGCGTCCTGTGATTCCCTCAAAATCTTCTTTATTAGAACAAGTGGCTGGATCCATGCCTGAATTATTGGCCCGACTAACCACTATGGTGGATGATTTGCGTGCTGTGCTGCATGAAGATAATCGCAAAGCCTTAACCGAAACGCTGAAAAACTTACAGCAAATTACTGCTCTAATGGTGCCCAACAAGGATAAGCCTACCACCATTCTTATGGAAATTGAGAATCTGACCCGTGCGTTTACTGAAACCATGAAAGAGTTTAATGGGGTGCTTCAAGAAAATCGTAAAGGGTTAAAAGATTTATCAACCATGGGGGTTTCTTCGTTTCAAAAATTCCTTCAAGAAGGGCGAGATGCTTTTGCTGCAGTGCGAAGGGTCAGTGAATCCCTTGAACGTAGTCCTTCTCGATTCCTTTATAATGATCCCAAACAGGGGGTAAAAGTCCGATGAAATTAATGTATATTCTTCCCTTACTTCTAACCCTTAGCGGATGCTCTCTTATTCCGAATCCAGGAGAAGCTCCAAAGAAATTTGTCTTAGACCCACTACCCAAACAGGAAATGTCTAAGCCCCAGATGTGGCAACTGGTGGTAGATCTTCCATCTGTCTATCCACCTCTTGATAATCAACGGGTCGCCCTTATTCCCAAAGGCCACGTCATTGATTACTACGCCGATATGGAATGGGCCGATCGTCTGGGAAACTTAGTGCAAGACACTGTGGTCTATTCCTTACAAAATACCTCAGCCTTTAAAGCCACATCCCGGAGTATGGACGGATTCATCCCGGATTACGCCATTAAAATGGACGTACGCCAATTTTGGGTGGATCAAAAAACTGTGCCTGCAAAAGCTGTAGTTGAATACTATGTTCAATTGATTCGAGTGAATGATCGATCCGTTGTAGCAGCTAAATCCATTCAAAGGAGTCATCAAATTGCAAGTTTGGAGACCGATACCATCGTTCGGGGGATGAACCAGTCGAATAAAGAAGCATTGCAAGAATTGGTGAACTTTGTTGATCAATATACCTAAAGAGGGGCTCTAAAGAATAAGGCCACCTCTCCTTTTTCGACCTGTCTCATAAGTGCCAAACAAGTCTCATTGAGGTGGTTTTGTAAGAAGCAAAGTAACAATAAATCCAAAAATTTCCATGATCACTGAGCGCTCTGCGAAAGCTCGTGATGACATTTTTAAAAATGTTTATCTTATCATTTTACCCCTTATGAGGCAGGTTCTAGACAGGTTCTTTTACAATTACATCCGGATTAATTGAGTTTTTAATAAAGTCAAAATAATATATATAATAAACAAAAATAAAATCACCCAATATTGTTGAAAAAATTTATCTAAAATGCTCTGATATTATAATAATTTTTGTTTAATTTAGGGGTAATGATGAATTCAGTCAAAGTCTTATTATTAACAGCTAGCACCATCATAGGATGGAGCCCTGCGTTTGGCATGGAACAAACACAAGCAATACCCGGTTTTTCTTTCGACCATCCATCCGTCAAACGGAGGATGATGCAACCAGAAGTTGAAGGAGAAGTGCGAAGCTTACCTATCCATAAACAGTCTAAAATTATGCCAAGTCTTATTTATGCTGCTCTTGGCGGATATTATCCTAATAATCCCTTTTATAAAGAAATTGTCACCTCAGATTTAGGTGCTGTTGCTCAAAAAGGTCAGGTAAGAATCGTTTACAGTCCTGAAATGTTGGAAGATTTGAGAGAATCAGGTCTTGACCAAGTTAATGATCTATTGGTGGCTTTTCCTCCAGTCCCCATTCAAACCCAGGATATTCTTAATTTGTTGGCCTTTGCCCCTCAAAATCTGACGCTCGATGGTCCTCGTTTTGAGCAATTAGACGTATCAAAAATTACAGGTCATCCTAATTTTAGTGCTCTGCAAGAAATAACTCTTCTTGGGGGATCGGGTTGGGATCTATTTCTAGGCTCCTTGGAAATTAGCAATAAAATAAAGCAACTTGCCAATTATTGTATCGGTGGTTTCGATGGTATTGTCCTTCCTCAGAATTTAGCTGAAAACAAGATTTTGGATCAACTTTATATTGATGTACTCTATACAGGTAACTTGCCTTCCCTTATCAACACCTTGAAAAACAAAGCTTTGACCAGTTTTAAAGGTAATTTTAAAGGTATATCCTTGCGTGAGTTTTTGCCAATCTTAAAAAGCGGTACAAGCTTCAGAGAACTTGAAATCCAGACAATTCTTTATCATGGAGAAGATGATAATGTTTATGTCAAAGAATTTATGGAGGCTCTTTCCAATCAGAAAAGCTTAAGACACTTAGTGCTCAATTTAGACTTAGTTCTCAATGGCTTTCTAGAAAGAATCGCAAATTATCTCAGAGATTTCGGCCAAGGTCTGGAAAGATTTGAGTTTAGCACGCAGCAAGACTATTTGCCCGAACAATGGGCGTTCATTTTAAAGGGGGTTAATGCTTTGACCCAGATCCCCGAATTAAGGATATGGGGTGCTCTATATTCAGATGCAACCGGGGGTCACAACACAGGGTTACAAGATCCTCAAGTGATAGAAATGTATCCCTTCTTAAGCCAAAATATTGCATTAAAGCATCTCGAGTTATCAAATAATCGCTTCACCAATGCTGGTTTGAAAGGGATCTTAAGAAGCATTCAATCGACTCAACTTACCAGTCTCATGCTTAATAAAGATAATGGCTTCTTGCCAGAGAGTCGGGAGCCAACCCCTCTGGAGGCTGAATCAGTGGAAGAGCTCAAAAAATTCATTCAGCGTCAACCTAGATTAGAGTCCCTGGATCTTACGGGTTGGGGGGTCAACAATGATAATATTGTCACGATTTTATCAGGATTGAATGGTCGATTTAAACCTTTCAACTTGATAGTGCAAGATAACAGTTTACTGACTGATGATCTGGCAGGAATCCTTGAAAATACCATAAAATCTCAAGCGCTCTTTCCGGATAAAAAGGCTAAGGTCACCATTTCTGTATCTCAGGGGTGGGGTTGGGTTAAAAGTAAGGTGACGGAAAACATAATGATCTCGGAACGTCATAAACCTTATCTTAGCGTTATGGTTCTGTGTGATTCAGATATGGCTACGAAAAGAATTTGGATTGAGGATTCGCAAACTGCACAGCCTTCTTTGCAACACCTTAAGGCTCATCAAGTTGAGAAAGAAGAGGAGACCAAACAAGAGTCTGCTTCTCTATCCAATGGCTCAAGTGGATTCTTTTCATACATCCTGCCAAGCTGGTTTAGTTCTAAATAACTCGTGGGGGATCATGATCCCCCAAAATTTTCATTTTCATCGTGGCAAGGTGTATAAATTTTCCCTTTTTTCCATAAAATCAATTTATTTTCTCTTCGTCGTTTGTACAAGACCAGGGAATCCGGCCATGGATTGATCCAAGGTTCATCAAGACAAGAAAAAACATGGCTTCTGTTATGAGTTTCTTGTATTAATAACATAAAGGATTACAAGGAGAAACTCATGGCTGGATCCATCAACAAAGTCATTTTAGTCGGCAATCTTGGACGAGATCCCGAAGTTCGACATAGCCCTGATGGCACAAAAATCGTCAATATAGCCCTTGCGACCAGTGAATCCTGGAAGGACAAATCCTCTGGGGAACGACGAGATCGTACCGAATGGCATCGTGTGGTTATTTTCAATGAACGCATTGCGGACGTAGCTGAGCGCTATTTGAAAAAAGGCGCAAAGGTTTATTTGGAAGGTCAATTACAGACTCGCAAATGGACCGATCAACAAGGACAAGAGCGTTACACCACCGAAGTGGTCATACCGCGTTTTAGGGGCGAGCTTACCATGTTAGAAGGGCGTGGCGCTGGCGGTGAAGAGTATGGATATGAATCATTTTCAGGTTCAGGTCCTTCAAGTAATTTGTCTGGACCATCCAATATCGACATTTTAGATGATGAAGTCCCTTTCTAAACGTCTCTCATCTCGTTAAACTGAATGCACCGATCTAACTGAGAATATAAAACCAATGACCAGTACGTCTGTCCAAACTACTGATATTAAGCCTGTAGCTATTGAAGAGGAAATGAAGCGCTCATATCTGGATTATGCCATGAGCGTGATTGTTTCCCGGGCCCTGCCGGATGTGCGAGATGGCTTAAAGCCAGTCCATCGCCGAATCTTGTATGCGATGAATGAGGCTGGGAATGATTACAACCGGCCATACCGTAAATCTGCTCGTACGGTAGGAGATGTGATGGGTAAATATCACCCTCACGGTGATATGGCCATCTATGATGCTATGGTTCGCATGGCCCAAGACTTTTCTTTGCGCCTAACTCTCATTGATGGGCAAGGAAACTTTGGTTCTATGGACGGCGATCCTCCCGCAGCATCCCGTTATACCGAAGCACGCATGAGCCGTTCATCTCATGAGTTATTGCAGGACATCGATAAAGAGACGGTGGATTTTCAACCCAACTATGATGATTCAACCGTTGAGCCTAAAGTATTGCCAGCCAAATTCCCCAACATTTTGGTCAATGGTGGTAACGGTATTGCCGTAGGTATGGCCACCAACATTCCAACCCATAATTTGGGTGAGGTGATTGATGCGTGCTGCGCTTTGATTGATAATCCTGATCTGACTGTTGAAGATTTAATGCGCTATGTGGCTGGTCCTGATTTTCCCACAGGGGGTATTATTGTGGGTAGAACCGGGATTATTGAGGCATTTCGCACCGGCCGTGGGTCTATTGTTATTCGAGGTAAAAGCCATACCGAGACCATTCGTGGCGAGCGGGAAGCGATCATCATTGATGAAATTCCTTTCCAGGTTAATAAGTCACGGATGATTGAACGCATTGCTGAAGTGGTCAAAGAAAAGATCATTGAAGGAATTTCAGATTTACGCGATGAATCGGACCGGGACGGGGTTCGGGTCGTCATCGAACTCAAACGTGACGCTGTGGCTGATGTGGTACTCAACCAGTTGTATCGTTATACGCCTTTGCAGACATCTTTTGGCATTAATATGTTGGCCATTTACCATGGTCGACCTGAGCAAATGTCCTTAAAGCGTATTCTGGATGCGTTTTTAGAATTCAGAGAAGATGTTATTTTACGTCGCACACGCTTTGAACTTGGCAAAGCAAGGGAACGGGCCCATGTGTTGGTTGGCTTGTCCATTGCCGTTGCTAATATTGATCCCATTATAACACTCATTAAATCAGCTCCTGATCGTCAAACGGCGAAAGAGCAGTTGCTTGCCCGTCCTTGGCCCGCCCAGACGGTTACGCCTTTGCTCAAAATTGTTGATGAGCCAGGCAATGAATTGGCCGAGGATGGAACCTATCATCTCTCTGAGACTCAAGCTCAAGCGATTCTCGATTTACGCTTGCACCGCTTAACTGGACTAGAGCGAGATAAGATTGCCAGTGAACTTAATGAATTAGCGAAAGCTATTGAAGATTATCTGGATATTTTAAGTTCTCGTGTTCGTGTGCTTGATATTATGAAGCGAGAATTCCTCGAGATCAAAAATCAATTTGCCAGTCCCCGTCGTACCGAAATTGAGGAAGGAGATTTATCCATTGATATGGAAGATCTCATTCAACGGGAAGACATGGTCGTGACCGTGAGTATGGGCGGATATATTAAGCGTGTACCGCTGGTTACCTATCGCTCACAAAAACGAGGCGGTAAGGGCCGCTCTGGTATGACAACCAAAGAAGAGGATTTGGTAAGCGATGTGTTCGTTGCCAATACCCACAGCCCAGTCCTGTTCTTCACCTCTTTAGGAAGGGTTTATCAGTTAAAGGCCTATCGTTTGCCCTTAGGTAATCCCCAATCCAAGGGTCGCCCCATGGTCAATTTATTGCCTTTATCGGAAGGGGAGACCATTTCCACCGTGATGGTGATGCCGGAAGATGAAAGCCAATGGCAAGAAATGTTTGTTATGTTTGCGACTTCCTTAGGGCATGTTCGACGTAACCGTTTAAGTGATTTCTTGAACATTAAATCCAACGGCAAAATCGCAATGAAGTTGGATGCGGGTGAAGACCTGATCTCGGTTCTAGCATGCACAGAGAATGATGACGTGATGCTGTCAACCCAACAGGGTAAATGTATTCGTTTCAACGTGGATGAGGTTCGGGTTTTTGCTGGACGCGATTCCAATGGGGTCAGAGGTATTCGCTTAGCCCAGGGGGATAAAGTGATCAGTATGACGATCTTGGGCCAATCTAATATGAACACAGAGGAACGGGATCTTTACTTACGTCAAGCCTCCAAGGCGCGTCAACTTTTAGATGATGAGACGGCAGAAGAGAATGGATCTGACTTACCTCAGGACTTACCCCAACTGCTTCCAGACCGGTTCCGTGAATTGGCTGAAGCTGAACAGTTTATTTTAACCATTACAGAAAATGGTTATGGTAAACGTTCTTCGGCCTACGAATATCGTACCACCGGTCGAGGCGGTGTGGGTATTGATAGTATCGTGGTCAATGCCCGCAATGGGGGGGTGGTTGCGTCTTTCCCTGTAGAATCTCATGACCAAATTATGCTCGTGACTGATGCTGGAAAATTGATCCGTTGTCCTGTAGAAGATATTCGTATTGCCGGAAGACGCACTCAAGGAGTAATCGTTTTCCGGGTCAATGATGATGAGCATGTGGTGGCCGTCAGCCATATTCCTGGTGATCAAATCCAAGAAGAGGAAGAAGATACTCAGGATGAGGGGCAAGTTTCAGAGGCCGAGTCTGTAGATGAAACCATCGATAAACCTGAAGATTAAGGTTTAATTTTCCATGTTTTAAATAAACAAAGGGTCTCTAAAGGCTCTTTGTTTATCTCTTCAACTCATCAATCATTTTTATTCTGTTCTAATTCAGACTTTAGGTTACCATAGAGTTAACAAATGATTAAGAGTAGGTACTATCATGAGGTTTGTTGCCTCAACATTTTTCATTGTCGCAACCCTAATTTGGGCCTTGGCATTTGGTTATTTGAGTCTTCACATTCATGATTTATTCCAAGCCATTAGCTTGCTGGTTATTGGAATTATTTCTCTCCTCATCCTTACCTACTGGGTGCGCCTTATTCATACCCGACATCAACTCCATGAGAAATTAAGTTTTGTCCAAGCTGGTATCTCAGCTCTTGCTCCACCCATTGAAGCTGTTATGGTGGATAGTCTAGGATATGTGACCTGGACAACCCATCCGAATACCTATCCCAATTTAATGGAATTTCAGCGAAAACTCTTAGCTCGGGTAGCCGATTCTAAAATTGCTTCACAAATCCAAGAAGCGATACAAGGACATCAACGATGTGAAATTCTCTTCCATGGAGGGGGGAATGGACTGGGGCAAGACCAAAAGTGGTGGCTCTTTAGTTTAACACCCTTTGAAAAAAATAGTATGGTTCTCATTTTGAGAGATTTGACACCTCATTTTGAGAATTATAGTCAACTGCGCCACAGTTATGATTTGTTAGAAAAATTCATTGATAATGCTCCTTTTGGTCTTTTTTACAGCAGCCGTCAAGGCAATATCTTAGGACTCAACTCTACCTTGTCCCAATGGTTGGATGTACCCAAAGATCATGTCATCAGTAGGCCTATTCACGAATTTATTAAGGAATCTGATTCGTCAAAGGGCCTAGTGCGGGTTCAAAACAAGTCTGGATCTGGCTATAAAGCTATCATGTATATACCAGAAGAGGACCCACAGACCAAAGCGCGTCCAACTATTCTCTGTCGCGTGGATCAAATCTCCATTCCACAAAATGATCAGGATTTCATTCAAGATGTGGCTTATCTCGATGCGCCGATCCCAGCCGTTCTTTTAGATGAGAATGGTACAATTATTGCCTTCAACCCCATTTTTGCTTCTCTCCTCGGGAATGCAAATTTAAAAGGTAATTTTGGTGACCTCGTTCATCCAGCAAAGAGACGGGATGTGATGGGCAAAATTAAGAGAGCCTTTGAAAGTCGCACACGCATTTCACCTTTTGAGATACGGTTTGACGGTGATAAAATCCACACCACCGCTTATGCCTCCAAGCCAAGGCAAAAATCTCAACGTCAAGAATTAATGCTCCAATTTATTGATATATCCGAGCAAAAACGCATGGAAGGACAATTTATCCAATCTCAAAAAATGCAAGCTGTGGGCCAGTTGGCTGGGGGCATTGCTCACGACTTTAATAACTTACTTACAGCGATGATTGGATATTGTGACTTGTTGCTCCAACGTTATCTGCCCAATGACCCCTCTTACAATGATGTGGTTCAAATTAAGCAAAATGCTAACAGAGCCGCTAACTTGGTGCGCCAACTGCTTGCTTTCTCGCGTCAGCAAACACTTCAGCCCAAAGTTGTCAACATTACAGACAATTTGGTTGAGGTTTCTACACTGCTTCGTCGTCTAATTGGTGCTGGTATCGAGTTGACTATGATCCATGGTCGGGATTTGTGGCCTGTAAAGGTGGACGCCAGTCAATTAGAACAAGTTATTATTAATCTTGTGGTGAATGCTCGCGATGCTATGGCTCATGGAGGAACGCTGACCATTAGAACCACGAATGTTCATTGTGCCCACCAGCAACGGGTAGGTCATGACTTGATTCCTAAAGGCGATTATGTGGCCATTGAAGTCATTGATACTGGTGCTGGTATTGCCCCAGAGCATTTGGAGTTCATTTTTGAACCCTTCTTTTCAACGAAAGAAGTAGGTCAAGGAACAGGACTGGGACTTTCCACTGTTTACGGAATCGTCAAACAAACAGGTGGCTTTGTTTTGGTGGATAGCGAAGTCAACAAAGGAACTACGTTTAAGATATTACTCCCCCGGTTTGCTGGTCCCGTTGAGCAAGAGATAGAAAAAATAGAACCCTTGATGACAGATTTGACTGGCGGGGGCACTATTTTGTTGGTTGAAGATGAAGATGCTGTTAGAATGTTTAGTGCACGGGCTTTACGTGAAAAAGGGTATCGTGTTCTTGAAGCTCCCAGTGGTGATGCCGCCTTGGAGCTCATTAATCGGGGAGAGAAATTTGACGTTTTGGTCACCGATGTTGTTATGCCGAAAATGGATGGTCCGACCTTAAGTAAACGGATTCGTGACCTTCATCCCGATGCCAAAACCATTTTCATCTCTGGTTATACCGAAGATACTTTCAGAAAAAATCTAGATTATGATGCTAAAATACACTTTTTACCCAAACCATTTACGCTAAAAGACCTAGCATCCAAAGTCAAAGAAGTGTTAACAGTCAATAGAGATAATCCAAGCATAAATGCTTGATAGGACAATGGAGGATACCCATGAGTTTAACCGATTCATCATCTAATCGCGGTGATCGCCTAAAGGCCCTTGATGCAGCGCTTTCCCAAATTGAACGAGCTTTTGGGAAAGGATCTGTGATGCGTCTTGGACAAAGAGAAACTGTGGATGCAGAAATTATTTCCACGGGTTCTCTTGGTCTCGATATTGCCCTTGGTATAGGCGGATTGCCCAAAGGACGTATTATTGAAGTTTATGGACCTGAATCTTCAGGTAAAACAACGCTTACCCTTCATGTTGTGGCAGAAGCTCAAAAGGCTGGAGGTGTTTGTGCTTTCATCGATGCAGAACACGCGCTTGATCCTGCTTATGCCAAAAAACTTGGGGTTAATATTGATGATTTGATCATCTCACAGCCCGATACTGGCGAGCAAGCCCTTGAGATTGCTGACACCTTGGTGCGCAGTGGTGCTATTGATGTGCTAGTGGTCGACAGCGTGGCAGCCCTTGTTCCAAAAGCTGAATTAGAAGGGGACATGGGGGATTCTCATATGGGACTTCAAGCCCGTCTCATGAGCCAAGCTCTGCGTAAATTAGCCGGCTCTATTAGTAAGACCAATTGTATGGTTATCTTTATTAACCAAATCCGTCAAAAGATTGGGGTGATGTTTGGTAACCCTGAAACAACTACAGGTGGTAATGCCTTAAAATTCTATGCTTCTGTGCGTCTGGATATTCGTCGTATTGGATCCATCAAAGACAAAGATCAAGTGATTGGCAACCAAACACGCGTTAAAGTGGTTAAAAATAAAATGGCTCCCCCCTTCAAAGTTGTAGATTTTGAAATTATGTATGGGGAAGGTATTTCTAAAACGGGCGAAATGATTGATCTTGGCGTCCAAGCAGGGATTTTAGATAAGGCCGGATCTTGGTATTCCTATGGTAGCCAAAGGATTGGTCAAGGGCGGGAATCGACCCGAACTTTCTTAAAGGACAATCCCGAGGTCATGAACCAGATTGAAAGATCCATTCGGGACAATGCTGGTCTTGTTGCTGATCAAATGATTGGGGGAGCTGATTCTCTAGGAGAAGCCGCTTAGGTCGTAAGCTAATTTCTCTTGGAATGTCATGACAAATTCTATCCTTACCCCCGTCAGGGCAGTAAATGCTTAAGATAAGTGGGTGGAATAATTCTGGGGCGATGGATGGCCATGCCCCTTAGATTTTCCAAGAAAGTTGGTTTGTAGGATCACCGTAAATAGAAACTATAATGGTTAATTGATAATGTGATGACAATGCGTAGTATAACTGATATTCGCTCAACTTTTATAAACTTCTTTAAACAAGAAGGCCATGAACACGTAGCCTCTAGCTCCCTTGTTCCTACCAATGATCCTACCTTATTGTTTACCAACGCTGGGATGGTTCAATTTAAAGATGTCTTCATTGGTGCGGAAAAGCGTCCCTATCATCGGGCCGTAACAGCACAAAAATGTGTTCGTGCTGGTGGTAAGCATAACGATTTAGAGAATGTTGGGTATACGGCCCGTCATCACACTTTTTTTGAAATGCTCGGCAATTTCTCCTTTGGCGATTATTTTAAAGAGGAAGCCATTCAGTTCGCATGGAATTTATCCACTAAGGAATTTGGCTTGGACAAGAGCAGAATCCTGGTCACGGTTTATGCAGAAGACGAAGAAGCCGCTACTCTTTGGCGTAAGATTGCTGGCCTGCCTGATGAACGGATTATCCGTATCGCCACTTCCGATAACTTTTGGTCCATGGGAGATGTAGGTCCTTGCGGTCCGTGTACGGAATTATTTTACGACCACGGGGAAGGAATTCCAGGAGGCCCTCCCGGGAGTGCCGATGAAGATGGCGATCGATTCATTGAATTTTGGAACCTCGTTTTCATGCAATATGAACAAATGGCCGATGGTACGCGCATCAAATTACCCAAACCTTCTGTAGACACAGGGATGGGTATTGAACGCATGGCTACCATTCTTCAAGGGAATCATAACAATTTTGATACAGACCTATTTCAAGATTTGATTCAAGCTTCTGTTGAATTGACTGGTAAAAGCCAAGAACTTCATCGCCAATCCCACAACGTCATTGCTGATCATTTACGTGCTTGTTCGTTTCTTTTAGCCGATGGTGTCATGCCAAGCAATGAAGGACGTGGCTATGTGTTGCGTCGCATTATGCGCAGAGCCATGCGTCATGCTCATTTATTGGGGGCTAAAGAACCACTTATGCATCGCCTGGTCCCCCGCTTGGTAGAAGTTATGGGGGGAGCCTATCCAGAGTTAGCTCGAGCGGAAGCCATGATCAAAGAAAACTTAAAGCTTGAAGAGGATAAATTCCGTCAAACTTTGGAAAGAGGCTTACGCTTATTGGAGGAGGAAACCGCAAAGTTATCCTCTCAACAAGCTCTTGCGGGAGAGGTAGCGTTTAAGCTTTATGACACTTATGGTTTTCCCCTCGATTTAACCCAAGATGTTTTGCGCCAACTCAATAAGAGTGTGGATTTAGCTGGATTTGAGGCGGCCATGGCTGAGCAAAAAGCTGCTGCTCGGGCTGCTTGGTCTGGCAGTGGCGATGCTAAAAATGAACAGATATGGTTCGATCTTTACCAGACTCATGGAGCAAGCGAATTTCTAGGTCATCAGAGCACTCAAGCTGAAGGCATGGTTCAAGCGATTTTGGATGAAACCTTAATGCCCAGAGATCAGGCAACTCAAGGCCAAAAAGTATATTTGGTTTCAAATCAAACCCCTTTTTATGGGGAATCGGGTGGTCAGGTAGGGGATACAGGCGTAATCAGCTCATCAAAAGGATCCATTGTTATTGAAGATACGATCAAAAAGGCAAATCTTCTTATCCACATTGGAACGGTTCAAGATGGTGCGATCTCAGTCAATGACCTGGTTAAACTTCAAGTTGATGATCAGCGTCGCAATCAAATTCGTGCTAATCACTCCGCTACCCATTTGCTGCATGGAGCTCTTAGGCTTAAGCTTGGTCAACATGTAACTCAAAAAGGATCTTTAGTAGCCCCTGATCGCCTTCGCTTTGATTTTACTCATACTAAGCCCTTGACCTTGGAAGAGTTGTCCATGGTAGAAACTTTGGTCAATGAGCAAGTCATCGCCAATTCGCCTGTTGAAACACACATCATGAAAACCGATGAAGCGATTGCAAAGGGTGCGATAGCTTTGTTTGGTGAAAAGTATGCTGAAGAGGTGCGTGTTCTGACTATGGGACTTGATGCTCATTCTCCCTTTTCTGTTGAATTATGTGGCGGTACCCACGTCAATCGAACCGGAGATATTGGGCTGTTTAAAATCATTAATGAGTCAGGCGTTTCAGCAGGCGTACGACGTATTGAGGCATTGACGGGTCTTGCTGCCATAAAGCATGTGAATAAAACAGAACATCTTATGAGACAAACAGCAGAATTAGTTAAAGCACCAGTGAACGAGGTGTTTGGAAAACTCTCAGTCCTTATGGATGAAAAACGCCAGCTGGAAAAACAAGTCTCCGAGATGAGGAAACAACTGGCGCTCATCGGATCAGACCAAAAAACTGATGATGCTCTGCGCCAAGTTGGCTCTATCAATTTCATAAACCGCCAACTTAAGGATGTCCCAGCCAAGGAATTAAAACCTTTAGTCGATCAGCTCAAACAACAAATCCAATCCGGGGTGATCGTTGTTACCAGTCATGTAGAGGATAAAGTGGCCATCGTCGTCGGAGTTACTGACGATTTGGTTAGCCGAATTAATGCGGTGGACCTAGCCAGACTCGCAGCCGAGATTGTCGGTGGTAAAGGGGGAGGTGGTAGACCCGATATGGCACAAGCCGGAGGAACTGATCCATCTAAAATTGACCAGTCGGTTCAAGTCATAGAACGCCACATCCAAAATCTCATATAAACTTTTGTTGAAACATGCCCCTCTTGGGGCATGTCAACTTTATCCATTCTGTTTTTTCTAGTGCATCCACGATTTTGGAAACGAAATCACACCCTGTTTTAGTGTCTTCAACTATCCCGATAATGGGAGTAGGGCCAAGGCAAAAATATTTATAGATTTTGGGATTGCATACTGCCATATAAAGTCTAATCCATTGGTCTGCTTTCACTTTTGGGATTATCGAATGATAATTTAACCAATTCTTTTAGCTTTTTTTATAGATTTCTCTTAAAAATCAGTCGGAAAAAATAATTATTTAATCAATATTTAAAGTTTATATTATGAAGTAATAATAATTAAAGATTATGATATGGGACTTCCTGGAAGTCTGTTATATAGAGTACATTTTTATTGTGGGCTTTTTTGTCTAAGGATTGATTATATGTTGCGAATTTTAATGTTACTCTGTTTGATTATTCCAGCCTTTGGAAATCAAAAAATAGAAATCATTAATGACTTGAGAAAATCCGTACACTTTACTTTTGAATCAATAGACAAAGAACAAAATCCTGATAATGATAACATTTATGTAGCTCCATGGATTAAACTTTTTTCTCCAGAGACATTTTGCGAGGAGAATGAAATAACAACCCTTTTATGGGAGCTTGACCATAAGGAAAATTACCCAGAAAGACTTTATTTTCAAGTGGAGTTGCTGGATTCTCCCTTGGTTACCTCTTTCATTGATTTTATTGATGAAATTTATTTTTCGGCCATGAATCTGAAGAATCGCTCCTTACAGCTCAAAATTCTTGATCATCTTTTATCATTACCTGAGTGCGACCCTGTAAAACGCGGGGAGTTTGAACGTCGGAAAAAATGTATCCTACAATCCTCTCCCCGCTAATGAGTTTTTAAGTTGGCTAATACTACTCTTGGACGGGATAAAAACATCCAAGTGTTGGTTAAGCTTCTATGAAAGGTGTGACAAATCAAACATCGTACTTTGTGTTTGAAGAAAATCCACGGCATAGGAACCCCCTTTCAGGGGATAAGGCGAAAGCACTTGATGAATATTATTGTCATCGTTATTGAACAGATATCCTTCTTCCTCTTCTTCCATGTCACTACTGCTGGAGGAGATCAACATCATATCGCTTAATATATCGTCTTCATTTTCTTCCATGTCACTATTGCTGTTGGAGATCGACATCATATCACTTGATAATCTATCGTCTTGATTGACTATCGCATCGTTGTCTGAATCACTGATCTCTGTTACTTGTTCAAAGATATTTGCAAAAGGTGCCGCTGGGTTATTAAAATTTTCATCTTCCTGATCTAAAATTTCACCAGTCTTTTTCCTTTTAGCTTGTGGAACAACAGCGTCCTCCCATGGATTAAAGCGAAGATTGATCCAAAAAGCCTGACTAAAATTTCGCTTGGTCTGACCAAGATAAAGGCCTCCATATCCATCATCATCTTGAGCTTGAGATGGGATAATCCCGCAAATGAAGGTCGCGAGAATGAAACTTAGTATTTTATTCATCATAAAATGACAACTCTCTAAATAAAACTTGCTCTTGTTTGAAAAAATCAATGATTTCAAAAAAGGCATTTTGATTATGCTCAAAATCATGAAGCATAACAATTTCTTCTGGATTTTTAGAATAGTTAAAGTTAAGAGTCAATTTTTCTCGTAATAATTTAGGTTGACGGGTTAACCGAACCTTATAATCCAGGGTATCGATGGTCCATGGCACACTGAAGCTATGATTTTCCAGGTCAGGAGGAAGTATGGCTTTTTTAAATCCTTTCTCCTTAAGATAGTCTTCAATTTCATAAGGTGCTGGATCTCCATACGGGAACCTAATGGTTTTGGTCGCTCTTCTCTGGCCAGCTTTTCGATAAGCTTCATCAATCAAGAATTCTGTTTGATCGATCTCTTTACGACACTCTTCAGCAGATAATTTAGAAAAATAGGGATGATGATAGGAATGGTTGCCAATAAGATATCCAAGTTTAATAGCCTCTAGAGCTGCCTGCCAATGATTTTCAAGACATTCGCCTCGTGCATAAATCACAGCTGGGATGTTTTCATCCCTTAAAAAATGGATTTTTTCTAACCCTTTGGCAGAGGGAAAATCATCTATGGTCAGGTATACAATTTTAGTATCCATCATCCCTCCAAACTTTTTCCATCAATCGATTTTACTATAAGAGATAAAAATCTAGGCTATACAGTCTAAAAGTATTATATAGTATGGAGATAAAGAATAAAATTTGAGACTGGTTCAGTCCTTATGATACATTCATCATTGTCTTATCCCCAAGGTCAGGCAATGAATGAAAATGTGCATAAATTAAAATGGACCTTGTTTTTAGAAAAGATATCCTAAGAATCCAGAGCTAATGTGAGCAAAATCTATGAAACATCTCATCAAACGTTTTTTTGATTTTTCAGTTGCATGTACACTCTTGATATTGCTTAGCCCTATGTTTTTGATTTTAATTTTGATGAATTGGTGGATTCTTAATCGACCTATATTTTTTATTCAAGAACGTATTGGCTACCAGGAAAGGGCCTTTAAACTGATAAAATTAAGAACCATGAAAAATGATAAGGATAGTGATGGTAATTTGCTGCCAGATGAGTTTCGCCTTACAGCCTATGGGTCTTTGTTGCGCAAGCTTAGCTTTGATGAACTACCAACACTGATCAACGTTATCAAAGGGGATATGAGCCTTGTAGGCCCAAGACCGTTGCTTCCTGAATATTTACCCCACTACACCCCAGAGCAAAGACGGCGACATATGGTAAAACCTGGGATTACAGGGCTTGCTCAAGTCAATGGGCGAAATGTTCTAAGCTGGGAGGAAAAGTTTGCCTATGATATAGCCTATGTAAACCAGCAAAGTTTTTTTCTAGACATTAAAATTCTTTTCCAAACCATCTTCACTGTTATTTTTGCTAAAAATATTAATCATCAAGGTCATGTAACTATGCCGCGTTTTGATCAAACGGAAAAACAACCATGAGTGACACCACTAAAATTTTTCTTTCCCCCCCTCATATGTCTGGCCATGAGTTAGATCTTATTAGGGAAGTATTTGAAAGTAATTATATTGCTCCCCTAGGTCCCATGGTTGACCGTTTTGAAGAAGATATTTGTCGCTATACGGGCTACAAATATGCTGTTGCTCTATCCAGTGGTACTGCAGCTCTTCATTTAGCTCTTATGTCCCTTGGTATTAAACCGAATGATCATGTTTGGGCGTCCACATTTACATTTATTGGAAGTGTTTCGCCAATAACTTTTTGTGGGGCCATTCCCTCCTTTGTTGATGCGTCCTATGCCGATTGGAACATTGATCCAGATTTACTCGAGGACTCATTGAAGGAAGCTGAAAGACAGGGAATTTTACCCAAAGCTCTTATCGTTACCGATTTATATGGACAGCCTTGCGACTATGATAGGCTTATGGAAATTTGCCAGAAATTCAATATTTCTCTCATTAGTGATGCAGCAGAAGCGTTAGGGGCATCCTATAAAAATTCTCATTGTCCTGCACCCATTGCAGCCTTTTCCTTCAACGGTAATAAAATCATCACCACATCTGGTGGTGGAATTCTGGCCTCTCAAGATCAAGAGCTTGTTAACTACGCCAGATTCTTATCTCAGCAGGCCCGTGAACCTTTACCCTTTTATCAGCATACGGTTATTGGTCATAATTATCGCATGAGCAATGTATTGGCAGCCATTGGAGTAGCACAGCTGAAATCCCTTAATGAGCGAGTCGAGCAAAAGAAAAGTATTTACACATATTATAAAGAGCATTTGGGGTGCATCCCAGGCATTAATTTTATGCCTATTGCTCCCAATCGTCACCCTAATTATTGGCTGACCACCTTAACCATAGATCCGGATACAGGTGTTACACCTGAAGATATTCGATTAGCATTAATGCAAGTAAATATCGAGTCTCGGCCGTTATGGAAACCTATGCATCTTCAACCTGTCTTCGACAAATGTACAGTATATGGTGGAAGGATAAGTGAGGATTTATTTAATATTGGCCTGTGTCTTCCCTCTGGTGCAAGCTTGAGCAATAGCGATCAAGATCGGGTCATTGAAGTGTTTCAAAAGGTAATGGAAAGATAAAATGCCAAAAATCAAAATTAATACAGAATCCATGTATGATGCGTTTTGCCTGTTCTTCTCTTTGCCTCTGGCTTATTTTTTAAGAGCGGGAACTTACTATATCGATCACCATTTCACCTTAATTTTAAAGTTAGCTGTTTTTTATGTCTTGATTGTTTATGGCGTAATGGTTTTTTTCAAAGTCCATACAAAAATTTGGAAATACACCTCCATTCAAGATGTCATGACGTTAACGTCATCTATCATTTTAGGTACCGTTTTATGGTATGGGGTACTAAGTTATCTTAATCCCTATGAAGAGACGATTCCAAGGTCTATACCTTTTATCCTTGTTATGACAGGGATTTTGCTCACCTGTGGGGCGCGTATCCTGGTCCGCTTTTTTTCTGATACATTCCATTTAATCTCCATTAAAGACCAACGCCTTACGCCCGTCTATTTGGTTGGTAATATTGATGCTATTGATAAAGTTATTGTCTCTTTAAAGCATCCTCTTTATTCCAGTTATGTGCCTATTGGCATTATCGAACATGATGAGGGAAATGTGGGCAAGTCTGTTCGCAACATTCCTGTTTTAGGGACCCTTAAAAATTTGAATAGGATTCTGGAAGAGAAAAAAGCAGATTTGGCCCTTTTTGCTGATAGCTCAATGCAGAACAAATATACCAATGATATTTTTCAAAAATTCACCGCTGCTGGCATAGCCACAATATTCTTACCCAACTTTGGCAAAGCACCGTCCAGTGAAGATGAGTCAAACTCAAAGGCTAAAGTCGATTTTAATACGTTGTTGCGTCGCAATAATTATATTATGGATCCGCAAAAGAATTTTGGCCTCATCCATGGTCGAAAAATATTAATCACAGGCGCGGGGGGAAGTATTGGGTCTGAAATAGTCCGCCAAGTGTGTAGTTTTAACCCGAGTGAAGTAATTTTGATTGATAATTCAGAGTATCTTTTATATCTCATTGATTACGAAATTAGCCGCCGTTTCCCCCATCTCAAAATGACTTCTATATTGGCAGATGTGCGTGATGGTGAAAAAATCGACCATCTAGTTAAGCAGCATCAACCCCAAATTATCTTTCATGCCGCTGCGATCAAACATGTTCCCATGGCAGAAAGCAATCCTGACTATGCCTTCTTGGTCAATGTTATTGGAACCAATAATGTGTTGGAAGCAGCCAAACAACATCAAGTTGATCTTATGGTCATGATTTCCACGGATAAAGTCGTTAATCCCACAAGTATCATGGGAGCAACCAAGCAGATTGCTGAAATGCTATGCCTAAGCATGAAAGAAAACAAAACTTCTGCAACCAAATTTTTAACTGTCCGCTTTGGGAATGTCATCGGCTCCAATGGCTCTGTCTTACCTCTTTTTGAAAAACAAATTGAAGAGGGCGGTCCAGTGACCATTACCCATAAAGATATTGTGCGTTATTTTATGACCATACCAGAAGCTGTCGATCTTGTCCTTGAAACAGCTTCTATAGGTCAGAATAAAGAAGTAGACGTGGAAGGTGGTGTTTTCGTCCTCAACATGGGAGAGCCTGTTAAAATTAGGGAATTAGCTGAACAGCTCATCGTACTTAAAGGAAAAAAACCCTATGAAGACATTGAGATTGTTTATACAGGTCTGCGACAAGGGGAAAAATTATATGAAGAATTATTTGATGCGAGCGAAGAAGTTATTGAAACACAGCATGAATGGCTAAAAATAGCTTCCTCCAAGCAAAGTCGTTCTCATCAAGCCTTAACCCAAGGTATTGAAGCCATCACGAAAGCCATAAGCCAAAATGACTTGAGACGAACGGCCCAACTCATCAAAGAATTGGCAATTAATTTTCAAGAAAATGCCCATGACATCTCAGCAGCCTAAAAATGTTCCTTTAAGTGTGGTTCTTATTGGCTGGGGCGGTCATGCTAAGGTTGTCCAAGATGCTTTGCGCCAGCAGGGAGATGTCATCCTTCATGTGTTTGACCATGATACCCATAAAGTTGGACTTTCTGCCAATGATGAGCTTAAAATTGAAGCCTTTCCAGAGAAAAATTGGTGGCAAGCCAATCATCCCCATTCAATTATTGCTATTGGATCCAACGCTAGTCGAAAAAAATTGGCACACCAATTAACCAATGTCACATGGAGACAAGCAATACATCCAACAGCCATCATTCATGAAACAGCAAAGATTGGGGTTGGTGTTTATGTGGGAGCAAGGGCTGTAATACAATCAGGAGCTGTGATTGGTGATCATGCGATTATTAATACTGGAGCAATCATTGAGCATGATGTGGTCATAGAACCGTTCTGCCACGTTGCTCCTGGATGTGTTTTGACGGGTGAAGTCAAGATAGGCGAAGGAACACTCATAGGTGCGGGTACTACGATTATACCTCAGCGCATAATTGGTTCATGGTCAACCATAGGTGCTGGATCTGTGGTGGTTAAAGATATTCCCAGCCATAGTAAGGCTTTTGGGGTACCTTGCCGGGTGGTGTCATCTTCCCCCATGTATTAATCAATGATTCCTTTTAATTTATTGAAAGGGTTCATAAAAAATGGATACGGTATAAAAAAACAAGGTGATTAAATTTTAGTCCGCCCTGATCAGTTAAATTGAAATCATGAAATCTTTAATACTGAAAACGCTTCTTCAAGCACGACAAGCTCTTAAAGCTCCTCAAGAACCGGTTATGCTCATTGCAGATCCTAACCTTATTGGTGCTTTAGGGGTAGGTTATTTTAGTATCATAATCAAAAAACTGAGACAGGAGTTTCCTGAGATGTCCTTATCCTTAAGTATTCCATGCCATCATCATCCTTCCTTAGTCTTTGCGGCTTTGGATCACGAGGTTCAAGGCATTTTTTTTGAGGAAGGGCATCCATTATGGCCAAAGATAACGTCAATAGGGCAAAGGCACGGAATATGGGTGAAACCCATGAGTGAGGTGAATTATGGAATGGCGGATTGCTAAAGAATTAGTGCCTTATCCAGAAGCTCTATCTTTTATGGAAGAAAGGGTACGTACGCTTCAAAGTCACGAACAAGATGAGTGTGTTTGGCTGCTCGAGCATCCCCCCCTTTACACGGCTGGAACCAGTGCCAAGAAAGTAGATTTGCTCACCCCTCTTTTCCCTGTGTACGAAGTTGGACGAGGAGGACAATTTACTTATCACGGTCCAGGGCAACGGGTGGGATATGTGATGATTGATCTGGCTCTTCGAGTGAAAGATGTTCGACAGTTTGTCTTTGCTTTAGAACAATGGCTTATTGATACCTTGTCTGAGTGGGGCATTAAGGGGGAGAGACGACCCCAGCGGGTGGGTATTTGGATTCAAACCTCTCGAGGTGAAGAAAAGATAGCCGCTCTTGGGATCCGATTGAGCAAATGGATTAGTTTTCATGGAATTGCCCTGAATGTGAATCCCAACTTAGACCATTTTCAAGGTATTGTTCCTTGTGGATTGCCTGAATTTGGCGTAACGTCCTTGGCTCAATTGGGCGTTCATGTCTCTATGGAAGAGGTAGATGCCGCTCTATACAAACACTGGCTAGCCAATGATTTTTTGGCGGTTTCGACGATAGAGACGATAAAACCAACCCATTAAGGCAATCCAAGGTAGCCCCCAAAGGGCCACAGTTTCCCATTGGACAGGGGGTTGGCGATAGATCTGAGGTCCGAAACGATGTTGAAGAGCTTCGATAATTTGGTCTCTGGTTTTTCCCTGCCTTAAATCCTGACGAATCTGCCGCCGAAGGTCTTGAGCCAGGGGTGAGGGAGAATCATTTAAGACTTGGCCTGCACAGGTGGGGCATAAGAGTTGTTCCCCCAGTTGTTGGGCAATCTTCTCCCAAAGGGGGTTGGCCAGTTGTTCATGAGCCTCCAGAGCCCATGTCTCATAGCTCCAACAAAGGAGTAAACAGGTAGCTGTTACTGCCTTCTTAAAAAATTGAATTCTCTTTCGTTTCTTAAGGGCTAAAAAGCCACTTATAATCATTAATAAAATCCCACCAATCATGAGGTTAATCCAGGGTTTAACATACAGACGAACGCTCCATAGGCTATCCTGATAGGTATCGCCTAAAACTGCATAAATATGATGCCAACCATGACTAAAGAATGATGTTTCTCCATGGATCATTTTCTGGGCATGATAATATCGCTTTTCTGGCTTTAATGTGGCAAGCAGGCGATTATTGTAACGTATATCGATCCAAGCTTGTTGAGCGGTATAGTTAGGCCCTTCAATGGGAATGACTGTCTTAAGTTCTATTTCATAAGGAAGAATTGACATCGATTGGCCTGGTCTAAGCACAGTTAGGATATCTTGAGAAAGGTTAAGGGTTAAAGTCATTCCAAGCAAAGTGACCCCTAATCCCAAGTGACCTAGGTCCATAGCCTTCATGCTGCCTCGCCTCCCCATGGCCATAGCTGTGGAGATAATCAGCCAAGAGGAAAGCGCCATGGTAATGAGGGATAAGAGATGATGAATTTCCAGAAGCCAATAGCTTGCAATAAGGACAAATCCGCTCATGACCAGACTCCAAGACAAACGTTGATTAAAATCCATTTCTGGCAGGAATGCCATAAGGGCAATCAAAGGAAGCATGAGGGGGACAAAAGTAAGCTGGAAATAAGGCGCACCAACGGTAATTGCAAGGCCAAAAGCTTCTAAGATGATTGGGTAAAGGGTGCCGAGCAACACGGTAAACCAGCCGACCAGAAGGATGCCACACCCCGCTTCCATCATCAGAAATAGCAAACTTTTAGTCTTTCTGGGTTCTTGTTTGTGCCAATAGGGTTTAAGAATACAGAGTCCTGATAACAACAAGGCGCTGGAAATGATGGTTAGTAAAATTCCCCGTTCCGGATCTACCGCAAAGGTGTGTACCGAGGTTAGTACACCGGAGCGAACTAAAATGGTCCCACCAAGGCAACTGGCCCAGGTGATACAGATCACAATTAGCGCTGTTTTGATGTAATTTGCCCGTCGTTGTGCAAGCCATAAGAGGTGAATTTGGGCTGTGGCTGCAAGCCAAGGAATGAGAGCGGCGTTTTCGACAGGATCCCAGGCCCACCACCCGCCCCAACCTAGTTCATAGTATGCCCAAAAGGCACCCAAAGAGATACCTATGGTAAGAAGTGTCCATCCCCATAAGGACCATTGACGGATAACCAAAAGATTCATCTTTCCAGTCAAAGCACCGGCTAAAGCCCATAAAAAGGGGATAGCAAAACTGACATATCCCAAGTAGAGAAAAGGAGGGTGAATAGCCAAGAGGGGATCTTGGAGAAGAGGATTAAGGTCTCGTCCTTGAAGTGGGGGGGTTAAATGCTGGGTAAACGGATCGGAGCTGAGCAGGATAAAACTTAAAAACGCTAGGAGTGTGACTTGACCCATAGTCTTAAACAAAGGATTTCTGTCAGAAAGATGGGCTATAGATAAACATAAACTTAAAAGGGTTAACCATAGGAGAAAGGATCCTTCGTGATTTCCCCAGGCACCAGCGATCTTATATAAAAGAGGTTTGTCGGTGTGGGAGTGCAGAAATACATTAATAAGGCTAAAATCATTGATCACATGAGCGTAAATCAACCAGCTAAAAGCAGCGAGTATCAAGAGAGTGGTAGTGTGCAAAGAAAACCAACGCCAACGCAAAATACTCCCGAGCAGGGCATTCAATCCAGCTAATCCAAGAAGTAATTGACCAATATAGCCTGTCATGGGGGCCTTTGATGTATCTTTTCTCAGTATCTTCGCGGCCTCATGCTTTTCAGTCAACTGATAACTCTTCCTCAGGCTATGAAAAATAGACTTTCAAGACCTGATTGGGGCATGGATGAGGTGTTTTTCACGATTCAGGGTGCTCATAAACAACTTCAAAGTTAACCAATATTGAGGATGAGCGAGAAAGGTTTAACTTTTTGTCTTTAGCCATCCTTCCCTTTACCACGTACTCCATAAAAAATTTCTTTCTTTCATTCTGAGGTTTTCACGGGAAAACCATAAGCAAAAAAATTTTGATCCATTAGTATTGATATTTTTTTATTTTAAATTTAATAATATGATAATTTTTATAAAACTTAAGAGGAAATATATGAAAGTGAGATATATGAAAATCTTAGCTGTTTTGTTGCCCACCCTTTTTTGGGTGCCATCTTCTCATGGTCTTGACTTTGAATCTTTAACCAATGCGGCGGAAGAAAAGTCTCACGAAACCACAAGCGATTTCAGCGGTTTACTATTAGGGGGTTTTGTTGGTGATTCGGAGCAAATGTTCGGTATTTTTGAAGAGGGCATCAGCCAAAAGCGCGTTTATCGGTGCCAGGATGGAAAAGAATTAACATTATCTTTTGCTTATGATCCTCGTGAGAAAAATAATGATCTAATGCCGAGAATAACCATGGTTGAAGAAGAGTATGGCAACATAATTATTCATTTTATGGAACAATTTTCTCAAACTATTGCTCCTAAAATTCCCACGTATATAGAGACAAGTCTTACCAGTGTGGAAGCTAAACACGAATTTATTAATGCTCATGGCTCTGAATATTGGCTTAGAAAAGTCTTGAAAATCCCTGGCTTTTCACCCCAAGAGCTATTTGATCAACACCTTAAAGAAATCGATGAGCGGAGTACTTGGAAAAAAAATCTCTATGATCTATTGAATAAGTCACAAGCCAATCCTTTTAGTTTAAAGTATTCTGTGCCTGCCCACCCTGCTTTCCTTAAAAAATATCAAGGTTCAGAATGGGGTCCAATTGAATTTAATTCAAAATCGACTGCTTCATCTCACACCAAAGGTAAGGGGAGAGATTGTAACAAATCGTATACCAAAGACTTAAATTATGGTGTTTTAACCGTGTCTGTAAAAATGAATGAACCTGAAGAGGTGTATAATGGTCACCCTATCCCCCAGAACTTAAATCTATTAATGATTGATTTTTATAGATTTATGAAAGATGTTTTAAAAACAAACATCTCCTATGCTCTCAATTCCTATGGGAATCAAAGAGACAATTCAGGACATATGATTCATTAAAAGATTTGTCGTGTTAAAAAGAAGCTGAGCTCGAGGGTAGCCTCGAGCTCTGGTAAGGTTAAAATTTATACCCGATACCCACTAAATAAGATTGGGTATTGCTGTGATGAGATGTTTTGGTTCTAACAGTATTGGCTCTGTGTCTACGGGTTTTATGCATGCCTTGGTGGAATTGATATTCTAAGCGCAAGAAAGTGTGATCATTTACGGCATGTTCGTACCCTAAGCCCAACAATAGGCCATCCCGCTTGAAACTCTCGGTATGACGGGGATTGGTGTAGTAGACTTTAGCTTTCTTTTGAAAACCTGAATACCCAACCCGCCCATAGACAAGATGTTTTGTACAAAAGATATAACCTAATCTGCCGGAGAAGTTATAATGCCAACTGGGTTTTAATTCGGTGCGGACTTGGCGATTGAGGAAATTTTTCTTATAGTGAGTACGGTCATATCCTAAAGCACCTTCGGCGCCAAAGTAAAAATTGCTATATCCAATGGTACTGCCAAATCCGAGAAACAAGTTGATATCCATATTTCCGTTGTGGAAGTTTCGATGGCGATGCCATGTGGGTACGCCCGCCGTGGTAACGTTGGATTTTTGATGAACTCGGGTTAAATTATAACCTAAATGAGTACCTGTATAAAACCCATTAAATGAACTTAGGGCGGCTGAGGCAACTGTGGAAGTTATGGAGAGCATAAGAAGGGCAATAGATAACTTTTTCATTGTAAATTTCCTTATTTATTATTTTATTAATTAAAATCTACAATTTGAATTTTACGTCGTACTATAGAATGGGCCCATGTTTAAAGTGGGAAAAGGTGAGAAAATCTTCTTATTTGATGTATATTTGCAACACAAGGTGAGCAGGGGAGATTGAACTCCCCGCTCGATTATTAAGATGCATATTTGACGGAACAACCATAGGGATTGGTTTGAGGTAATTCAACTTTTTTACCTTCAAGCATCGCATCTAGAGCGGCAGTCACATGATTCTTAGCAATTTTTACATCATCCGCATTGGTGGTTGGTTTATCATCAACAGCGCCCATGTAAGCAATCTTACCTTCTTTATCAATGATGAACATATGGGGAGTTGTGCGAGCATCGAACTTGTGACCAATTTCACCTGATTCGTCTAAAATGGTAGCGGTACTTTTAACACCATTGCTCTCGCGTACCTTTTTTGCTTCTTCCTTATTGATGTGTCCTTCTTTTCCTGGGGCGGAAGAAATAATAGACAACCATATAACACCCTTTTGAGTGTATTTCTCTTGCATGCTTTGTATGTTGTTGGTGCCATAGTGTTTCTTTACAAAAGGACATTGATGGTTTGTCCATTCTAGTACTACGATCTTTCCTTTATATTCACTCAATTTAATTTTGTTGTCGTTGGTATCGACAGTTTCAAAATCGGGTGCTTGATCTCCTGGTTTTAAGTCAGGAACTTGTTGAGAGGCTATGCTGCTGGATATCAGTCCAAAACCTAAAATTGCTGTAGTTAGGAAACCCATGTTACTTCTCCTTTGGGCTATCTGGTTGACTCATAAAAGTATCTAAAAGAGTGGTTTCTGTTAAAAGTTGAGGGAGAACCTGAGGATCTCCTTTAGCGGGGTAGAACACATAAAGGGGAACCCCACTGCGGTTAAACGTTTTCAAGAAGGAGGTAATGGCAGCGTCTTGATTGGTCCAATCAGCTTCCAAGAAAACAATACCTTTTTGTTTCATGGCTTCCATGACCGTCCTACTTTTTAACGTCAATTCGTTGAACTTGCACGTAATGCACCAAGCTGCTGTTGCATTTACAAACACAGGTTTTCCTTGAGCACGCAAATCCTTCACCCTTTGTTCAGAATATTTTTCGATGACAATGGTTTGTTCTTTAGGAAGGGAAAGGGAGACCAAAGGGGTTATACTTGTCAGAGCAAGTAAAATTCCGAGACCATATCGAGCTTGACCCAATCGGCTTTGGAGGTGTTTATAAAGCCAAATGCTAAACGTTGTAAGAACCAGCCCTCCAGAAACCCAAATAAATCCACCACTTCCTGCTTGCTGGATCAGTACCCATAATAGCCAAACCACTGTTGCATACATGGGAAAGGCTAAAAATTCTTTAAGGGTTTCCATCCAGGCTCCAGGTTTTGGCATAAGGCGAAAAAGAAAAGGGAACAAGGTGATCAATAGATAAGGTAAAGCAAAACCGATGGCTAAAGCCATGAAGACCGCAAGAATGATCCAGACGGGTTGACTTAAAGCGTAGCCGATTGCAACCCCCATGAAGGGAGCTGTGCAGGGGGTTGCCACCAGAACGGCCAAAACTCCAACCCAGAAACTATCCATGAATGAGGTTTCTGTGCGACCATGGGAAGAAATGTTTCCGATCAGGGGGAGGTAAATATAGCCTGATAAACTTAATCCTATCACAAACATCAAATATGTCATGGCCCCGACAAACACAGGGGATTGCATTTGGAATCCCCATCCAATGGAATGACCTGCTTGTTGAAGGCCAATCAAAATACTCGCCAAAATCATGAAACTTACGATGACACCAACACTGTAAGCCATGCCTTGAGAGCGGACATGACTTGTCTCTTTTTTCTGAGCAATGGATAGCGCCTTTAAAGATAAGATGGGGAAAACGCATGGCATGGCATTTAAGATGATTCCTCCAAGCAAAGCCAGCAAGAGGATGAGGCCAAAACTTTCGCCAACGGGCAGGGAAGAAGCAGGGGGGTAGACAGTCTTATTAACCGTCACTTGATAACTAAAAAATTTCTTTTTCCCCTCATCGTGAATTTGAAGAATACCCTTGACCGTAGAGGGAAGAGGGGTGAAGTCATGCTGAAGTTTGCCTTTTGCTTGACCTTCTTGGATATGCCAACTTTGGGGAGCGGCTGTTTTGATCAGTCCTTTTTCCTCAGGATAAAAAAAGACCCGGCTAGGCGTTATATCCTTGAGGTCTAACCCTTGAATCTCTAAGACCAAATCTTTATCTTCCAGGGTTATGTTTCCCTGAGTTGTCAAAGCAATCGGTAGCTCTCCTCTTAATTGTTGGATAAGGGGCTGATGTTCGGTTAGCTCTGCTGCGCCATCGCCGGTATGAACAGGAAGGGTAATCGATAAATCTGCCGCTTCAGGAATGCAGGTAGATTCACACACCAACCAACTTGCTTTAGCGGTGAATGTTTGGGCTTGGCCACCTAAATCCTTAGGCGGAGTAATTTGGACCAAATGATAGGATTCATTGCTATAGCCAAAATTAACTAAACGTCCAAAAGGGATATGTTGGGGAGGAAGCCAGTGAATGGGGCTGGCTTGAAATCCCTCGGGAAGGTCCCAATCAATTTGAGTTTCCATACCTGAGTCCCCTGGGTTGAGCCAGTACGTATGCCACCCGGGCTTTAACGTTAAGCGCAGCACAACCCAAAATGGTTTTCCTGGTTGAATTTGTTTGACTTCGCTGAGCAGCTCAGCGGTTGAATTTTCCAATTTGACAGGATTAGCCATTGCCATTGTCATGAGGTGGAATAGGACCAAAAAGCTTTGACATAAATAACGCATGCCATGACCTTGAAAAGGGTATGGGAATTTATGATTTTAATCTTACGTCAATCTCCAAAGGTATACTAGGGAGAATTGATTGTTAACACATCATGCTCATGGTTGATATTAAGTCTCAAGGTCAATTCATTAAAAAACAAAGATTAAGGTCTTGTTTGTCTTTCAGCGACTAATTTATCCACAATAGTAGAATCTAATAACGTAGATATATCTCCAAAATTAGAAAATTCACCTGCGGCAATTTTACGTAAAATACGCCGCATTACTTTTCCTGAACGAGTTTTGGGCAAACCTTCACAAATATGAATCACATCAATGGTGGCGATAGGGCCAATATGTTGTCGTACCCATTGAATCAAGGCTTGTGGAAGGTCAGGACTATGGTGATGGGATTCTAAGACCACATAGGCATATATGCCTTGCCCTTTAATGTCGTGGGGAAAGCCAACCACAGCTGATTCAATGACGGCTTCATGACTGTCAAGGGCCGCCTCAATTTCAGCCGTACCTAATCGATGGCCAGACACATTTATGACATCGTCAATGCGGCCGGTGATCCAAAAATAACCATCTTCATCCACTCGGGCACCATCACCGGTAAAATATTTGCCCTCATAAGTGCTAAAATATGTTTCTTTAAATCTTTGAGGATCTCCATAAATGGTTCGTGCTTGACCAGGCCAAGAATCCTCAAGTACTAAAATGCCAGAGTTGGGTGCCGGTAAGGCTTGTCCTTGTGCATCGACGAGGGACGCCTTAATTCCATAAAAAGGGAAGGCGGCTGATCCAGCTTTAAGGGGAGTTACACTCGGTAAAGGTGTAATCAGGATGCCTCCGGTTTCGGTTTGCCACCAGGTATCAACAATAGGGCACCGACCATGACCAACGTTTTGATGATACCACTGCCAGGAAGCAGGATCGATGGGTTCGCCCACAGATCCTAAAAGCCTTAAGCTGTCTCGTCTGGTGGAAAGTAATGCATCGCTGCCGTGGCTAATCAGGCTACGAATAGCGGTTGGTGCGGTATAAAAAATGTTGACCTTATGTTGATCAATGATTTGCCAAAACCGTTCCGGTGTTGGGTATGTGGGGATGCCTTCAAATAACAGGGAGGTGGCGCCATTAGCTAAGGGGCCGTAGATAACATACGTGTGTCCGGTAATCCAGCCGATATCAGCGGTACACCAATGGATTTCATGAGGTTGATAGGCAAACACATGATCAAAAGTCATCGCCGCATAAACCAGATATCCGCCGGTGGTGTGCAAAACGCCTTTGGGTTTACCGGTGGATCCTGAAGTGTAGAGAATAAAAAGCGGATCTTCGGCATTCATGGGCGTTGGGGGGCAATCAGGTGACGCCTTAGCCATGAGTTCATGATACCATAAGTCACGATCGCCATTCCAAGAGACAGGACTTCCCGTTCGTTGAACCACGATCACTTTCTTCACACTGAGGGTACCTGGGGATTGAAGGGCCTCATCCGTATTTTTCTTAAAGGGCAATTCCTTGCCCCCTCGTACCGCATGATCACAGGTGATGAGAAGTTTGGCTTGGCAATCCCCAATACGACTCGCCAGCGACTCGGGGGAAAAGCCACCAAAGACCACAGAGTGAACGGCACCAATGCGGGCACAAGCCAACATAGCCACCGCTGCTTCCAAAATCATCGGTAGATAGATGACTACCCGATCGCCTTTCTCAATGTGGAGATCTTTTAAAACATTGGCCAACTGGCAGACTTGATTATGGAGTTCGCCATAGCTCAATGATTGCATCTGCTCTGGATTATCCCCTTGCCACAGGAGGGCTGGATGGTGGGCTTTATCGGGTAAATGGCGATCCAGACAATTTTCGGTGACATTTAATACGCCGTCCTCATACCACCGAATATGAAAATCATCTAACTCGTAAGATGTATTTTTAGCTCGAGTATAGGGCTTCATCCAAGTCAGGCGTTTGCCCTCCTCAAACCAAAAGGCTTCTGGATGCTCAATGGAGTATTGATAGGTATCTCTATATTCTTGAAAGCTTTGCGCACGTTTGATGGGCATGATTCATTAAAGGGTTATGAAAGTGAGTTAGGGATATTGAGACAGAATTTTAAAATTATGACAAGGGGGGATGAATTAAGGAATGAGGGGCAAATTGACACGCGTTGTTGCTAAATTATAATTAAAACTAATCACTACGCTTAGGTTAGTAGCATGTCTAGATTTTTTAAAGCTCTTGTTGTTCTTATCTTGACCCAAACATTTCATGCCAATTCAGCTATTACAGCTTCTCAACGATCGGAGTTAATCGCGCTAACCATTGCGTTTACGGGTCGAGGGCCGACAAGTGGTGAGTTAGCACAAATGACAGCGAAGATCGAATCGGGGGAAACCATGGGCGCTTTGGCAAATAGTTTAGCGACAACACCCCTGGTACTGCAGACCTATCCTTCAATCGCAACCAGTAGCGAAAAAGCCACAATACTTATCAATAATGTTCTTAACCGTGCTCCTACTGCATGGGAAATGAATTATATCGTGGGTCGATTGAGTAATGGTCTGTCATTGGGGCAATTGATTTACGATGTAGCAAGAGCTGTCTTAGTTTCTACTGATCCAGCTAATAAAATTTTTAAAAATAAAATAGAGGTAGCCACCCATTATGCAGAGAATAAGGGTGGCCAGGATGCTGAAACGGCTCAAGAGATTTTAGCAGAGGTTACCGGTGATCCTGCAACGGTGACTGCAGCCATCGCCAAACTTGATGGTAAATCATCCAATGTTTGCACAGCTACCTCTTAAGGGGTAGTGTTGAGCTTTTACTTTTTTTGAATGGGGATGCTCGATAAACCTTTACAGGGTAGATTAATCTACCGTTTTTACCTTTTTATTCAATTCCTTAACCCTCACTTTACCATTATCCTCTATAATTTAAGATAGAGTCCATCATGGGCATTTTTTCATGAAACGATTTTACCAAATTCTTTTATTCTTCATTGTTCTTTTAAGCGTACAACCTTGTTTTTGTGCGGACTTTGATGAGGCGCCTGTTCCAGGGCAGGAAACGTTAATTCTCAATGAGGAGGACCTTAATCATCTTGTAGAAAGAGAGGGTCAAAAGCCGTTGAGTCAGAGTACCATTATCAATCCAACTCAGGGGTTTCAAGCACAGTATAAAGATCGATTCGGCAACGAGCACATCATTACAGATTTGAACAAGGTTTTGGGACTTTCTTTCATTCATGAAAAATTAAAGGCGACAGGAAATGGGGTTAAAGTTAAAATTTATGACGGGGGATTTGATGTAACTCATCCCGACTTAAGAGATTTCCTGACCTATTCCGCCCTTTTACATGTTCCCACAGGAGGTGAAGAATTTGTATCCCATGGAACGTCAGTGGCTCAAATCATTCACTATGTTGCACCTAGAATAACCTTTGGATCCCCCCTTCAGGATTTTGGCGAAGATATTGTGAAGTATGCTAAAAGAATTGAAAAAAACAACGATAACGTGAACCTCATAAATGTTTCCCTTTCTTTGTCTGTTCACGATGAGCAGGATGGTGATGTATTTGAAGTTCTTACAGAGCCCATAGAAGAGGATGTTGTCCGAGCGATTGATCAGATTACGCGGGCGGGAAAGCTTGTGGTGATGAGTGCAGGAAATCATGGTCTTGAAGGGGCGAGCACCTCTTACTTCAAAAGCTTACTCGCCTTAGCCAATCAGAACCCCAGAATGATTCTCGTTGGTGCGTTGGAGTATTCGGACAATCTAGAAAGATTAAGCAGCTTTTCTATTCCGGCTAATGACTACACAGATCGATATATAAGTGCGCCAGGAACCCATATAAGGGTGGCGCTAAAGAAAGATCAGTATGGTGTTCAATCCGGCACTTCTTTCGCCGCACCTATCGTTACAGGTGTATTAGGACTTTTAATTGAGGTGTTCCCCTATTGGAGGGATACTCCTGAAAAATATATTGACCATCTTCTAAAATACACACGAAAAGTAACTTTAGATAACTATCCCATTGAACCTTCTTATGGTCAGGGTATCTTAGATCCTCGCCGAGCTTTAAAGGGTCTTAATAAACTAAAGAAAAAATGGATAGACCGCATGTCACAAAATATTAAAGATTATTTTGCCACAACGTCTTCACCCTCCATGGAAGAATTGACCCAATATCTGAGATTAAGGCTTGGTAATCAAATGCCACAATCATTTATCGATGAATTCGTTGTGACTTTGATCGAGGAAAATAATATCATTCATCCTATCCCAGGTTAATAAGAATAATCTTTTTTTTTTCAAAAACTTATACCAAGAATTTTAGGGTTTGACTAAAGGTAAACTTGCCTTTTTTTCTCATAGTCAAGCAACTTTATTAAAGAATAAATAATAATCATCTGATGCCAGTGAATTCATGAGCATTAAAGATGATAAATTCTCTGACCTCAAATCAAAAGGAAGCCATCGGGCTTTTGCAAATCGGGACCTTTCTTGAATATTTTGACCTGATGTTATATGTCCACATGGCTGTGCTTTTAAATGAGCTGTTCTTTCCGCCTACCGACGCCCATACTTCCATGCTTCTTTCAGCGTTTGCCTTTTGCTCTACGTACGTTCTCAGACCCTTCGGCGCCCTTATATTTGGATGGATCGGTGATAACCTAGGGCGCAAATCCACGGTGATTTTAACCACCATGATGATGTCTTTATCGTGTATTTTGATGGCAGCCCTTCCAACATATGCCCAAATTGGAATTACCGCTTCTTGGGCGATAACGCTTTGTCGCATTATTCAAGGCCTTTCTTCTATGGGCGAAATTATCGGGGCTGAAATCTATTTAACGGAGATGACGAAACCGCCAGTCTGCTTTCCGATCGTCTCTCTTATTTCCTGCGCTGCTCGATTGGGAACCATGATGGCGTTAGGTGTCGCAACGGCTGTATTAACGTTGGGGATGGAATGGCGTATTGCTTTTTGGATTGGTGCTGCCATTGCTGTCATCGGTTCCATGGCGCGAACACGCCTCAGAGAAACACCAGAATTTTTGATGGAAAAAAATGCACTTCAGCCTGTAACGGAAAAAGTAGATATCTTGACTCTTGCCAATAAAGATATGGAAGTAAAAGGAGAATATAAGGTTCCTTATAAGACGTTGATGGCCTATTTTCTCATATCATCAGGTCCTCCGGCTTGCTTGTACTTTAGCTATATGTATTTTGCCCACCACTTAAAACTTTCAGGTTTGAGTGCAGAATTTATTATAAAACAGAATTTTGTTCTCTCCGCGCTCGAATTTTTAGCAATAGTCGTGATTATTTACCTGAGTACACGATTAGAACCTTTAAAGATCGTGCGATATCGATCGACTTGTTATCTGATCTTGATTGCACTGTTTCCCTTAATCATCAGCTGGTCTAACAATCATTATTGTATATTTTTGATTCAAGCCTTGAGTGTTACTTTTACTTTAACGGCGGTTCCGGCTGTTCCCATTTTTATCAAGCATTTTCCCGTATTGCGGCGCTTTACCTATACAAGTTTGATTTATGCGTTGAGCCGAGCCGTAATTTACATGGTAACTTCCTTTGGTCTGGTTTTCTTAACCCAGTGGTTTGGTCATATCGGCGTTATTTTCATTCTTCTGCCCATAACCATCGGTTTTTTATGGGGGGTCCATTATTTTGAGAACCTGGAGAACCCTTCTTATAAAAGTTTGCCTAGATCTAATGATGCGGGTTGAATACTAGGATCATCGAAAACCATGTCTCCATAGCCAAGTTTTCGATAAAATCCTTCAGCGGACGGGCGGGCATGCATTTTAAGGACGGTTACTCCATGATGTTTAACCCATTTTTCTAAAAAGGTCATAAAATAGTTGCCATATCCTTGATGCTGATATGGCTCGTCGATGGCCAAGGATCTAAGCGCGGCTTCATGATGTACATGGCCATCAGCCTCGAGTGTGGGGTGATGGCGGTCATAGACCACGCCAATAGGATTAAAAATTTGTTCTTCCCGAATGCGGTGATAGGTTTCCCACTCTTGATAATGGGTACAGATATTGACCATCAACCCGGTAAATCCAGCCTTGTTAAGGACTGATTTAATAAATGTATCTTTTTCAAGCGTATAGCGGGGGAACCTACCGTTTACCCGCTCAAAGGAGGAAGGATCTGCAATAAGTTGATATTTAAGGCGTTGATATTGGTCTCGAACATCATCATGGGATCTTAAAAAATTACGAAAACACAAGTTTAAATCAATAAATCCATGATCTTTTTCCACCACGTGAAGATTAACTTTTGAGAAGGAGGTGTTTTTTGAAAAGTAGTATCGAAGGGGAATATTCAATTCGCCTTTAAAAGCATATCCCAATCTTTCTAAAAGAAGGGCATAGGATAATTGATCCACCACACACAAAATATCTAAATCCTCTTTTGCTGCCAGATGAGGAACAGAAGTGGATCCAATATGATGGATTTGTATACACGCATTTTGCAGTGACTTTTGGATTATATCGGCTTCTTCCTCAAATCTCTTTGGCCACTCTGGGTTATAGGTTAATACGGTGATTTTCTTAATTTCCATTTTATTCTTTTCCTCACCAAAATTCTTGAAAAACTTGTGTTTTGGGTTAACCTTTTCGCAACCTCACAATGGGCACAATAGGATATGGGAGTGTAAAATAAAAGAATGAACATAACCTTTATTCCTTTGGGATGTGATCATTTTCCGCTATTGGTTCAATGGCTTAATTCTGAGCATGTAAAGGCTTGGTGGGATCAGGGAATAATTTGGAATCTTGAACTTATACAACAAAAATATCACTCTTACACCCAAGGATATAAATGGGAAGGAGGGATTAAAAAGCCTATCCATGGATACATCATTTGCGTGGGTCGTCAGAAAGTTGGCTACATCCAATATTATAACGCCTATGACTTTCCAAGAGAGTGTTCACTTGTAGGTTTGCCCCGCTCACTTGCAGCTCTAGATATGTTTATCGGTGAAGAAAATCATATAGGTCGAGGTTTTGGGGCGCAAATCATTCGCTCATTTTTGAACGAATATGTAGATCCTTATTTCTCAGCTTGTCTTGTTGATCCTGATAGAGGGAATACCCAAGCCATTCGAGCTTATGAAAAAGCGGGTTTCCAAAAGGTGCGAGAACATCAAGATAAGAAAATAGTCCTGATGATCAGAAAAGCGGAAGAAAAGGCCTCTTAAAAGGCTCTTTGAAACTACTGAGATAATCTCAACCACCCTCCAAACGGGCCTAGACTCTATTTCAAATGTTCAAGAATTAACATTTGTTGTTGCGTGGTGGTAAGCAGACCGTCAATGATCAAATCGGCTTCGTGGATATACGCATCATCCATAAACAGAGGTCTTGAGTAATCGAGATAATACTGGAGATCTTCCAAAAGATCCTCTTTTGATCTGCTAGAATCCTTAAAATCTCTTAAAGTGCGCCGACATAATAAAACATCCAAGGGAAGGTGAATATGAGCCCAGGTATCAATAAACTGACCTGTTTGGTGATGAAATCGGCCCAAAGGTGCATCAAAAATAATATACTTGGTGGGGTTCAAGAGTGTCGGAAATAAGGGGTGCAGAATTTGTTGACCAGCTTTCAAAGTCTTTAAAACATTGGCATGGTGCTCTCTGTGAAACTCTGCATAATCTTTGCCGCGATTAGACCAATCCACATAATCATTAGGGCCAGAGGATATATCATCAAACTCATCCCAGCCAATAAGGGTAGCTTCTAAGGTTTTTGTAAGCACCCGTGCTAACGTTGATTTACCAGCGCCTGACATACCACTAATACCAATGATGTGAGGGGTTATTTTCATCAGCATCCTCAATTGAAGGTTAGTCAAGGGTTTAAGAAGGCTCTAACCTGAGTTCTCACCGATCATCATGACAATCCTAATATCATGATGAAGCAAAAGCGACGTTCTAATATGGAAGAATTTTCACTAAAGATGACCCCTTAGAATCTGGGTTAACCCATTTGCCAGCATATCTCAATGGTTTGCTTGTTAAGAGATTCGGCCTGCGGATAGATAATAATAAGCTTATACAGATTACAAATCATACACTTGTTTCAGTCAACCATGGTCATAAGATGTTGCAAACATTCGTTTTTTTTGGTCTGGGTGTAGCAGATAGATGGGAGAATTCTTTTTAATATATCTTTCTTTATCATTTTGTAGGATATATAAAACATTCAATATACATTATTTTATCTTTGTTGAATATTTATGAAGAATAAGATCATCTTTACTGTTGTTGGAGCACGGCCTCAATTTATTAAAGCGGCGCCTGTATGCCGGGAAATTAGAAAGCATTTTAGAGAAATTCTTGTCCATACAGGACAGCATTTTGATCCATCCATGTCCGATGTATTTTTTGATGAACTTGATATCCCTAAACCTAATTATAATCTTGGAATCCATGGAAGTTCTCATGGGGCGATGACAGCTCGAATGCTGGAATCCATTGAAACCCTTCTTCAGGAAGTTAAGCCCCACATGGTCCTTCTTTATGGTGATACCAATTCAACTCTGGCAGCGGCACTTGCTGCTTCAAAACTCAATATTCCTATCGCTCACATCGAAGCTGGGCCTCGCACTTTTGACCGCAAACAACCAGAAGAGGTAAATCGTGTTTTTACTGACTATGTAAGTGCGTTAAAGTTTTGCCCCACCAAACAGTCACTTATAAACCTCCATGCTGAGCAGATGGCAGAAGGAGCTTTTCATGTAGGGGATGTGATGTACGATGCAGCTTTATATGCTCGAGAAAAGGCTGCCAAGAAATCACAGATTTTAAATGAATTAAAATTGGAAGTCGGGAAATACGTTGTTGCAACGGTACATCGTCAAGAGCACACGGGAACCAGAGAAGATTTAGCTAAAATTGTTTCCTATTTGAATGCTTGTTCTTACCCTGTTATATTACCAATGCATCCGAGAACAAGAAAAGCTTGTGAAGACCACAAAATTGACTTGGGCCCAATAAAAGTAATTGATCCTTTAGGATACCTCGATATGACTTGGCTTGTTGCTAACGCTCATGAAGTAATAACAGACTCAGGTGGCCTGCCAAAAGAAGCTTATTTTCATGGTGTGCCGTGCACGACCATTGGTAATTATACTCCCTGGCCAGAAACTGTGGAGAGGGGATGGAATCGTCTGTGGACGGAGGGTGAGTGGAAAGAACCTCGCCAGAAGATTAGTGACTATGGCGATGGAAGAGCCTCAGAGATAATCGTTAGCCATATTAAAGCTTATTTAGAGAATAAGAGATGAGATTATGTATCTCAGGGTATAACCAACTTTTGACCAGCTTTGAAAAATGTTAAATTTTATTTTGAATATTCCAGTATGTATTTTGTTTTTTGTCGAGATTTTAGCGTTCACTATAGGTATTAGCCAAGGAACAGAGAATTATATAGAAAATCAGGATTTACCGTTTAAAACGGGTTATCGAACTAGAGAATTTTTACAAGAGAGGATGTTAGATTTTTTTCTTGCACCCTATTTAAAAACCGAATATTTAATTGAAAATCTATCAGAATCTACTTTAAATTTAGATGAAAATTTAGTGATATCTGAGCCTGTTGTTATCTCAAGAAAATTCCATATCAATGGACAAGGAAAAACTATA
>CAZITL010000013.1:0-66972 GCA_964542195.1 uncultured Verrucomicrobiales bacterium
AGCTCAGATCATCGACACATTCCCTAATATTAGCTCCCTGAACTTAACTGGGTGCCTTAAAATCACCGATACCGGATTAGCGCATCTGGCGGGATTAACCCGACTGACCAACCTGAATTTATATGGGTGCCTTAATATCACCGATGCCGGATTAAAGCATCTGGCGGGATTAACCCAGCTGACCTCCCTGAACTTATATGGGTGCACTAAAATCACCGATGCCGGATTAGCGCATCTGGCGGGATTAACCCAGCTGACCTCCCTGAACTTATCTTGGTGCTTTAATATCACCGATGCCGGATTAGCGCATCTGGCGGGATTAACCCAGCTGACCAACCTGAACTTATTTATGTGCTTTCAAATCAGCGATGCTGGATTAAAGCATCTGGCGGGATTAACCCAGTTGACCAACCTGAACTTAACTGGGTGCTCTAAAATCACGCCACACGGTAAACAATCTCTCCAGGAGGCACTCCCCATGGTGACAATCATTGGTTAACATCTGATCAAAGGTTTGGGGCCCCTTTCAAGGGCGGGGAAATTCAAAGACAGTTGGAGATAGGGAAGGATCATCCTGAACGACTTCTTTTGAATCCTGATCAATCCTGCCCTTAACCTTCTCTTAACCTTAATTTGGTGTGATGACGGAATACAGGGCTATATTAGGGAACGCGTGCCATGATCCAAACGGTGTTAATCTTATCTCTTGGTCTGTTAAATCCATTATCTGCTATGGAAAAATCTCCTCATAACAATGCCAAAGCATCTGATGAAGCTTTGTCGACTCAACAAACAGGGTGGCAGAAAATCCAAGAGTTATACACATCTTATCAAAAAGATCCCAGTCCATCGACAAGAGGCCAAAATCATTCAAGGGTTATACTCCCATCTTGGATGTGCGCACCTACCTAAGCCAGAGGATAAAAGAAGTATAAGCTAAAAAGCCGGCAAAAGAAGAAGCCTTTTTATCGAAACGTGCAAATTGCAAATACCCGTCTGAAATGTTTGATTTTATTGAAGAAACACTCAACAAGATGCCTTTGTTTATAAAGGTGTACGTCATGGGATCGTGGCTATTTTCGGTTAGAACGAGGAGGTATAACCGGTGTGCAGTTTTGGTTTTGAATTTGTTCAATCAAGACCTTCGAATCATAAACCTTATCAGCAATAACGTTGGCATTTTCAAAGCCTTCTAAAAGCTGAGAAGCTTGGGTAATATCGTTACGTTGTCCAAGCGTTAAAGTGAATCGCAAAGCTTGACCTAAGGCATCACTTACAGCGTGGATTTTGGTTGTAAATCCTCCTTGACTATGTCCTCAAGTTTCTCTTTCTTGTTGCCCATTCTCATAATCAGCAGCACATGGATGAGCTCTAATAATGGTAGCATCTATTTCACCATCAAAGACTTCAAGAGATTCCTGCTCTCATTCCTAGCCAATAATCTCTTGAAGTCTTTGGTAATAATACGCTGCTGTCTTTCGGTTTAAACCTATCAATTCTGCCGCGCATCTTACTGTCGTACCTGTAACAAAATGCTCTATCCATTAATCTTGAATTCGTTTGCTTAATCAACTCTTTCGCACATCAACAGATTAACACTTTTATCTCTTATCCGCGACAGAACCTAAACTTTAACCCGAATACCAATTTCCATAACCCGGTTGTGGGGAATTTTAAAAAAGTCAGCAGCACTCAAGGCATTCTTAGCCAGAAAAATAAAGAGCTGTTCTTGCCAATTATTTAAGTGAGGGCTTATAGAAGAAACGGGGATGCCTCTGCTTAAGAAAAATGATGCATGCCCGGCATCAATCACCAACCCACGCTCAGCACATTTATCTAGAATGTAACTGGCATTAGGAATTTCTTTAAACCCGTAGTAAGCGATGACTTTATAAACATTGCTTCCTAAATCATAAATGACAATCTTGTCAGATCTCGGTACAAAAGGAACGTCACGGGTAATAAGGGATAACAAGATAACTTTTTCATGAAGAATTTTGTTGTGGCGAAAATTAATTAAAAGGGCATTAGGCAAGTTATCCGGAGTAGATGACATATAAACTGCTGTTCCTGGAATGCGAACAGGGGGACTTTTTTCCACCGTCTTCATAAAAGTTTTAACCGTACTTCCACTGCGTTTGCCTTGATCGATCAAAATCTTTCTGCCTTTAACCCATGTCATCATCATGGTAAATATGATGAGACCTATCACAATGGGCAACCAAGCTCCATCCAGAATTTTTACCGTGTTCATGGCAAAAAACAGCGTATCTATCAACACAAATCCGCTAAAAACCAAAACCGTCTGCCACCATCGCCACTGCCAATAATAACGTGACAAGAAAGCCGTCATAATGCTGGTGATAAACATCATTCCGGTGACCGCAAACCCATAAGCTTCTGCTAAGGCACCAGAGGTTTTAAATGTCACGACTAAAAGAATCGTTGAAACCATGAGAACCCGATTCATCATCGGCACATAAACTTGGCCGATGTGCTCTGCTGATGTATGGAGGACGCGCATACGGGGTAGATATCCCAGTTGGATTGCTTGCCAACTGATGGAAAAAATCCCTGAAATGACCGCTTGAGAAGCAATAACTGTTGCCAAGGTGGCCATAAGTGTTAACGGATAAACGCCCCAGGATGGCACCAGAAAGAAGAATGGATTTTCGTAACTTTGGGGATCTTGGAGCAGAATAGAACCTTGACCAAAATAATTTAGAACAAGGCAAGGAAACACTAATATGAACCAGGCTCTTTGAATGGCAGGACGGCCAAAATGACCCATATCCGCATAAAGAGCTTCAGCCCCGGTAATTGCTAAGACCACTGAACTTAGGCTGAGCAAAGCTTTAAGTCCATGTTCTTCAAACATTTGAAGTGCCCACATGGGGTTAAGCGCTTTTAGAACTTTTGGTTCTTGACAAATTTGGATCACACCTAAAACACCAATAACTGAAAACCAAATGACCATGGTTGGTCCAAACAATGACCCTATTTTTGCCGTTCCAGCTCTTTGACTGAGAAACAATCCTATTAAAACAATCACCGAAAGTGGGATAACCCATTTTTGATATTCAGGTGAGGCAACAGCTATCCCTTCTACCGCGCTTAAGACAGAAATGGCTGGTGTTATCATGGCTTCCCCACAAAACAGGGCTGCTCCAATAAGTCCCATAGCAAAAAGGACTTCGTAAAACCGACTTCTGCGTTGGCGTAAGGTTAAGGATAAAAGGGCTAGGACCCCTCCTTCCCCATTATTATCAGCTCTCAATATAAACAGGACATACTTTAAGCTTACCACTAAGGTGATCGACCAAAAGATTAGGGATAAAAGCCCCATTATGGCCCCTTCAGTCATAGAAAAATGGGCTTCACTAACACATTCTCTTAAAGTGTATAAGGGACTTGTACCAATATCACCGTAAACAACCCCAATAGCACCAATAATTAGATGAGCAATTTTTTTGTGAGAACCGTTTGTGCTCATAATTCATCACTAGGTAAGAGGCATCCTAAGATCAATTATGCGCTCAATTTTAGTGGATTCAACGAATTAACAAATATTAACAAATACTATAGGTGTTTGTTGAAATTAACATTACCAATCACGCCGCATTGTTTTAATTTTGTTTTTTAGGGTTTTCATGAGGTTTACTTTTTTCCCCCCTCCTTTTTTCTGTCCTCGCTTATAGGACCATACTGTAGCGGGCGGGAAATTCAATAGGATATGACCTAATCTCTTTTTCTCTAACCCTAAGCTTCGTGCAGGCAGAGGGGAAATGGGCCCATAGGTGAATTGTAGAAACACCCCCTGGTCTACCATAGTCTTGAACGACGACTGAACGATGGCCATGAGTACTTCTTTGGGCATATTCACCATGGGTATGCCTGATAAGACGGTTCTTACATGTCCCTGAATATGCTCTGGAAGCAGGGTCGCTAACTGCGTTGCATCCCCTTCAATGACAATAACTTCGGGAAATCGTTGACGTAAATAATTGGCAAGGACTGGATCCAACTCCACAGCCACAATTTGATTTAAGGGAACACCATGGTTGATCAAAGCTTGGGTAAACCGTCCTGTACCAGCGCCAAGCTCAAGCACATATTCATCAGGTGCATATTTGACATGCCGACAAATAAAATTAGCCAAGGCCAAAGAGCTTGGCACGACAGCACCTACAGACGCAGGGTTTCTCAACAATCGTTTGAAAAATAATAACTTTTCATCCCGCTTCTGATTTTTCTTAAGAAAGACGTTCGACATCCATAAATTTCCATACAAAACCAGGAGGCAAATTTAACCATTTTGTGACCACGCGCTCTGACTTCAATCGAGGTTCATCAGCAAACGGGGAAACATGACTATAGGTTACGTGGTAAATGATTCCTCCAGGCTTAAGAACTTTTTGGCACGCCAACAAAATTTGCCTGCGGACAGACTTAGGCAAATACATCAACGGAATGACTGAATAAATGACATCCACAGCTCCAACCCAAGACTCCGGTAAAAGCTCTGGCAAATGAGCTGCATCTCCATGAATATGGTGAACGCTTGGTAAAGAGGTTGATAAAAATTGATGAAGCTCTTTATCCAACTCAACAGTTATAAAGTTTTGGGTCGGTAAACCAAAGCCTAAGAGAGCTCGTGATAACCTACCTGTTCCAGCTCCGATCTCAACAACCTTTTTGCGATGTGGGTCAGACAATTGAGAGGCAGCTCGATAAGCCAAACCTCGAGAAATAGGGGCTAATGTTCCCAACTGCTTAGGTTCTTTGAGCCAGCGACGGAAGAACAATTTATTTTCCTGTTTGACTATTTCTGCTTCGTCCATTGTTTCTAACTCATACAGTGTTTGCCCGTTTATATCTGGAATTCTTCATAAAATGCAAGTCCTTACCATGAAGCCACAGGGGGCATAGACATTAAAATCGCTTCCACATTACCTTGAGTTTTCAACCCAAATTGTGTTCCCCGATCATACAAAAGATTAAACTCCACATATCGCCCTCGTTTGATCAGCTGCTGATGTTTATCATCCGCCGTCCAGGGTTGATTCATACGTCGCCTTACAAGCGGCGGATAGATATCTAGAAAACTCAATCCCACATCATGAGTAAATTGATAATCTTGATCTCGATTCCCCGAATTCAGATTATCAAAAAAGATCCCTCCAACTCCACGAGATTCTTGTCGATGGGGTAAATAAAAATACTCATCACACCACAGTTTAAACTTTGGATAATAATATTCATTGTGATGATCGCATACTTGCCGAAGTTTTTGATGAAATTCCTGGGTATCTTCGGGGTAGTTTATGCACGGTGTTAAATCGATTCCCCCACCAAACCATGCTTGCGTCGTAACAATCAGCCGTGTATTCATATGAATAGCCGGCACGTGAGGATTAAAAGGATGGACCACTAAAGAAATACCACAGGCCCAGAATCGTGGATCATCACTAGCTCCAGGAATATCCTTGGCAAACTGAGGGGCAAATTCACCATGGACAGTGGAAATATTAACACCAGCCTTTTCAAAGACCCGCCCATGCAAGATCGCCATCGTCCCTCCGCCTCCTGTTCCAGAGGGCTGGCTGGCATCTGGACGATCCCATGTTTCTTTTTGAAATCGTCCCGGAAGTAAATGAGGATGAAGGAACTCATCTTCAATGTCTTCAAAGGTTTGACAAATGCGGTCGCGCAACTCCGTAATCCATTGCTGAAATTGTTGCTGAGTTTGATCAATATTCATTATCTTTCTCCTGGAAATAAATGGGTTTGGCGCATAGCCTCCGATAAAACCATAGCTGCGGCTACCGCCACATTAAGGGATCGGCGCTCAGGGATCATGGGAATACGAACCCGATGAGAGATGGCTGAGAATACTTCACTTGGCACTCCGACACTTTCTTGCCCCATAATCAGCACATCATCGGGGGAGAACACAAAATCACAAAAATCAGTCTCTCCAGCCACATCTATCAAGATGGGCCGGTGGTGGTGTATTGTGCAAAATTCTTGAAACTGCTCCCAAGATCTATGGCGGGTTACATTAGCCAACTCAAGATAATCCATACCTGCACGGCGTAGTTTCTGGTCATGCCAAATAAAGGAACAGGGCTCAATAATATCTACTGGAATACCAAGACAAGCCCCTAGCCTTAATAAAGTTCCTGTGTTTTGGGGAATTTCAGGGTGGTATAAAGCTAAACGCATATTCCTACTCCGTACCTAACCACTGAGGGTGTGGAGAATAAGGATAAAAAATAGTCCTTGTCATGAAAGTAAAATAACAAGATCGATTCGCCAGGATGATCTTCAAGATCATCTTAAGGAATGAGCTTATGTTACTTTCCCATATTGTATTAACCCAGGCTTGAAAACTTTCTTTTCGATTCGCCGCCCAGTCAGTCGATTCCTGATCTTTATAGGATATCAAAAATACATCATTATAATTTTTTATAAATTCTAGCATCTGTCTTCCGTTGCAATCGCTATTTGCATCATGTAGCCTTTAATCAGTTTCCTGATTTTAGTACTTTAGGTGGTAAAGTGGCAAATACCAAAAACAAAGGCGGCAATGAACCGCAGGCGACCCGACGGGATTTCCTATACTTGACCGCAGGGGCCATGGGCGTGGTTGGCGCTGGAGCAGGCATCACTCCTTTCATCAAAAGCATGAACCCCTCTGACGATGTTCTGTCTTTATCAACCGTAGATGTGGATATTTCAAATATTCAGCCTGGCCAAACGGTCACTGTCATGTGGCGTGGAAAACCGGTTTTTGTCCGTCATCGAACGGCAGAAGAAATAGAGGCTGCCCGTCAGGCCTCGCTCAAATCCCTTCCTGATCCGCAAACCGATGAGTCTCGTGTTAAAGACCCTAAATGGTTGGTGGTGGTTGGCATTTGTACACACTTGGGATGCATTCCCACTCAAAGAAAAGCCATGGGTCAGGATGATGCAGGTGGATGGTTATGTGCCTGTCACGGGTCGCGTTATGATACATCCGGTCGCATTGTCGCGGGTCCAGCCCCCAACAATCTTGATGTACCCTCTTATAAATTTTTGAATGACAACAAACTTTTACGAATTGGGGATGAAGCGTGAGTGTACTGAAGTGGATTGACCAACGTTTACCAGTATTTACCTTTCTCAATCATGAGTTGCGTGATTATCCAACTCCGAAGAATTTGAGTTACATGTGGAACTTTGGTTCTCTTGCGGGAATTGTTTTGCTCATCATGATCCTATCAGGGATCTTTCTCGCCATGAACTATGTTCCCCATGTGGACCAAGCGTTTCGTAGTGTCGAGCGCATCATGCGCGATGTCCAATATGGTTGGCTCATCCGCTATATTCATATGAATGGCGCCTCCATGTTCTTTATTGTGGTCTACATCCATATGTTTCGAGGACTTTATTACGGATCTTACAAGGCCCCTCGGGAATTGCTATGGATGATTGGCGTTGTCATCCTTCTTTTGATGATGGCAACTGCTTTCATGGGCTATGTGTTGCCTTGGGGACAAATGAGTTTTTGGGGCGCCACTGTGATTACCAACCTCTTTTCTGCTTTTCCCTTTGGCGATACCATTGTAACTTGGCTTTGGGGTGGATTTTCAGTGGACAACCCAACGCTAAATCGATTCTTTGCGCTTCATTACCTATTCCCCTTTTTGATCGCAGCTATGAGCATGCTTCATCTTGTAGCCTTACACCAATTTGGCTCCAATAACCCTTTAGGGATTGATCGAAAGGGCCCAGAGGATAGTATTCCTTTCCACCCTTACTACACCATTAAAGACCTATATGGGTTAGGTGTGTTTTTACTGATCTACATGGGATTTGTCTTTTTTGCTCCGAACTTCTTTGGCGAGCCAGACAACTATATTCCCGCCAATCCTTTGGTCACCCCGCCGCACATCGTACCAGAGTGGTACTTTTTGCCTTTCTACGCCATTCTGCGTTCCATTCCAGATAAACTCTCGGGCGTCTTGGCAATGTTTGCGGCCATTGGCGTGTTATTTGTATTACCTTGGTTAGACACTCATCCCGTTAGAAGCGCTCGGTTCCGCCCCTGGTATCGTATCTTCTTTTGGGTATTGGTCATTGATTGCTTTGCCCTAGGTTATGTCGGCGCCAATCCTCCTGAGGGTGTTTTTGTCACCGTGGGCAGGTTTGCAACCATGTATTATTTCTTTCATTTCTTGGTACTCCTTCCCGTCTTAAGTCGATTTGAGCCAACGCTCCCCTTACCCATGAGTATTAGCCGCCCTATTTTCGCGGAGAATTCCAAATGAAGCAAACAGCCTTAAAATGGTTTCCTGTCATATTAATGATTGCAGCCGTTGGAGGATACCGTTGGTTATCCCATCAACACCATGAATCGGATGCTCTTCCTCCCAAGGAACAGTCTTGGTCCTTTTCTGGTTTTACTGGAACTTTTGATAGAGCAGCATTACAACGCGGTTTCCAAGTCTATAAGGAAGTCTGTTCTTCTTGTCACTCATTAAATGAACTAAGATATGGAAACTTAGCTGGAAAAAGCACAAGTCCGAATAAAGACAAAGCTTTAGAGGAAATCCGGTCTTCCAATCTCGGATTAACCATGGATGAAGTTAAAGCCCTAGCCGCTGAGTATAAAGTGCCTGATACCGATGATGAGGGGCAACCAATAGAGAGAAAAGCTCTTCCTTCAGACCACTTTGTTAAACCCTATCCTAATGAAAAAGCAGCAAGAGCGGCCAATAACGGCGCCCTTCCACCGGATTTATCTTTAATTGTGAAAGCGCGCAAGGGAGGAGCTGATTACGTCTATTCCCTTTTAACAGGCTATCAAGATGCCCCTTCTAATGTGGAGGTCGGTGTAGGTCGATATTACAACCCTTATTTTTCTGGCGGACAAATTTCCATGGCTCCCCAACTCACTGAGGGGCGGGTAACGTACGCTGATGGCACAAAGGCATCGGTTGAGCAAATGGCCAAGGATGTCGTTACCTTTCTAGCGTGGGCCTCAGAACCAGAACTGGAAGAGCGTCGTCAAATGGGCGTTAAAGTCCTTTGGTATTTATTGGCCCTTACAATTGTATTTTATCTAGCTAAAAGAAAAATATGGGCGGACGTTAACTCTTCCCACTAATGATTATCACTATCCAAGGATCTTTAAAGATTTATAACCTTTAAAGATCCTAACCTCGGATTAAACAATGTTAGCTCATTCTGAACCCGTCGCCTGGGTCTTGGCAATGCGTTGTGAAGAACTCACAAGCTTTTTTAAAATCATACCTTTTTTTGTGAGCGAAACCTTTTTTATCGCCTTTATTGCTATCGGCTTTTGGTTAGGTCATCACAAGAAATTCTTTTTAGATTTGATCCTTGTTGTTTGTCTAACCACCATCTTAAACAATGCTTTAAAAGGTGCTTTTGCTATTCCCCGCCCAGATAATATTTATCACCTTATTCCCGTCATAGATCCTTGGGGATTTCCAAGTGGTGATGTTCATCAAGCAGGTGCATTTTGGGGTGTTTTATGGCTTTATTTTCGCACCAAAGTTTGGGGTATATTAGCATTTCTCATGATCCCCTTGGTTCTCCTATCTCGCCTCTACTTGGGTGTACACAGTGGTTATGATGTTTTAGGAGGGCTAGGATTTGGACTGATCACGGTGATATTTTATCATAATCTCACCCGTCTTGATTACTTATCCTGCGCTTTCATCCAAAATCCTCGCTCCTTTTGGGTCATGCTGTCCATGATTTTGATTATGTATGGAACCCTAAGCTCATCAGATTATATTCCGATCATGGTCCCCCTCTCTCTTGGTGCTTTAATCGGTTATGGGGTCTCACTTCCTAGCTTAAGGGTAGATCCTGCCCCATACCTTATGGAAGTGTCATTTAGGAAGTACGGGATAATCATCGGGTCTTTCATATTGATCTTTCTTTTCTTCAAAGTTTTTCCATCATCTTCCTCATTTTTACCCTCCCTCAAATATCCTATCCTTATCTTTAAAATGGCCCTAACGATCTGGCTCATCTTAATTTTCATACCTTGGCTTCAAGAGAAGATCTATAGGTCTGCACAAAAATAGACTTAAATACCTTTGGCAAATGTTGATAATGCTTGATCGGAGAGAAATTTAGAAAATCAAGGTAAGTGATGACTTCTTTTGAAACATGACAGGTATTCAAAAACCTAAATAAAGAATACTTAAACTGTACGGGGATAGAATACCATTTTGGGCGAAGATTATCCAAAAATTGATGCCAGAGAATGAGTACATCTCTTGATTCACCTAACGCCATTTTTAGCCCCAAATATCCTTTCAAAGCTAAACCGAAGTTTTTAGCTTGATCTACCTGCAAGTAAGTATTTGAATCACCTATGAGTTTTTCAATCATCCGGCGCTGCTTACCTACAGTCAATTGAGCTCTGTATTTATTCTCAGACTTATAGATGAAATAGGAAATCATAATTCGATTAAGGATTAGGTCAGCTTTAGATAACTTCACTTCATTGGCGCTTTGATTAGAAGGTAAAACAAGCAACCTACCCACAATCAAACCTAATGCCCTGGCTTTCGATCCTCTCAGTACCAACTCCCAGGCCAGGTGATAAATACCCAGTCGATCTAACTGTTCACAATGGTTCATCTTCAAAGATATAATTTGACGAACCTCATCTTCTCTTCCCCACATCCGATAAAGTCTGAGGATTATTGGCCAACTCTCATCGCTTTGATCATTAACGATAGGAGCAATGATATTCATCAAAGTATTTTGAAGCGATTGAAAGTAAGCCAAATTTTTCAGAAGTGATCGTTTTCTAAAGGAAGTCAATAGGGGCTGATTATCGTCAATTATGTCAACGACCAGATGCTCGGCTATCTTCATAATATTTTCTTCACACTTTTTTTGAAGCGTCGTTGACATCAGATTGAAACGGAATAAATAGGCATAAACTTTTAACATTCTTGAGTATAGAAAAGTTTGATCCTCTTCCGTGCCATCCCAATCAGCCAAATACTGGGTTAGTTGATCTAGAGTTCCATGGGCATACTCTAACGTTTGGCTTAAAATTTTTGCTTCTTTTTCGTTCTTGAAGATCTTAAGAAAGATATTCAAGATCTGAGGGGCATTTATGTCAACCGCAAAAGTAGACCAGGCCCTTTGAAAAAATTCCCAAGCCATAAGGTAAGCAAAGTATCGCAAAGACCTATCCGTCCTATCTAAAGCTTTAAGATACCATTCTTCCGCAGCCTCCTTTATTACTCTGAGATCATCCTGACAATCCATATCTAATAGCGCTCGAGAGAACGAGCAAGCTTGACTAATCTTGTTTTGTTTTAAAGCAACCTTCATTTGAAATAATTCATTAATTTTGAAGGGCAAATCTTGGTTAAGGTCTAAACTGCTCATCAATTTGCTCGCTTCATCATAAAACTGTTCATCTAAGAACACATTCGCTAACGCAATTTTTACAGAGTTAGAAGGATTGTAGGAGGAATCCTTGGTTTTTTGATAAAGTAAAATAACAGTTTTTCGCACTCTCTTATAGCAGGATTGGTTTAATAGCTCTTGAAATAAGATAGGCTCCAAATCTCTTGGATCACGGGAACATGCTGCAATATCAACCCATCTGGCTGACCATTCACCATCAAAAACCCTAGATACACCAGGTTTATAATCCTTCATTAAGGGAGCTCGAACCTTTTCCAGTAATTGCTCAAAAGCTTGGTGATTTTTGTTCGGGAAAAGAGCTTTATTCATCGCTTGTGTCTTTACATATAAGGTATTTTCCCGTGACTGGTTTAGAAAGACGAAAAGATCAATCTCGCTTTGATTAAGCCTAGGGCCATATCTTTGATACGTTTCTAATCTCTGACTTAAATAAGGGGCTACGGGTTTTGCCCATTCTATTAGCCTAGTAATACTCGCCTCCATGATCAAACTCTCAAACTGGGGCCTTGAGCAAGCTTGCATGATATTACGATAAACACGCCCATCACTTAGGATACCGTGCCATCGTTGACAAACAAGATGAGCTGATTGGCAGGAGTCTTGATCCAGATGGGCAAATATCTCAACCAATATTTCATCAGGCGTATGCTGTATGAAAGATTTCAAATTATGTTGTTTCACGGAATGTTCGTGTTTATCAATAAAATTATTGTGAAGAGGATCATCTACAGCCATCAAACCTTGGATGAACCAAAATAGGCTAAAGATGAAGGAAGCAAAGGAACGAAGGTAATCATAAGATGATGATTTCATGATCCATCTCCTTGTTCATATGATTGTAAAAAGATCGTATTACTTGAATTTTTGGGAAAAATTAAAGAATTTAGAGAACAATAAGGATGTAGGGGAAGGGAAATTTACAAGGTATAGTTAAGTAAGAACACTTCTACCTTAAAACACTAACATAATCTTTTTACCACAACAAAATATCTATGTAAATATATTTTTGCACATTATAAAGGATGAGAGATTATTTGTTTCCCTTCAACTACAAAGTCCTGAATAATATTCTTTATAAATTTTACTAAAAAAAGTTGACATATTAAAAAAGTAAGAGCAGTTTAATTTGGAATTTTAAAGTATTCAATGTAATGCCTTACAAAGATCGTCAAACATTATAAAATTAAAATAACTGTGAACTTATCTAATGAAATTTATATTTTACAAAGAAATTAAATCAATGAAGAAAAAAGACATTTTAATAGGATTTCTTTTGCTTTCATCTTTATTTGGTTTATCACAAGCATCGCAGGAAGACGGCACTTATCAAAAGAAATCCCCTCAAGACTATAAAACACCATTTCATCAGGACCAACAAGCTTCAGATAAGAGTGACCAGAAAAGTGTTTTATTACATGACTCAGAATATGAGAATACTCTAATCGAATCCGGTGAATTCTATAAACCCAAAACCCCCTTTTTACAAGGGAAGACCTTTAAAATTTATAAGCTTCAAAAGCCTTTGGCTTCTCAATCAGCACCTCTGTCCACTCCTCTAACAGCGATCGACTCCGACCGCTTTGAATGGAGCATGAAAGTTGCAGAAGCTGTTAATCATTATTTTAACCTTCCTTATTCAGATGCTAAACCAGACAGTAACTATTATGCTCTTCAATGCCCTGATGGAAGTTTTGTCTATAGACCGAACCATTCCTTAGCTCATGGCATGAGACAAGCCTATTTAGCTGTCGATATCGCAGTCTTTTTAAAGAATAGCCATGACAAGCAACTAAGCAATCATGGAAAAGCCTTTTATGATTGGGTTCAAAGTCAATTTAGTAAGGATCCAACGCTTTTAAAGAAACTCGAATTTGCCAATGCCTTCCAAAGAAGTGGTCGCAAATCTGAATTGTCACGAGATCAAAACCCAGAAAAATACGAAGAATACTTAAGATCCGATCAAAATAATCTTCAAGAAAAAGTAGGTGATTTTATAGGTTCCGGAAAATTGTTTAAAGATCAAGACGAAGTTGATACGTACAAGGGAGCTATTGTCAAAGTATTCGATATTGTTCCTCAGAATATCCATACGGATCTTTATTATCTTTCCAAGATATGTTTCACCGCCCATTTATTAGATTTGAGAAGGTTGCCCCATTTTGACAAAGAGAAAATCCTAAGAAAGATTTCATTGCAACTCTTTGGAACAGTAAATCCCACAGAGGTAGAAAGCCAAATTATTGAAAAATTATGGAATCGTGCGGGCGATTACCTTGAAGCAACAGGTGATCGTGATATGGACAATCCAAAAAAATACACCTGGGATAGCCAGGTTTTTTCTGCTCAAGCCCATAACCCTAGACTCATGATTCATGCTCTTCAAATGGCTCGGACAAAACCGGAGAAAAAACTGCTTGAGTCCATCGTTGATCACGTACAAGCGATAAGAGAAATAAATGAAATTGGGGAGAGAGCGAAAAAAAAATCAGGCATAACAGAGGAGTCACCTGTAAGAAGCCCTTCAGAATCTCGAGCCCTCTTTGAAAAGGTACCCTACACAGCGTCAGAAGGTTATCTTAAGATTCTTTTAGAAGATCAGTATCAAGAGATACCAGCTGATGCAAGTGAGGATATTGCTCGCCAAATAACGATCCAAAATGTTACGAATTTCTTAGCCGAAAAGAAACGTATTCAAGACCCTAAATCAAGTCAAAAAGTATTCGTGGCTCGAATCGAAGCGCCTGACGAACATTATATTCATGTGCTTGTAGACTGTATGATGGAAGAACGAAGAAATAGAGGAAAAATTGTTCTTTATCATGCAACCGAACCGGAAATGGGCTTTCTTATTGATGTATTCAGCCATCTTCGAAAGCAAATACACATGAAAGGTGGTAAAGACATAACCGCTCTTCGAGTCTTAGATGATGGATTCTTAAAGTTGGATGATTATGTTCGCGTAAACTTACTGAAGGAATCATCTGCTAACGTTCTGGATTTTATGATAAAATTTCAAGGTATAGCAGATGACAACACTGAATATCGCGATATGGTTTTGTCAACGAATTTTGGTCTGTTTGGTTCAGACCAACAAGTCAACGCCGACACCTACAACATGTTTTATGAGGTCAAAGATCGGAAAGTTGTAACTCAGGCTCTGATCTATGATAAATTCTTTGATTTCATTGAACAAAAGTCAGGCATCCCTTTAAATTACAACACATTCAAACCCATTTTAGATCGATTCGTATTACAGAGCCAGGATGGAAGATCTTGGAGAAACGGAAGGCTTTTACAAATATTTATCGATCCAGACGTGCTTTTAGATACAACCTACCTTTCAGTTCTCATGGGCGCTCCTGTTCTAAAAGAAGGGACCCCCCCTACAATTGATATCCCCTTGGGATTACTTAGGACAGAACCAAAAAAGTTACTCGAATATCTACAGGGCACATCTGGGAGCGTTAATATGGATGGGGTTCCCAGCTATCATTTAAGGCCTGGTACATTAAAGTTACATGATCTGCAAGCACGCTTTTTCATGCGACCTGAAATCATGTTTAATAGTCAATTGGTTACGATTAAAAACTATTGGCGTTTTAATTCGCCCCCAAAGCAATATTTTGATCAGATTGCATCTTTAGCAAATCAAAGCTTGGTGACTTGGCTTCAAAAAGGATGTCCTGCAGATCCCTATGCTTTTGTTCCAAAAACCAACACATTAAAGGATTTTACCCAAACAGTTTATAGAGGATCAACAGGATCGGATGCACCAACAGCACCCCCCGTACCCTTAGAAAAACAATTTGTAAATCTTTTGGTAAATGATCAAAAAGAACAAGCTGCTCGAATGCTTGAAGAAAATTATGAGGTCTTAGCTCATCAAGGTTTTACATTCCCTCCTACTCGCTCAGGATGGTGGAAAGGATTATATTCCTTACTAGATATTATTAAAATCTATCATTCACCAAGTCTGTTTAAGGTTGCTTTTGAAAAAGGCCTAATCGCTGGTGGTGAAGAGGCGTACCAGATTGTCTTGCTTGTCATAAATACTTATGCATTAAGAGACGTTCTGCAAACATTGGCTTCCCTAAAACACCCTCAAGATTCCTCTCGTCTATTTCTACACTACTTCAAAGACACTAAATTTAGCTTCGCTAATGATGTTCTTAAAGCAATAGGTGCTGCTGGGAATGATGAATCTATCATTAAAATGGCTCAACCATTTATTGATTTATTTAATCATGACTATGTAGCTTTGGTCTTAAATGGTATTACTCAAATTCCTGAACCTTCAAGGCAGTCAGTTTGCAATGAAGCCATGTCTTATATTAAAAAGATTATCGACATGGAAACTTCGGATATCGAGGACTCTGAAAAGTGGTACTTTGCTATTAAAATTGATAGATTCCTTATGTTTATTCTTGAAACGCAGGGCCAATTTGCTCCCCAGAGAGAATACCTTTGGCTTACTGCAAAACATATGCAAGCCAGTTGGGATCATCGGCTAAAAGTCGTTAATTTGTTAAAAAATATCACTTGGATTCCAGATCCGATAGATCAGGTATACAATCCATCGATTTCAGCTCCTTTTGATCCAGACCAGATCGTTTGTCATGCGCAAACAAAACCCGAAATCTATGAAATGGAGTTTCTAGAATCGGACGCAGGTAAAGACCTGATTAGTGAAATCATCCTTCAACTCAATTCTTATAAGGTTCCAAAAGATGATTTTGCTTCCCTATCCCTGGCTTACGACAGAGGAAATCCTAACGCAGGATACAATAAATCACTTATTGCTCACTATGTTTCAGAACTTGTGAGGAGAGCACGAAGATAGAATTCATTTGGTGCATCTCCCTTTGTAAAAACAATATGATACGATTCCCAAAGAGGTAAATAACCCAACAAATTAATGATTTTCTAGCTTTTTTTATTTTCTTATTTGGAGGTATGGTTAAACCATCAAACTTAAGGGGTTTAAAAGCATGTCCTCTCTTGTGATTCAATCTTTCTTTGATTCTGATACAGCTACCTTTTCATATATCATTTACGATCAGCAAACAAGTAAAGCGGCCATCATTGATCCTGTTCTTAATTATGACCCTTTATCAGGAGAAGTTAGCACAAAAGAAGCTGACATCCTTCTTAAATTTCTTCTAGAGCATGGCTTGTCTTTAGAATGGATTCTAGAAACTCATATTCATGCCGATCATTTAACCGCTGCCCACTATATTAGGGAAAAAGCTGGTGGAAAAATTGGTATTGGCTCAGGCATTCATCAAGTCTTATGTCATTGGGTCCCTATTTTCAATATTTCAAACGACACCCCTCAAGATGGCTCTCAATTTGATCATCTATTTGCCGATGGGGAAACTTTTTCCTTAGGTAATCTTACCATCACCGTTCTTCATACTCCCGGCCATACCCCCTCTTGTGTGTGTTATTGGGTGGAGGATGCTGTTTTTGTTGGTGACCTCATTTTTATGCCCGACATCGGCACAGCTCGGACAGATTTTCCAGGTGGAGATGCCCGAGCCCTTTATCACTCCATTCATCGTCTTTATCAACTTCCCGATCATACCCGCATATTTACTTGTCATGATTACCCACCACAGACACGCTCACTTGAAAATCAATCAACAATTGCAGCACAAAAGCTGAGCAATGTCCTGATTAACACAACAATCGATGAAGGTGAATTTGTCCGGAAAAGAGTCCAAAGGGATACAGGCAAACCCGTTCCTCGGTTACTCCTTCCTGCCTTACAGATTAATCTTCGCGCTGGATCTTTTGGTAAGCCTGAAAACAACGGCATCTATTACATTAAAATCCCCGTTCACGGGGTGTAAAAAAGGAGGGGAAGTCCCCTCCTCCTCTTTCTAATCTTCTAGGTCCGCTGGATAAGTGCCCTTCGAGTGAAGGCCATAATCCCTCCAATGAACAGAAAATACAATGGCATGGGGAGCAACGTGTTATCATGCAACATCCCCATTCCAATGGTAAATAAGGATATCAAAACATAATAAAAGAAGCCAAAAAGAGATGACGCAGTGCCCACGGCATATCTATAATCCGCCAAAGCCACAGCCAAGGTATTCGGAACAACAAACGCAATCCCAAGCATGATAAACATCATGGATAGGAGAGTTAAACCTATGAAATAGCCTTCAGCAACCTTTAGGTAACTTAAAAGCAGGGTCAGAAGAAAAAATAACCCTGATCCGGTCAGAATGAGGCGAATTCCTTTCTCAATGATTTGATCACTAGAGAAACAATCATGAAGTTTTTTGGCAAACAATCCACCACCGACACCAGAAAGAGCAATAAGAGCAAAGCTCAGTCCATATAGAGCAGGACTCATGCCGAGCAACTCAATAAGATAGAAAGATCCTTCCGCATAATAGCTAAAAGCAATCCCGTTACATGCTCCGATCATAACCCCATGACCGATCACTTTATGATCCTTAGAGAGTTGGTAGAAAACTTGTTTAAAGTACCTTAAGGCAGAGCCACGATCATGATGGGTTTCATTTAACGCCAACCCAGAAGTGATCAACACGACTACTCCAGCACAAATCAGCACTAGAAATATGGCGGACCAACCCCAGAATTGATCGATGCTTCCTCCAAGAATGGGACCCACGACCGGTGAAAAGGCAATAGCACTGCCGATCACAGCAAAAGCCTTGCCCATCTTGGGACCGTGGAACGCATCACGACACAAAGCCTGACCAATCACACTTCCCGTACTCCCTCCAAAGGCTTGAATAAACCGAGAAATCATCAAAGCAGTAATGGTGGTCGAGCTGTAGCACCCCACACACCCCAACACATACAAAGCTAGACCAATGAGTAAGCAAGGCTTACGCCCCAGTCGGTCTGACAAATTGCCCCAGAATAACGTTCCAATGGCAAAACCTGCCAAATAAATAGACAAAGTATACTCAACCATGGCGTTGCTAACCTGAAGATAGGCACTAATATCAGGAAGTGATGGACTATATACGGTTTCTGACAATTGGGGCAACCCAATAATCAATATAAGAAGCCACATTTGTGGCGTAGACGTACGATTCATTTTATCCTCGTTTTTATTTAACTTTAGGCAAAAACCAGTGTTTTCTGAAAATCTCATAATTTCAGAATGAAATAAGCTTCGCGCTTAATCAGCACTTCAGCTTTGGTTATTCCTGCTAAACAACAACGATCTTCTTCATCGGACTCTATTTCAAAAAAATATTGAAAGGATACCCTTTTAATGTAGGCAGAATAAGAATTTTTTGCAACTGCTCAAGTGAATCTGTAACAAATAAGAACCAGCCTTGATTTCCTTCTTTACTAATGCCATTAATCACAAAAAAAATGGCTTTTTCAATCAATGACAATTATTCTTTTTCTAACTATTGCCTTCATGCTAACAGGGTGTACTGCCATGACTCAACTCCCCCCTTATGTTGTGATTAATGATTCTGATTGTACCAATAAAGAGGTTTTACGCACCCTTGCACAACCTGTTTCCTTTCCTTTATCTGAGGAGGATAAATACATCATAAAAACTCTAGAGGCAAAGTATGATCAGGAGGTAAACTGCGCTGGGCTGGCAGCTCCCCAAATTGGTTTTAACAAAAGAATTATTGTGTTTGCTGTACATGATGATCCTGAACTTAGAAAATGGCGCCCAGATTTAATAGATACCATGCCCAAGACCATTTGGCTTAACCCCAGCTATGAACCCCTTGGGCTAGATCAACATGAAGATTATGAAGGCTGTTTTTCAGTCAAGGATTTAGCCGGACCAGTCAAGAGATTTAAGACCATTCGATATACCGCGTATAAGACAGATGGAAGTTTCGTAGACGGTACCGCTCAAGGTTTTCTAGCTCGCCTTATCCAACATGAAGTCGATCACCTGAACGGCCGCTTATTTATTGATTTAGTCCCCCAAGATAAACTTCTCTCCGCGGAGGAATATCGAGCCATGCGCATCCAAGCTATCCAACAGGGCCACAGAGATTAAAATGCGTGAGGCTGCCCCCTCTTTGCCTCATATCCGACCAGCTTAAAATGAGGATATTCCTACCCCAAAGCTTGTTTTATCTTACCTCTATACCCATCTCTAAAAAAAATTTATACTTGAGATAATGAGAAGAAGGACCTCCTCCTTCTACCATTCATAGAATAGGCACATAATTATGACGATCATTATTGGCATTAGTGGTATTTCTGGGGCAGGCAAAACCACCCTGGTTAATCATCTCGCCTCGCTTCTCGATGCAACCACCTTATTCTGGGATGACTACGATACTGTTTGTCAGAGACCAGAAGATTATCTGGAGTGGTACGAAAAGGGGTCTGATTATTCTGCTTGGAAGCTTGATGCTCTTGCCCATATCCTTAACACTCTCAAACAAGGAAAATCTCCTATCTGCCCAATCACTCAAACAGAGATTCCCTCAACTTCCTATGTCGTCGTCGATGCCCCCCTTGGACGTAAACATCAACAAACGGACCAGTATTTGGACCTAGCCATCCATATCGACACCCCCCTTGATATCGCTTTGGCACGGAGAATTTTGAGAGATTACCGTCATTACGATCGATCTAAACGCCAGTTATTGGATGACCTTGACCTCTACTTGACCCACACACGCAAACTATTTGCTGATCAATCCATTAAAAAAGCCAGCGACCTAATCATTGATGGTTTGCTGCCGTTGGAAACCCAGACAAAACTCATCTTGGATCACATAAAGCTCCTCTAACATATATTAGAGCAATGACAGGGGGGATGAATTATTTTCGACAATCTGGTATTTTGAAGATAATGGAATCCCCTACCGTAGAATCATTATGCCCGTTAAAATCGATTTTCTAAAAAACCATCCACATTTTACAGAACTTTGTGCTCAATGGGGACTCACCACTTGGGGCCATTTTAATCAGAACGCATCCCATGAAGGATATATTCAAAGTTATACCCGCCATCAACAAGATGAATCTTTACCATTAACCATAATAGCTTTCATCCATGACCAACCGGTGGGCATGGCCTCTCTTCGAGAAAACGATGGCCTTAAACCTACATTAAAACCATGGTTAGGCTCTCTTTACGTCGCCCCAGAACATCGACTTCAGGGGATTGGCGCAAAACTCATTACTGCCATTGAAGTCCAAGCAAAGAAGTTAGAGTTTGATGTACTCCATCTCCTTGCCTTCGATCCCACCCTGCCTCGATGGTACGCTCGTTTAGGATGGATTCATTTAGGCCAGGATACTTATAACAACCATCCTGTCACGGTTATGCATAAACCTTTATTTTAGTCATCCTCAATTCTCTAAAATGGACAAGACTAAGAAATTTCTATCTTATTTGTGAGCGCTTTGAGTATCTTCCACGTTGTCAATATCAATGATCGGGGAAAAGAAGTCGTCGGTAGATTGATATCGACGTTTGACGAAGGTCTCGCTGAAAAGAGCATATACGCCTAAGACAATGAGCCCTAAAATTACAACCCCTAAAAATATTCTACTCTTTAACAATCAAGCCCTCAATTATACTTTCATCTGTTTATTTAAAATAAAGAATGGTTCATTCTTCTTTTATTTCAATTATGCACGAAAGAATAAATTGATACAAAACTTGAGTAATTCTTACTAACAACTTTCCTAAAAACGAAGAAAATTAGAATACCATTGATAATATATTCTCTTTTCCATTGTTAGCAAGACCATACAAATTAGTGATCACGACAAAACTAATAAGAGTTAATGATTACCCGTTTCACCTATTCCTGCAAACTTAAGAGGGACAAAGTTGCCTAGATTCTTAAAGTTGAGAGACAAAAGTACTGTATGGGAAGGCTTCAAATCTCTGTCTTTATAATCGGAACGAACATAGCTTAAGGTAACAGCCAAGCATTGATGATGATAGGTAAGATTAGCCCGCCGGCTAAGCAATGCCGGGTTGATTTCATTATTTTTAAGGTTACGAACTTCCTGATATGCAAAGCTAAATTTATTGATAACTGGTGTTTGAAGGTTCCAATTAAGCTGAGAAATCTCTTTGCGGTTGATGGTATATTTATCAGAATAATAGTTGTGTCCTGCCCCTACCAAAAACCAGGGACTTCTCAAAGTGACACGACTTTCTGATACTTTCACATTCCCTGTGACACGACTTAATAAGAAGCGGCTTTGACCATCAAACCACTTATCATAAGCCACCCGAATACTTGCAACCATATCCGAAGCATTACGATCTTCTCCGGCTTCCTCTGGCAAAACTTGTTTGTGATCTAATCGTACTGTTTGACCTAAGAATAAGAAAACTTTACTCCCTCCTTCAAAGTAGTGACGATTGTGTAATCCATAAACAGCACGGCTGCCACGATCCACCCGATCATAACCGTAAAAACGATTTGGTAAGAACAGATTACTTCCATCAATGATGAGGGTGGGTGAATCTTCATTGGGGATCTGTATGCGATTTCCCTGAGTTATTCCACCTATAATCATGGCAGCAGGTTCAATCACCCAGTCACTACGTTCAAATCGGTTAATGAAAGGAAAGCGCCAAGTCAATGATGCTTGAGGAAAAAGGCGTCGCTCCACAGAATTGCCCACATGATCGCGTGGCCTTGGGGCAAAATCTTTTAAGAAATACATATCTCCGCGTGTCCACAAACGTAATTCCCAAATATCACCCAATGGAGCAATGTATGGAACTTGAAGTCCAGTACTCCCTGAAACTCTAACCGTACTTCGCGGGAAACGTCCAGGCACATCCTGTTCGCGCCATAAATTCACAAGATTAAAGTCAAATTGCCAGGTTTCAGCAAAACGACCTGGATCTGATTCATAGGTATAAGTTGTTGTTGGCAGCACAAAAGGCGTAGTTTTCTGCCTATCTGATTGAAAATAATATCCTTGAATAACGCCGTAACTGTTTTTCTTAAATCGCTCCAAAGCAGCTGTTGAGGTTAGAGTGAGCTGGCGTCCTTTCAGACCAGTTCGAGAAAACAAGACCGGATAACGGCGAATGTAAGTGGTATCACTCGTGCGATTGATATCCACCGTTAATAAATAATCTTCAGAAAGCTCATGGCGACTATTAAAGAAGAAATGCCAGCGGTGACGAGGAGGTAAATCTCTGCGATTCGGATTACGTTTGGATGCATTATTTTTGGACTGAGACTTTACAAAGCTTCCACTGGTTTTTATCGCTGAATTTGCAAATCTTTGACGATATTCTGCAGAGATCAATGGGCCTTCTTTTGTGGTAAAGACCGGTACGACCGTTAAATCCTTACTATCATCAATAGCCCAGAAAAAGGGAAGGGAAATTAAGGTCCCTAAGTCTGAATTTGTCCCATAAGTGGGTTGCAATAATCCAGTTTTGCGTTTCACAGAGGGATCAGGATGGTAAAAATAAGGGGCATAGAAAGTTGGAACCCCTAAAAACTCCATCCAAACGTTATTGTAACTTATGATTTGTTCTTCTTTATCATGAATAATTTTGCTGGCCTTCATTTGCCATAAGGGAGGATTATCTGGATTGGCATGACAAACCGTACAAGGTGTATACACCCCTTGCCACATAATGGTTTTTCTTTTGCCATACAATTTACCAATCCTTCCAGCCACCCTACTTTCATCCACTAATAGAGCTTTTGGTTCCTTCACTATTCCGTCTGACATTTCATTAAAAAGTTCAGCTTCGTCGAAAAAAACAAAATCACCCGTACTTTCTCGCAGCCATCCATATCCTTGCGCACGAATGAGATCTTTTGCACGGTTGTAGATGATTCGATCCGCTCGCAGCAAGCGTTTGGCTTGATGGACTAAAACATTGCCGGAAGCCATGACTTCTTCCTGCTCTTTGTCATAGTCTACTTCATCAGATTCAATCATCACTGGCTCATCACTCTTCATCTTCTCTCCTTTTAGGAAAGAATGTGTGACAATGTCACCATAGGCCAGATGACATGTTCCAATAAGGGCTGTAGTCAGAAAGAAGAGTGATAATCTCATGGGCTCTATATTCAGTTTAGATTAATTCCAAGTTAAGGAGATTTTAACCTTCTTCCTGATGTAAAAGCAATGTCAGGCTTAACAATGCTGTTGCTAAAGTTGGCGACCATGCCGCTAAAAACACAGGTAACTTTTCTGCCTGCCCAAGAGCATGAACAATATCGTTCATAAAATGCAGCATAAACCCACTTAAAATGCCAATTATAATTAATATTGTTGTATAACCTTGCCGAATGGGCCTTAGGGTAAACGTTATCGCAAGTAATACCATGGTAATCATCATGCCCATTTTGGCGAGCAAAACTTGTTGATGCAGCCTTAACTCCAGCGAGGACAAACCGGAACGTTCCAAAAGATCAATATAATATGGAAGAGCCCAAAAAGAAATGGTATCAACTGGCATATTACTTTTTAGAATTTGATTTATGTCAAATTCTGTTGGCAGCTCTAAGATAGAATGCTCCAGGACAGGTTGCTGAGGAGCAAAAATCTTTACATCCCTTAAAATCCACTTGCCATTTTCAATGGTACCTTTGTTGGCACTAATTCTCGAGGAAAACTTGCCTTGTGAGGTAAAGTTTTGAAAGGTTAAATTGATAAATTCTCGAGTATCTGGATTCATCTTTGCTAAGTTAATGATTCGACTTTGATCATCGGATGCTTCTCGGAGCCAAACTCCATTATCAAAAATACTAACTTCTAAGGTTTTGGAGGAAAAGGTCTTGCGTTCAGCATAAGCAAAGTTTTGATTAAAGGTCGCTACAATGGGGTTTAAAAGAACCATGTGCAGAATACCTATGATTAAAGCCATCCCGCCTAAACCTACAGACATTTGCCATACAGATACCCCTATTGAGCGAAATACTGTGATTTCATTGGTTTTGTTCAAACGATACAAAGTCAACAGAGCCGCCAGAAATACGAGAAAGGGCAAAAGAATTTCTAAATGATTAGGAAGACGCAGCCCGATTAGATACACGATATCAGCAACCCCCACGTTTACTTTGGAGGCAGCACGACGAGAAAACTCGGTGGCTTCAATCAAGGTAATGACGAAACTGACAATAATGGTTGCTCCGACAAACCATAGAAGAAACAATTTAGATAGGTAGCGATTCAAAGAGCTTGTAATAAACTTATAAATCCCCATAGGCTCCTCTTCTAATCGATTTTATCCCCCCCCACTTACTTACCCAACCTGGCATCACGAGATAAATCAACGACAGTATCGTTGCTAAGGCCACCGTTCCATAAGCCATGTATATGGTGTAAGATTTGCGAGCATTTAGATTAATTAAAGTTAAGGCCACAATTTCTAAAAGCAAGCAAATGACGATAGGCAGCAAAACACGGTATATACGCCCACGCCTATGAATTTGACCACCGAGCAGGATTGCCACAGAAATAGCAGCAAAAGTGAAGTTGAAAATTGAATTCAAAATGCGTCGATGGCCTTCAACATGTAATTTTCGTTTTTTCCTTGCAGATAAGCTATCGTCTGGTGGATTTAACAACTCACTAATTGACCACTCGTAAAAGGGATCAATGGCCTGAGAGGCAGAGGAGGTAAAATGGTGGGCAAGATCATATTTAAGTTGTTTGAAAAAGGTAAATGAAATCTTGTCGGCCTCATGATCATGTTCCTGGCTAGTGCCATTGAGCAGGACCAATTTAATTTCTCCATCATTCGTTGCCAAATATCCCTCATCAGCTACAATGGTTTGGGTTTTGTTTCGATGCTTATCATATGTATTAATAAAAACGCCTTCTAGGCGATCACTTAGCTTATGGGTTTGAACATAAATAGTTGCCCCATGCAGATAATTAAAAGTTCCCTCTTTCAAAACTCCTGAAGAAAATTCGTTCTTGATGCTTTCTTTAATTTCTCTAAAACGTTGCGTTGTCTTTGGCACAACAATATTGTTGGTGTATCCCGCTAACACTACCGCCAGCAATCCAAAGAGCAAAACTGGTTTAGCAATTTGCCAGTTGCTAAAACCGCAAGATTTGAAAATGGTGATTTCATTATCAGTGGTCAATTTACTAAAAACGTAGACCACAGAAAGCAACACGCAGATGGGCAAAACAATGACTGTCAAATTGGGAAGAAGTAAATAAACTAAGGATAGATAACGGGTAATAGAAGCTCCCTGATTAATGATAAGTTCAACAAATTTTAAGGAGCGGGTCAGCCACGCACCCACGACTAGAACGGCTGCAACCAGTAAAGTTACAAAACAAATTTGACGAAAGACATGCCATGAAATAATTCGAACCATCACCTTATCTTTTCTATGTCTATTTACATGAGTTTCATCATCAACCAAGCCATCCCAACTTTTCCTCCCCCTCAAGGACACCCTTTTAAAGAAGTAAATTCATCACAGCCGATCAATTATTTAATACCTATTCTTGTAAAATAAGGATATATTTCCCTTCGTAATCTCGATCAAGGTATACTATATAAAGTTTAATTATGGTATATCGTAATTTAAACTTTGAAATTTTTTTTGAATGAAGTTGGTTCAATATGAAAACTTGGATTTTACCTATTGCCTATCTTACTCTTGGAACCCTTTCTCTCCAAGCAGAACCCACAAAAAACACCACGGCAGCCTCCGTCATTGTGGCAGAAGTGAATGGGGACTCCATCACTAAATGGGATTTGGACGAACGTATTCGCTTGATTGCTCTTACCAGTGGCACAGGAAGCGACCAAAATACCATTAATAAACTTCGCCCCGAAGTTCTCCGCTCACTTATTCAAGAACGTCTTCAAATTCATGCTGCTAAAGCACAAAAAATTAAAGTGGACGAAAAGGAAGTCGATGAAGCCATTGAGGGCATGGCAAAAGAAAACAACATGACCTTAAATCAATTGGTTAAAATCTTAGAATCCAACAAGATTTCCAAAGAATGCATGGCATCCCGGATTCGAGCTCAAATTGCCTGGATGCGTTACATCCGCCAACGCCATGGCCCTCTTGTTCATGTTACCGAGAAAGAAATTGATCAAGAACTGGCTAAGTTTGAGCAAAACAAAACAAAAAAGCAATACGCTGTTTCCGAAATTTTACTGTTCGTGGCAAACCCTAACCAAGAAAAACAAGTGTTGTCTCAAGCCAACCAAATCGTGTCTGACATACGTAATGGCGGAAACTTTGCTAGCCTTGCCCGTCAGTTATCCAAAGATCCCTCTGCTGGACAAGGTGGTGATTTAGGATGGCTCAGCGAAGAACAACTTGATCCAGCTGTTGCTTCGATAGTTGACACTTTATCTCCAGGACAAATCTCTGCTCCGATTCGCACCAGCAACGGATACAAGATCATTAAACTGCGTTCTAAGCGTCTATCAGGTCAACCTGATCCTAGTGAAGCTGAAATATCTATGTGCCAGGCCGTTTTTCCTATTACGCCCGATTCTCCCCAAGAGATGGTTGAGGAAATCGCCCCACAAATTGAACAAACCTTAAAAATATCTGGATGTGAACGCCTTAAAGCATCTGCGCAAAAACTAGGAGCTGCTGTAGAAATTTCTCCTAAGGTAAAGCTCCATGAATTGCCTGATCAACTAAGACAATTGGCGCAAAAAACGCCCATTGGCAAGTGTTCACAACCCATCCTCACACCAAATGGTTTAATTATCACCATGGTGTGTTCTCGAGAAGAAGCCAAGGTAGATGCCCCTAGCCGTGAAGAAATTAAGTCTAACTTAGAACATGAAAAGTTATTCCGTTCTGCGGGTCGAGAAATGCAAAAACTTATGAGTTCTGCTTATATTCAAGTGAAGGATGAACCCTTAAAACATGCAGTAATGAAGTGATATTTTTAAAAGCCATGGGCAGTAAACTCATGGCTTTTAACACATTAAAATTTGCATGAAGCCAGAAATTGAAGCTTAAAATGATCTCCTTGGATAATTTACCTACCCTTAAAGAAACAGTCCACCAATACAACCTACTAGCTAAGAAAAGTCTAGGACAAAACTTCTTGCTTAATATGGATGTGGTCAGGAAAGTAGCCCGTGGCGCTGGGGACTTAAGCCAATGTACGGTGATTGAGATCGGACCTGGCCCGGGGGGACTTACCAGAGCTTTACTCGAATCAGGAGCCCATAAAGTCATTGCCATTGAACGGGATTCAAGATGTATCACTGTTTTACAAGACCTGGTCAATGCCGCGCAAGGACGTCTTACCCTTATTGAAGCGGATGCATTAACCATCAAACCTCAAGACCTTAGCCCAGGCCCTCTTAAGATTGTGGCGAATTTACCCTACAATATTGGCACCGTCCTGCTCACCAACTGGTTTAAGGATTTGCAAAGAATTCAATCCCTCACCCTCATGTTTCAAAAAGAAGTTGCTTTACGTATCGTTGCCAAACCTAAAACGGAACATTATGGCCGCTTAAGTGTTTTGTCCTCCTGGTTGACTGAAGCTCGACGCCTTTTTGATCTTCCGCCTCATGCCTTCACCCCTGCTCCCAAAGTCACTTCCAGTGTGGTTCACTTGGTACCTAAAGCTTTGTCTCTTGAAGATCATCTCCTGACTCCATACTTAGAGGAGATCACCAAAGCCGCTTTTTCCCAAAGGCGTAAAATGCTTCGCTCATCCATTAAAGCTTTATTTAAAGAAGATGACCTTTTTACTCTCAATATTAACCCAGAACTGCGAGCAGAGGTTTTAAGCATAGACCAATTCAAAACCCTAGCGGTTGCCTTGAAAAATAAAAAGGCAAAGACCTCCACCTGATCTCTTGTAAAAGATTTTTTACCCCTTGGATCCCTCTGCGATTTCCTGCTTAAAATTCTTTATCTCAACAATAATCCGATTATGGAATTCAGCTAAAGGTTGAATTTCTTCCCTCATTTTTCTCTCACAATCTTTTATCTCCTTAGCTAAAACCCTCCTGACAAGCTCTTCAAGTTTCTGCTGTGGCTCTTGATCTTGAGTTATAAGCCATGGCAGCAATAGCTTTATCTCCTTACGTTTCAATATTTCTTGAAACTTTAAGTAAGTCCCACCATAACTACCTAATTGTTGATCTTTAAATAGCCATTCATGTTCATAATTGCTTAACAAATCAAAAACCCAACTAGCATCCTCTTTTAACTCTTTTTTGTTGATCACTTTCATACCTTCTTTGGGAAGGTAGTAATCGCCAAAATGACAAGTAGAGATCGTCTTACTAAACTTAGTATATCCGTTCTCGCAATAAGTTTCCTTGCTAATAATTACATTACCAGGATTAAGGGTGATCAAATAGAAAATGTTCTGTAATATAGTGGGGATACTATTCACGCATTTAAAACCTTGATCATATTTATTTTTTTTAAGCTCAATTTTTTTTACGATTGATTCTTGCACCAGGAGATTACAAAGGGTTTCCTTAAGCTCATTGTATCTGGAAAACTTTTGTTCATTGAATTGAGCGCTTGATGCGTCAGGGATGCTTGATCCCTTTTTACTCAAGCGTTTTTCTTCCTTCAATCGCTCAAACTCCTCTTTGGCATCAGAGTCGAATAAGCGCTGCAATTCAGACAATTTATCGTGTTCTGCACTTAATTGTTTATTAATGCCTTGCACCATCCCAAGATAGCAAGCACCCAATTGACCTGCCATATGCTCTGCACAAGTGAATAAATCTCCCTCAAAAGTAAATGTATAGGGATCATAAACATAACTCTTGTAGTACACCTTTTCGCTTGATTCTTTTCTCTCAGGTATAATCCACTCACTGGCTTGAGACATCTGAGCTACAAGGAGAGTAGATAAAGCGAAAGCGAGTCGGTATTTTGTTTTCATCGTACCTTCCTGAAGTTTAAAAGTAATTTTTGACTATTTTTATTAACAATTTTACTTTTAATTAATTTTGATGATTAATCTAGGTGAAATTAGTAATAAATTATAACTATGAAACCGGTGAAATTGATTAAGTATAATAACCTCAATAATACTTGAGCATAGGCAATAGATTAATCGATGCCCTTTCCTCACCTTATATGCCGTTGATTGTAAACTTTTTTAGCTTCTTGATAGAGCTGAAGAATTTCATCTTCTTGAATGGCATGAGGGGTAGAGCCTTTTTCACAATACAATAAAAACAACCACAAGGGTTTATTCTTCTCCTCGGCTCTACATTTAATGAGCGAAACGATAAATTTTAACAGTCTATCTCTTTAGTGAAGATTTCCATTGCTTTCCTGTCTATGACCTTCACTATCATGCCACTGGGTAATAGCCCTACTCGTTTGTCGTAAATGTAAGTCTGTCTGATTCAATTGATACCACCAATCCTTTTTTTCTTTGTAAGACGAATAAATTAATCCATATAAAAGCAATGAATGAGAGAGATTTAACAAATCCAGATCATAAAGAGTATACCTGCTGGAAGAACTCCGCCACTGGCGGTAGGGATTCCCTCCCTCAGCCTTCGTGATATGCCGCAAAGCCTTTCCGCAATTATAAATCAAGGGCCAATTAGGACTTTTTTCTCTCGATAATAATTCATAGATAATCAAACAAGAATACTGGGCCTCTCCAAGATAATAGGAAAGTTCTCTATTGGCATAATCCTCATCGGGTGATAAATAACGACCGTTATTATACTGGTCAAAGGATACTTCCCGGTAGGTGTGTGTGGAAAGCTGAATATCACTTGTTAATCGAGGATGTGCAACGAATAAACCAGAAGGTTTTAAATGGATTGTTGAACTTAAAAAATTGTGATTACCTTTTTCCTCAAAGGAGCCATTGTCCTCATTTGAAGAATCCTTGGCATGGGTCAAAGACAAAACAATCATGGTTATCAGAAAGGACAAAAATGCTTTTTTCATGAAGCACTCCTTTGATCTTTACCCCATACCATCATGATCAGAAAAAGCTAAAAAATGATTACCTTGACAAATATAAATGTGCCAACTATAGGTCTTCTTATATAAGGAAGTAAGATTTTATGTTTTGTCTCTACTACTTTACTTAGCAAAGCCACAAAAACCCAATAAGAACAATGGTTAGATCATGATTAAACACGTAACCTATAACCTCGCTTTTATTTTAGGCGCCTCTATTGCTTTCGCATCACCAAAAGAATTGATTACGCAAGCGGAACAGGCTGAAATAAACACGATAATTTCATCATCTCTAGGTTGTATACATACACCTGAGATCAAAGATGAAGGATGTACTCCTCAAGAAAACATGGAAGAGGTTAAAAAAACACCTTCTGCTCCGTTTGATCAACCTCTCTCTCTTCATCAAGAGAAACACATGGAGATGATTCAAAGGGAAATCCTTCGATCCATGATTGAACCAACCAGTTATATTGTTCAATAAGTTGATTTAGAGGGTGAAGTCCCCCCAATTTCTTGAGTTTATTCAGAGGATACAAGGAGCTGGATCAGGTCTTAAAATCCAAGTAAATACCCTTAAGACTTATCCTTCTTTAAATACTCCTTGTCTTTGAGGAGCTCTTCTTTAAGAAGTTCTTTATCTTGAACAATGATTTCATCTTTGCGGGCAAAGTTGAGAACAACCCGCGCTCGTTCTTCCAGCATATCTGGATCAAGACTATCGGGGCGCAGAAGATGAACCCGCTGTTCAAGGGCGTTTTGTTCCATTTGAACCTCATCTAACCGCTTTTCAGCAACATCAATCCGTTGCTTTAAACGCATCCAGGAGAGCACGCCTCGCTCTCCTTGGATAAGATGATAAATGAAATAAATGACTAGTGTGACAGCTATTAAGGGACCAAAAACTTGTTGAATCCGTTTAGCAGCATCAAACTTCATTTACTGAACCACCTTTAACTTCTTGGACTCTTGGGTAGAATGATCAATTCTCACTTGTCGAAAAGCGGAAATACCGGCAAAGCGTCCCTGAGGTCCAAGCTCTTCTTCAATGCGAATCAACTGATTATATTTAGCCACACGATCGGACCTTGATAAAGAGCCTGTTTTAATTTGCCCAGCATTAACTGCCACAGCTAAATCTGCAATAGTCGTATCCTCAGTCTCTCCTGAGCGATGTGAAATAACACAGGTATAGCCTGCTTCCTTTGCCATACGAATGGCATCTAATGTTTCCGTCAAGGAACCTATTTGATTAAGTTTAATTAAAATGGAATTGGCGGTTCCTTGCTGAATACCTTGTGCAAGACGCTCAGGATTAGTCACAAACAAATCATCACCAACCAATTGAACGCGACTTCCCAATTTTTCTGTCAAAGCTTTCCAACCTTGCCAGTCATTTTCTGCCAATCCATCTTCGATGGAAATGATGGGAAATTGATTAAGCAAGTTCTCGTAATAGCCAATCATTCCTTCCGCATCAAGAACTTTCCCCTCTCCAGTTAAATGATACTGACCATCCTTATAAAATTCGGAGGCCGCTACATCCAGAGCTAAGGCGATATCTCGACCAGGCTCATACCCAGCATTTTTAATGGATTGCATAATAAATTCAAGGGCTTCGTGACTACTTTTAAGCGCTGGAGCCAACCCTCCTTCATCGCCCACGTTAACGTTGTGCCCTGCCTTTTTTAATAAAGACTTTAGGTGATGAAAAACCTCTGCCCCCATTCGGATCGACTCCGCCATGGTTTGTGCTCCATGAGGAACGATCATAAACTCTTGAATGTCAATCGGGTTATCCGCGTGTGCTCCGCCATTGATAATGTTCATCATAGGAACTGGCAATAAGTGAGCGTCCACGCCACCTAAGTATCGATAAAATGGTTGACCAAAGGATTGAGCGGATGCTTTGGCAACAGCCAAGCTGACGCCCAGGATGGCATTAGCACCAAAACGAGATTTATTGGGTGTGCCATCCAATTGAATCATGGTCTGGTCTATGTGACGTTGCTCATGGGCTTCAAGTCCTTGCAAAGCTGGGAAAATTTCCTCTTCAATGGCCTGAACGGCTTTTTTCACACCCTTACCCAAATATCGTTTAGAGTCTTGATCCCGTAATTCCAAGGCTTCATAAGAACCTGTAGAAGCCCCTGAGGGAACAGCAGCTCGACCGAAAGCGCCACAGCTTAGTTCCACATCAACTTCGACGGTTGGATTTCCCCGAGAATCGAGAATTTCACGGGCAATAATATTTAAAATTTCACTCATGCCACATCCTGTTTTAATTGAAGAGAAGTTTTTGTTATTTGATCAAATTGCTGAAGATCCTGCAATAGCGCTTCCATATCTTTTAAGTGAACCATATTCGGACCATCGCTGGGAGCGCGATCGGGATCTTGATGGGTTTCAATAAACACAGCCGCAACGCCAACGGCTACAGCCGCACGGGCAAGGGGGGGAACAAATTTACGTTCACCACTGGTTGATCCCCCAGCCCCACCAGGCTGTTGAACGGAATGGGTTGCATCAAAGACCACAGGATATCCCGTTTCAGCCATAATGGGAAGAGATCGCATATCAGAAACCAAGGTATTATAGCCAAAAGAGGCTCCTCTTTCACAGAGCATCACTCGGTTGTTCCCAAAGGATTCCATTTTTTTGACCACATTTACCATATCCCAAGGAGCCAAAAACTGACCTTTCTTAATGTTTATGGCTTTTCCGGTCGCTGCTGCTGCTTGAAGCAAGTCCGTTTGTCGACATAAAAAGGCTGGAATCTGCAAAACATCAACCACTTGACCTAAAAGATCGCATTGCTCTGGCAAATGGACATCGGTGATGACTGGGCATCCTAACTTTGAGCGAACCTCTTCAAATATAGGTAAGCTAGCCTCTAACCCCATACCCCGCTTACCATCAATACTGGTCCGATTGGCTTTATCAAAGGAGGTTTTGTAAATGAAAGGAATACCAAGTTTCGTGGTTATTTCTTTTAGCGCAGAAGACATTTCCAACGCATGATCTCGACTTTCTAAGGCACAAGGACCAGCAATAAGAACAAAAGGTAAATCGTTACCAACGGTGATTGAATCAATTTTGATATGATGGGGGGGGCTTAAATTCATACCAGACGCTCCTGCTGAATAGCTGCTTTAACAAAAGATACAAATAAAGGATGAGGATCAAAAGGTTTCGATTTTAATTCTGGGTGAAATTGAACCCCAACAAACCAAGGATGATCTTTGCGCTCGACAATTTCTGGCAACATACCATCGGGTGACACCCCAGAAACAAACAAACCTACTGAGGCCAATGCTCCTTTATGCTGCATATTCACTTCATACCGATGGCGATGACGCTCATGAATGAGGGTATTGTGGTAAATGTCATAAGCCAGGGAAGATTCTTCAATAAGACATGGATAAGCACCCAAGCGCATCGTACCCCCCAGGTCACCATTTTGCTCACGCTTTTGCAGGCTGCCCTTATCCATCCATTCTGTCATTAATCCAACAACTGGACAATCGGTGGGCCCAAATTCTGTGGAGGAAGCATTCTTCCACCCCAAAAGATTCCGACATGCCTCAATGACAGCCAACTGCATTCCAAAACAAATCCCCAGATAAGGAATGTTTTTTTCACGAGCAATACGGATGGCAGCGATTTTTCCTTCAGCCCCTCGTTCACCAAATCCACCAGGGACCAGGATACCATGAACGGCCATAAGCTCATCTTCTAAATGGTCAACATTTTCCGCATCAACCCATTCCAATTGAACTCTAACACGGTTAGCAATCCCGGCATGCATCAATGCCTCATAGAGTGACTTATACGCATCTAAGAGTTGAACATATTTGCCAACAACAGCGATGCGCACCTCGCCTTGAGGATGAAGAACTCTTTCTACAATCCTTTCCCAAGCAGACAAATTAGGGTTTTGGTCGTCTGGCAGACCAAAATATCTACAAACTTCGCGATCTAAACCTTGTTGATGATAAGCCAGAGGCGCTTGATAGATGGTGCTTAAATCTTGCGCTTCAATCACCCGTTCAGTTTTAACGTTACAGAACAAACCCAGCTTGCGGCGAGCATCCTCTGGAATGGGGCGATCAGTACGGCACAATAAGATATCTGGTTGAATACCGACACTTAATAATTCTTTCACAGAGTGTTGAGTAGGCTTTGTTTTAAGTTCGCCCGCAGTCGGAATATAGGGTAAAAGGGTCAAATGAATGAACAAGGTATTATTGCGACCTAAATCATTACCCAATTGGCGAATTGCCTCAAGAAAAGGTAAACTTTCAATGTCACCTACAGTGCCACCTATTTCACAAATGATAAAGTCAGCGTCTCCTGGTTCCGCCAAAATAAAACTTTTAATTTCGTCAATAATGTGAGGAACCACTTGGACCGTTGCCCCAAGATAATCTCCCCGTCGTTCTTTTGCTAAAACGGAGGAATAAATTTTACCTGTAGTCACACTATCGGTTTTTAAGGAAGGAACGCCAGTAAATCTCTCATAGTGACCTAGGTCTAAATCTGCTTCTGTTCCATCATCAGTCACATAAACTTCACCGTGCTGGTAGGGACTCATGGTTCCAGGATCCACATTCAAATATGGATCTAACTTTCGGATTCTGACTTTGTATCCTCGCGCTTGCAAGACGGCTCCCAGAGCAGCAGAGGCAAGCCCCTTACCCAGCGAGGAAACAACTCCACCTGTCACAAAAATATAATTTGGCATGAACAGCACCTAAAAAACGACTTATTTAAAGAATTTGGGGCCGATCATCTCAGCCCCTTTTTTTAATTAGCGGAATTTTTGCTTTCCGGTGTCGATGGAACAGCAGGTGAGCTTGGCCCATCCAATATCGATGATGTTTGATGAATTTGACGTTTTGCAATCATGCCCATGATCAAGCAGTTGATAAAAAATAATCCTGCAAGAATAGCAGTAACACGGGTTAAGAAGTTGGCTGCACCACGAGCCGTAAAGACATTCGACGATGCACCACCGCCACCTAGACCTAAACCACCGCCTTCACTGCGTTGCAGTAAAATCGCTCCAATAAGGGCTACAGTAATAAATACATGAACTATGAGTAAAATATTCATTCAACAATCCATCCGGAAATTCGCGTTACAATAGTTTTAAGCTTTTTTGCAAAAAAATGCCAGTTAAATTAATAATCAACCTAGGAATTATTTCGGGTTTCTTTTACCCTTGGCAAATTACTTTAAAAGTATCTCCTTTTAAGCTAGCCCCCCCAACGAGAACACCATCTACATGGGCAAGTTTCATAATCTGGTGAGCATTTTTCTCATTGACTGAGCCACCATAAAGAACCTTCAAATTCGGATATACGTCTGCAATCGCTTGGTGCATTTCCGCAATTTCCTTTTCTGTGGCCGTAAGACCGGTACCAATTGCCCAAATGGGCTCATAGGCAACAATAAGGTTATGGTCTTGAGGCAAACACTCCTTCAGCTGAGTTAGCACCGTCTCAATGGCCCGCCCCGATTGTCTTTCAATCAAACTTTCCCCTACACAAATAATTGGGGTTAGATTGTAAAACAAGGCTTGCTTTGCCTTATTTTTGACCATAGCGTTGGTTTCACGATGATGTTGACGCCGTTCTGAGTGTCCAAGGATCACATACTGACAACCTAGATCCGCTAACATGGCGGCACTCACATTGCCCGTATAAGCGCCTTCCTTTTCTTCATGACAATCCTGACCCGCCGTAAGGGATGTGAACGAGCGAACCATGGTGATGTAAGGGAAAGATGGGGCAAAGATAATGGTATTTTGGTTTGAGGATAGATTCCAGTTTTGGAAAAAGGCTTCAATAAAAGAAGAAGTCCCATTCATTTTCCAATTTGCAACAATGATTTTAGTCATAGATGTAATTCCAGTTGATCTCTTGGCTTAGGATTCTTAAACTGACGGTAGTTTATCAATAAATAACGATATTTCAATGCTACAAACATTAAGAGAACATTCAGGAAGTTGGTTTGTCAAAGTTTTATTTGGCGTTTTAGTGGCAAGTTTTGCCTTGTGGGGTGTAGGTGACATCTTCCGCAATTACACCAGCATGCGGCCCGTGGCCACAGTTGGAGGTAAGTCTATCACTCAAGAAGAATATTTGTCAGCCTATCAAAAAGCTGTAAATAACATTCAACAAATTGCTAAAGGCAAAGTGACCAGCGATGACATCAAGAACATGGGGATTCCCTCCAAGGTTTTGGATAATTTAATTGATCAAGCTGCATTAACGCAGCACATTCATGACCTAGGCATCTTAGTCTCCGATGTTACTGTTCGAGATCAAATTCACGCCTTGCCTGCCTTTACAGATAAAGGCGGAACGTTTAGCCGTGAGAAGTTTGATGCCATGCTCTCTAATGCTGGCATGACAGAAGCCGGCTTTGTTCGTGAAGTTCGCGGCTCTTTGGAACGTCAAAGCCTTATAGGATCTCTCGCTTCTGGCTTACAATTCCCTAAGGAGTATGTGGAAACATTATACAAGGGATTGGAAGAGAAACGCGTTTTTATAACAGCCCTCGTTCCTTTAAATAAGATTACGGTAACAGCTCGCCCCACAGATGCACAGCTGGAAGAATTATACAAAACCAATCAAGAAACCTTCACCTTGCCTGAGTATCGTGAACTTTCTATTTTGTACATGGATCCAGCTATCATCCGAAATAAGATACAGATTTCTGAAGAACAAATAGCTGAAGAATATCAAAGGCGTAAGATCGATTTTCTGGTTCCAGAAAAACGTGATGTGCAACAAATCATCTTCACCAGTCATGGAGCAGCCTCCAAAGCATCTGAAGAAATCAAAAAAGGACGCCCAGCTCAAGCCATTGCCTCCCAATTCGGTGGTAATTATGTGAATCTGCCTCAAACCACACGGGATAAGCTCAATCCAGAACAAGCAAAAGTGGTTTTTGAACTGACTGTTGGTGAGGTAAGTACACCTGTAGAATCTGCCCTCGGCTGGTCCATATTCCAAGTTACCAGAACGCAACCTGAATACCAGCAATCCTTAGAAGAGGTACGCAGCAAGCTTTTAGAAGATATGAAATCCCATCATGCAAATGAACAACTTGATGAATTGCGCAACAAGATTGAAGATGCTTTAGCTGGCGGCGCTTCGATCAATGAAGTCGCTCAAGAACATGGTTTCTCTTCGCAAATGGTTCCTGCCATCGATAAAGATGGTAAAGATATGACTGGTAAAGACGTTCTTGAACCAGAATTCAAGAAGTTGGTTTTAGAGCATGCTTTGAATCTGATGGAAGGTGCGGATAGTCCCATCGTTGACATGCCTAACGGCAAATCTTTTGTGGTCAGATTAAACAAAATTACACCTCCTGCTGTTCCCCCACTAGCGGAAATAAAGGCAAAAGTAGTCGCCGCTTGGATTGAAGCAAAACAACAAGAAGGTGCGGCAGAACTTGCTCAGGAAATTGTAAAACAAGCTAAATCTGCCACGGAAATGACCAATCTAGCTAAACAAAAGGGTCTGGTGACCAAAGTCCTTCCTGCCGTTAGCCGCGCAGATATGGAAAATAAATCCAAGGAAGCTCGAGAAGCCAACATAAAAGTGATTCGCCATGCCTTCACTTTAAAGAACAATCAAGCCGGCTTGGTCCCCGTAAAAGACGGTTTTGAAGTTGTCATGCTTCAACGTGTGATTCCTTTTGAATGGGATAAAGAGAAGGAAAAGTTTAACCAATTTACCCAATCTTTAGCTGCCATGGCCCAGCGAGATTTTGAGCAGCTATATGTCAAGCATCTCCGCAAAGAAGGTAAAGTATCCATCAATGAAAGCATCATGGAAAGCATGATGAACCGTCAAGGTTAGAGCACCAAAGAGGAGACTTAGAATGAAGATTAGTTTTACAGAAGTCAATGTCCCTGAATCTGGTGTGATAGTAGTCGGCGTTCTTTCAAAGACCTTACTCGACAACTTTGCCAAAAGTTTAGATGATCTATGCCATGGTGCCATCCAACGAAGCATTGAAGTGGATACCTTCATCTTAAAAAAAGGGACTGTGGTCAAAATCCCCTCCCCTTCAAAAAACATCAGTGCCGTCTATATCATGGCCATGTCGCCAGAAAAAGAGCATGATGCCTTGGATTTTGAAGAATTAGGAGGCAAGATTGGTTCCCTTTTAGATAAGTGTCAAGACAAGACGGTCACTGTTTACTTGCCACTAGATGTCAAAACGAACCTATCCCATGCTCATGCAGTTGCGCGATTAGCTAATGGTATTCTGTTAAAATCTTGGTCTTTTACCAAATACAAGACCAAATTAGACAAACCTGATCTCACTCAGATTAAAAATTTGCAGATCCTAACCAGTGATGCAGGAGAAGCAAAATCCTCCTTTAAGCCTTTAAGTGATGTTGCTGAAGGTGTGTTTTTAACTCGTCATGTGGTCAGCGAACCGCCAAATGTTCTTTATCCAGAATCTTTTGCCAAGATTGCTAAAGAATTGGAATCTCTCGATGTTAAAGTAGAAATTCTAGGCGAAAAGGAAATGAAAAAACTGGGCATGAATGCTCTCTTAGGCGTAGGTCAGGGAAGCATTCGTGAATCTCAATTGGTGGTTTTACAATGGAACGGGGCAGGCAAAAATAGTACCCCAATAGCCTTTGTTGGTAAAGGTGTGACCTTTGACACCGGTGGTATTTCCATTAAACCCTCTCAAGACATGGATGACATGAAATGGGATATGGGAGGCGCTGGTGTTGTCTTAGGCCTTATGAAGGCTTTAGCATCGCGCAAAGCCAAGGTCAATGCAGTGGGAGTCATGGGGTTGGTCGAGAACATGCCCTCAGGATCAGCTCAACGCCCTGGGGATGTGGTCACTTCCATGTCCGGCCAGACCATTGAAATCTTAAATACTGATGCCGAAGGTCGATTGGTTTTAGCCGATGCTCTCTGGTATACCCAAGACCGTTTTCATCCAGAAATGATGATTGATTTAGCCACTTTAACCGGCGCAATCATTGTATCGCTTGGCCATGAATATGCGGGGCTTTTCTCCAATAATGATGATTTGGCGGATAAAATTACTCAATCCGGGCTTAAAACCGGGGAAAAGGTATGGCGTCTACCCCTTGCTGATGCCTATGATCGAGACATTGACTCCTCTATTGCGGATGTTAAAAATCTTGGCTCCGGCCGGGGGGCCGGCAGCATTACTGCTGCTCAGTTTTTGCAACGCTTCGTCAACAAGGTTCCTTGGGCCCATATTGATATTGCAGGCACCACTTGGGACAAGAAAGATCGTCCCTTAAGTCACAAAGGAGCAACCGCTTTTGGTGTACGCCTGCTCAATCAATTGGTCGAAGATCATTTTGAAAAAAGTAAAATAATTTAGAAAAAAGGATCTGGATGGGCTTTCCCCTCCAGATCCTTGACAAAATGACAAGATAAAACCATGGACATATCTTTTTATCAACTCTTAAAGACACCTCTTGATAAGGCTTTGCCCAAATTAGTGGATAAGGCTTATGAAGCTGGGTTTCGCTGTCTTGTAGTATGTGATTCTCCTGAACGCGTGGAGTCTTTGAATGCCACTTTGTGGACATTTACTCCCAGTGCCTTTCTTCCCCATGGCTGTGAAGGAGATCCTATGCGTCATCCCATTTGGCTTAGTTTGGATAGTCAAAACCGCAATCAAGCTTCCTTAATTGCCATAACCAATGGTATTGTGCCGGATAATCTTAGCGAATTTACCCGTTGCCTTGATCTTTTTGATGGTCAGGATCCTGAAATGACTCAGCAGGCACGAGAACGCTATAAAATGTATGCTAAAGCCGGTCATAACCTGACATTTTGGCAACAAACGGATCAAGGAACATGGACAAAAGCAACCTAAGGAGCTCATGGTACTCTTTCTCCTTTCATATAACCTGGGGTATTCCAAGGACAGAGAAAAGGCTTGATTGTGATCGTTACTCTGCCTAAATCAAAAGCTAAGATGCACAAAAAAATTCTTTATAGTCTTATCGCTATCGTCACCATCTTGATTGGCCAATTCGTCTTTGATGCCCATTATAAGCCCACCTTTCACAACCGTTTTCGAGAATTTCCCCCTATTAATTCAACTGTGGCCATTAAAAAATTGACCCTTTCTGGCTCTTCCAGTTATATCATTGGTCATCTCAAAGAAAAGTTAGCCCATCGATCTCAGCCAATCTATATAGTTGATCTACAAGAAAAAGCCACTGACTTTATTCAAGGCTATCCGCAGCATTGGTTTGGATATGAAAAAACCAATGAACACAATTGGTTCAATCGTTATAAATATTTTAGCAGACGCTTAATTTTAACAGGAAAACTCCACCACCAGCCCTCAGATTTTCTCCCTGCCCTTAAAATCGTAGAAGATCAAGGATTCCAGTACGTCTCCTTGCTACAGACCCGCAAAAAAGTGCCGGATCAGGCTTTTATCGATCAATTGATAAGCTTTTTGCGCTCTGTTTCTCAAGGCGCTCACCTTCACGTTTATTGCCGTGAAGGTAAAGGTCGAACTTCTATTGTCTTATTAATGATGGACATTTGGCTTAGCCAAGGAAAGATCCCCCTTGAGCAATTGGTCTCAATTCACCACAAAGCAGGATCAGAAGATCTTTTGGATACCACCATCTGGGAAAACGGAACCTATACACCTGAAATGTTGCAAGCTCGCAAAGCCTTCATTGAACAATTTTATAAAGACGTGCAACAGGGTAAATATCCTCTTTAAAAAATATCTAGCTAAATCAACCCCTTATTAACCTTTTGGATCTAGTATGAATTATTGAGAGTTAAAGGTCTCAAAGGATTCATGATGTATAGACTTATTGTGGTAGCTTTGCTCAATTTAGCTTTTGCCCATGTCAGTTGGGGTACTCAAAGCCCTATTACTTTTTATTTCTCCAAAGGTTTTCCTGAACAAGCAACAAAACAACTTTGCGCCCAAGATTGTAATGACACCAAGTGCCAGCAAGATATCACCAATAAATCCTACACATGCCTTTTGAGCAATTGTATTGGTCATACACCTCCTGTCGTCAAGTTCCATAGCTGTTCCAACAGACAGTTTTCTGAATACGTCAAAGATAAGCAACAAGAGATTCAGCAATTGGTTACTCAAAACCAAGCAAGCCAAAAGAAAATTAACGTTTTAGAGAGCACCTTAGATCGAACAGCAGATCAAATTGTCGTTTTAAATAATAAGGTAGAAGCTGCCAAAGCAAAGAAACTTCAAATCAAAGCCCAACATGCTAACCAAGTTCAAGGTCTTCAAAGAACAAACCTCCAACTCGGGTTACGTGTTATAAACTTGCAAAAGCGTTTGACGGCACTGGTAGAAGCCAATCGTCAGTTAAACAACCAATTGGGAACGGCTAACCAACAGATTCTAGAAAAATCTCAGGATATCGAAAAGCTAAAGAGTCTCATCACCGAAAATCAGAAAGAGATCGACAAACTTAACCAAGAATTGAAGGATGCCAATACCCAATTGGAAGAGCTGCTCGAAATTGCTTCTCAATTTGTCGAACGTGTCCAAGATGTTGAGAAAATGTTTCAGACAAAAACCACAGCCTTGAAGGAAATCAATGGCACATTGCTTGAGAGAATTCGAGAAGCAGATAAAATTATCAAACAATATCAATCTGAACTAATGCCTTATGCAGCTCAAAAAGAAGCCGAGCTGGATGCACTCGTTAAAGACATGCAGGCAACGGTTCAATTGAGTCAGGAGTTCATTGAAACAGCGAAGCATTTCATGAATGAGTCCAAACAGAAACTTAAAGACTTAAAAACAGTATGGTAACAGAGGAGAGAGATCATGACCATCAAATCAACCATTTACAAGTTATTGTTAGTTTCCTGCGTCCTGGCTATTGCCATTCCGACCTCTTATGGCATGGATGGTGAAAAAGCAGTGGAAAAACACGGAGGTTCACAATTAGATAAATTTAGAAGCCGTATGCAAGGAAAACTCCAAGGTTTTAGAGAAAGATCAACTGAAACAGCAAAACAGCTTGAGCAAAGCAGCAAAGAGGTCGCTAAACTTCATGAAGGCGCAAATGAAAGTTTGGGTGCTCTTGAAAAGAGATTTGATCGCATGGATACGATGCAAATAGAATTAGACAAAAGATGTTTAGCCCTTTTTTCAAAGGCTGCCCAAGTTTATAAAGAATTTATGGCTGCCATTGAAGAGGCAAGTGCACGTGGTGAAGATAATATAGCCTTATCATTTCGTCAAGTCATGGACTTGTTAGCAGAGCTTGATAGAAAGATGGATGAGGGCAAAGAGAAACAAATTGAAGCATTTAAAGGAATGATCAAGGAGCAGGTTGATGCTCATCAAGAAGTCATCACAATGAACAAAGGTCAAGCTGAAAAATTAGGCTTACTCTTAAAAGAGTTTGGTCTCGATAGTTGCGCCAAATAATTCTCAGATTATTCATCCTTATTTATTTCAACGAGGTTGATACAAAATCATCAACCTCGTTTCTCTAAAAACTCCAAAACATGAAAAATTAATCAAATTTTCCTAGACTTTTTACTTATATACCCAAAAGATGATTAGGCCATTAATCTTTCCTTAAATGATAAATGGTTAAACTTAAGTAAGTTTTTAATGATCTAAGTGAAGGTCAGGAGACAAAATGAAAAAGGTGTATTTAGCATTTCTTTTAACAACCTCTATGCTTGCCCAAGCAATGGATAGTGATGAATCAAAAAAAGAGTCCTCCCCTCCTAGCCTATCAACTTTAGATAGCTTCAAACAGAGAATGGCTAACCGCCCCAAACCAAAAAAGCCTGCTCAATCTGAGGTTCTCATGGCTACCATTGAAGACAAAGCCGAGGAGCTTCGTCAAGCTATGACTCATTATGAAGAAACAGCAGACCAATTCAGCCAAAAAGCAACTAGCGCTGAAGAAAAAACAGTTCATGTTGAAAAAAAAGCTCTTGAGCTTCTGGAGATAACTCTCCAACTAGAAAATTTAAAGAAAATGCGCCATGAGGCCCTAGAAGAAGCCAAAAGGAACCAAGAATCTCTCATGCTTTTAGAAGGTAAATTAAGAGAACTTCAAAAACAAAAAACACTAGACGAGGAAGATAAAAAAAAACACCTAGAACTAATTTCAACTCTGGAGAGTGAGAAAAGTAAACTAACCCAATTAGTTGAATTTCAGGCGGGTGAAATAAACCGCTTAAAAAAAATCATAGAGGAATTAGAAGCCAGACTTCATCAGTTAGGGGCAAAGTTTGACAAATTAGCCGAAGAAAATTCTAATCTTTCCCAGAAACTCAGCCTTCAATCCCGTGAAATGGAGGACTATAAACATCAAGCCCTGGCACTTAGGGAAGAAAAATCACAAGCTTCCGAAAAGCTTGATCTTCTAGAAAAACAGCTCACCCAAAAATCACTTGAACTCCAAGAAGCTCTTTTAAATCAACAAACTCATCAAGAAGAACGGAGCCGTCTTGAAAAGGAAAAAAAGCGGCTGGAGGGCAATCTTGAAGAAGCCCGTGGATTAAGCCAGGAATTGGAAAGACAAAAAAAGACACTTGAGAAACAATTAGAAGGCAAGGAAAAAGATAATGAAGCCTTAATAAAGAAGATAAAAGAGCTTATCATCGCTCAACAAGAACTTCATCTTAAGATGCAAGAAGCCAGCAAATTCCTAGAATTAGCTGAACAAGAAAAAGGAAAGTTGAGAGAAGAAGTTGAAGAGATGAAGCGCCAAAACGCTGAACTTCGTGATGAGCTTAAAAGAATGGCCGAAGCCTACCAGAAGTTGCAAGCTGAGCGGGAAGAAGAAATCAGGCAACATGCAAGAGCAAATCTTTCCAACTACTTTGTTAGCCCTCTACTGATCCGATACCAAGTGATATTCTTGATCGCCGAGAACACCAAACTTAAAGCAGAAATGGAAAAATTAAGGCGTGAAAATATCTTACTCAAAACCAACATGCTCCTTTATGGTAATTTCTTTAGGGTCTACCATTCTCAACAGCCAAAGCCGTCCGTTCCCTCCTCCCTTGGTTGGTTGAGTTGGGCCTGGCAAACGTTCTGCGTCCAACCTTACAATGTGATTGCCAAGACCTGCTCTATCGCTTTTTCAAGCAATCATGTATTGCCTTATGGACAGTGGAACAATCCGACCATGAGATCCTGGGACTGGGATTGGCAACGCCAACAACGAAGTATGGAACTTTGGAAGCACAAACAAAAGCGTCTGCAACAATCCGCTAAGATTAGAGAGTTGCCTGATAACCCCGCTCCTTCCTCGGTCCAAGCTCAACCTGTTCTGCCGACACAGCCCACACCCCATCATCAAGCTATGGTTCCTGCTCAAAGAGGAGAGAGTGTGCCTCCCTTCTGGAACAGTGACTTTGACATTTTTCACCAATCAGAGGTTTGGCATCAACCAAGCGCACAGGTGCGACAAACCAATAGAAGTCTATCTGACACCATGAAGTCAATTAAAGACAAATATTGGCCGTGGAAATAGCAATACACCTACAGGTGAACGAGAACACTGAACATGCAAGACAGTTGAGAGAACTTAGAACGCATGGTCGTGCTCTCGAACTGCACCACTGAATTGGGCACTTCTTTAATCTTAAACCTTGTGTCAAAAGCGGGGGTGTATCTGACCTCGCCGCGCACAGAGAATCGGGATCCGATCATCATTTCAGCACCCACCCCGGGGGCAAACGTGACTTTATGGACGTGGCTAGATTTGGAAGCAACAGAAGTCCCATCTAGGTCTTTGGCCCGGTATTTTTGTGACCACTTACCCCCAGCAAGACCTAGACGTGCATAGATCAAAAGATTGGAAACGGTTGCATACCCAAAGCGCAGCGCCGCCCCATATTGATAATGGTGCTTAAACTTAAAGGTTTCTCGTCCAAAGGTGCGATCTGTGAGGTATTTTTGATCAGCTCTATCTAACAACCCTTCCACCTCAACGCCTGCAAACAAACAATTGGAGCGAAATCCCCAGCCCGCAACAAGGCCCCCTAAAAAGGAAGTATGCTTCTTTTTCTTTTCAGCAATCTTAGCCGCCACTGCATTTGACGTACTCGTATAGTGACCGGAGATGGTTCCAAATCCTAAAGTTGGCCCTAAATAAGCTCCTGTCACAGCACCATGGGCCCCTTGGATAAATCCAAAAACACTTAACGAAATTAAAGACCATAAACGCATCAAACCTCTCCTGATTAGAGTATTAGAATTAATATTTATTAAAATTTTTTCTTATCTTAATGAAGAGATTTGAAAGCAGCAATATATTGTTTGTTTTTTTCATCATAGCCGAATTGTTAGGAAATGATGGCTTGATACGTGTTGTAGCCCACCATACTGACATAGACAATCATGGAAACCGCGCCAACAACTCGATTAATCCGCTTTAATCGGTCCATATCCCACCCTTTTTCTCGAGCAAGAATATCCATTAAAATGAAGCTAAGAATAGCAATCGTAATCATCACAAACGTGGTGATTTGAATCGCATCAGCGAGCGTAAATTGGCTGGTATTAGGCAAAATCTGGTCCAAAACATACTTATTACCCACAGAGGTTACAATGGCACCTAACGACAAACTTGCCCGCGCACTCAAATCTTTGGGATGGACGAGATAGATCATGTTACACAAGAAAAAGGCGATAAAAAAGCCGATAAAATAATTGAAGAAGGGGCGCCAACCTTGACGTTTAATTTCAATCACGAATGTTAATCTGGAAAATTCTCCATGAGGCGTGGAGCTATCACCAAAATTGGTTTCATACTGAGTAGTAGATTTCTTTAATCTTAGGCCAATAATATCCCAGCCTTGTAAGGTAAGCTCTTTATGAATATGGCTTTCCTTCTCATCTGGTTCAAAAACGACATAATCAATATCGGCAAAATCTTCCATGCGTACGTCCAAAAATTGGCGATCAAAAGGGAAATGTTTAATATCCCAATCATGTAAGATCGTGGCGTAATAACGGATATAGGTAAAATACTCATTCCCATTTTTACCAAAAGTACCAAACTTGGAATGATAATCAGATGCATTGGTAATCTCGACGCTTTTTTCCGGCCTGTAATTCTTATTTTCTGTACGCCACCATGCATAAAAACTAATTTTAAAGTTTCGATGGGACAAATCAAAATCATACAAACCGACCGGGTATACACCAAAGTAGGTTTTATAAGCGTTTTTTGGTTTCTCTTTGGTTATAATAGACACTTTGTCAGAAGGGGACGAGGGAGTAAACTCTAATAAATTAACATTTTCACTGGCATTAGCCACAGATAGCCATAAAATTAACCAGGATAAAATCCAGTGGATCATCCCATCCTCTTCAAATAAGTTTTTAAAATCGACCTTAGTTTCATTATGGCTAATAATAATATATGTGCCTAGCCTCAGACCTTTTATTAATTTATGATGAATGGAAGATAAAGGGCCCTCTTTTCTTTACATCGTATTTAAATTGAAACAATCTTCGAATTCGTAGCTCAATTTTGTTGTTTTAAAGTTGATAACCACCTAACTGCGCTTTTTATGCCGACCTTTTCCCGTCACTGCGAGGCTCATCAAAACCACGACAGTTCATGGCTCCTCATTTAATTACTTTTTTCATTTATCTTTTTTTAATCTTTCCGACGTTTTCATGTTTCTTTAATTCTTTTTTGAGATAAAATTTCTTTAGGTGAAAGTTATGGGGAACATTTTATCAATGAAAAAAATTTATTTGTTATTTTATTTCCTAACAAACCCTTTTTGCTTGGCAGCAGAATATCAACCGTTTTTAGATGAAGATCATAAAGTCTTACATCTTTCCTCTGGCCTGGTTCTCGAGGAAATAAATCCAGATGATTTTATTGTTGAGGAATCCAATGCTGCCATACAACGAATTGTTCAAGATATATTGACTTTGCAAGAACTTGTGGAGGGATTTGGTGAGGTTGTAGGAGATCAAGGCAAAACGCTTAATGAAATAGGTGAAAATTTAAATACTACTGAGGCGAAACTAAAGCAAGCTGATGAAAATTTGCACCAACTCTTAAAAGAAAAGCCAGACGCCACACGCCAAGAAAAACCTGAATTGGCGTTTTTGCCTGAGACAGAAGAACAATTAAATATTCAAGATGGTCAGTTAACGGCACAACAACCCACACCCACCATATCACCCATAAAGGAAAACACCTTAGCTGCTGGCATTGGGGCAACCGGAGGGCTTGTTGCCCTTGGTGCTGCTTATGTGGCTGCTGCTCCTGCTGCGATTATTATTACCGCTGCCACCACCACAGGTTTATTAGGTTTTGGGGCAACAAAACTTCATTTTAACAAAGACTCCTTACCATCCCTTCCAAGCTTACCATCCATCCCCTCTCTTCCGCACTTGCCCAGTCTTGCCATACCTAAACCATCGCTTCCGTATTTGCCATCCCTGCCCTCATGGGTTCCTCTGTTAGGAGACACCGAAACACCATCGAACAGGACAAAAGATGAGTCAACCCATTAATTTTTGATAAGTGTTCGGACGACAATTATAACCTATAATTTATTATTGATGTAGGTGAACTTTGAACAAAAAATAACCTACACCTACTCTCTCACCCTCATTATCGTAAAATTTGTTTGATTTAATTAGGGGGATTAATAACAATAATGAATCCCAACATAGAGTTATTTTGCCTTGCTTCCTCCATATTGATGTTTTGTAGCATATTAGCGAGCAAATTTGCTTATCGACTAAAAATCCCTTATCTTTTACTGCTTCTTCTTATCGGTATGCTTGCAGGATCTGAGGGTCTTGGAGGGATAGAGTTTGAAGATTATCAATTGGTTAGAAACCTTGGGACGGTTGCCTTAATCTTTATTCTATTTTCTGGTGCCATTGATACCAATTTATCCCAAGTGAAATCCATATTGTTGGAAGGGATTTTTTTATCTACCTTTGGCATTTTAATGTCAACCCTCATTTTTGCCTGCTTTTGTCATATCATTTTAAATTTTACCATTTATGAAAGCATGCTTTTGGGGTCTATTGTCTCTTCAACTGATGCTGCCTCTGTCTTTTCCATTTTAAAATCCTATCGGGGACATATCCCTCAGAAGCTAAAGACACTTATTGAGTTTGAGTCAGGTAGCAATGATCCCATGTCTATTTTGCTAACCATGAGTTTCATCTATATTATTATTACGCCTCAATTTTCCGTTGACGAGATCATTGATAATTTTCTTCATCAAGCTTTTCTCAGTATTGCCCTTGGATTTATTATTGGCAACATAGCCCCCATCCTGATTAACTCTTTAAACCTGGAACAGGACAGCTTGTACCCAGTTTTAACCATTTCTATTGTTTTATTTACTTATGCGGTTACTCATTTATCCGAAGGCAGTGGATTTCTTGCCGTTTATATCGCCGGCCTCTTCATGGGCCAAAAAGAATTTAGCCACAAAGAACACATTATTCGATTTCATGAAAACCTAAATTGGCTTCTTCAAATCATCATTTTTTTGGCTCTTGGCTTGCTGGTTTTTCCTCATCAATTGTTGGAAGAGTGTTCAAAAGTTATTTTCATGGCTTTTGTATTAATGTTGATTGCGCGTCCTATGAGCGTGCTTACCTCTTTGACCACCTCGAAATTTACGTTAAAGGAACAACTTGTCATTTCCTGCGCGGGCATCCGTGGTGTGGTTCCAATAATATTAGCCACTTTTCCGCTTGCTTATAATTTAGAAAAGTCAAATATCATGTTTCATACGGTTTTTTGTATTGTCCTCACGTCCATACTTATTCAAGGTAGTCTGCTGTTGCGCACCCACAAGCTTTTGGAACCCTCAAAACCCAAAGAGTTGATTCCCTTGCCACCTTTGATGGAGAAAGAAGACAAGAAAGAGCCGGCTCCGCCTTTTCCGGCACAAAAACAAGATAAGATTTGATCGAGGGGAGTTCTCTCCCCATGTTTAAGCTAAATATTGCCCACCATTCAGAGACAGGGTTGCGCCATTAATAAAGCCTGATTTTTCTTCAGCTAAGAAGGCAACCGCATGGGCTACCTCTTCCGCCATACCAAGTCGGCCAGCAGGAACTTGAGCAATAATCTTTTGCAAGACATCCTCAGGTACTGCGCGAACCATGTCTGTATCAATATATCCAGGTGCTATCGCATTTACAGTAATGCCCTTTGAGGCACATTCAAGCGCCAAAGCTTTGGTAAATCCAATGACGCCAGCTTTAGCAGCCGAATAATTCACCTGACCCACTTGGCCTTTTTGACCATTGATAGACGAAATATTGATGATTCGACCAAACCCCTTCTCTCTCATGGAATTAATAACGCAATGGGTCATATTGAAACATGACGTTAAGTTGGTATTAATCACCTCATTCCACATTTTGGGATCTGAGCGATGCATGAACCCATCTCGTGTGATACCCGCATTATTGACGAGAACATCAACAGGACCATACGTTTTGACAATCTCTTCAACACTTTTTTGACAATCCGAATAATCACTCACATCCCATTTCAAGACAGGAATTCCGGTTGCATGAGAGAATTTCTGAGCCTTCTGGTCGTTTCCATGATAGCTCGCAATCACCTGATAACCCTTATTTTTGAGTTCTTTTGATATGGCTTCACCAATTCCCCTTGTTCCTCCGGTTACCAGTGCTACACGTCTCATGATAAAATTCTCCCACATTATTATATAAATATTCTGATAAATTTTATAAAATTACTCAATTCATTTTATGAAAAATACAACGGTTAAGATGGTACAGGAAAATTAAATAAAAAATAATTACACGGTTGGTTTCCTGTAATTTTGGTGAAAACAGCAGTCCAATGAGATCGTCCAGGTCTGCTCGTGGAGGCAATTGCCTTAATCCCCTAAGATAAAGCAATGGGTCTTCAGATCCAGGGAATTTTTTATGCCCGGTTCATAGATGATTGATTTAGGAATATCCTTTCGCTATCTCTTTGTGTTGGATGGCAGGATCACCTGTCTTTGCTTTGATCAATTATCATAAATCTTTAATCCAGTTTAAAATTGAAACATTTCCATGAAGACAAACAATTAGGATTTACATTAGGAACTATCTCGGATGATAAAAAGGCGATATGTATAATAAGATTAAATAATTTTACAAACTTGATGTATTTCTGATCGCTCCTATTTTCAAATAAATTTTTACCAGATATTTGGTTGAGTGTCTTATTTGTTACACACTCATACTGCGCTAAACGATCCCAATTTCCCCTTGTGTAAAACAAACCTATCGGCGCTTTCTCCCCATCCCAATTTCCCAAAATGGGTTCAAAATGCTTGGCATTACTTTCCCTAAACCTTTCGACTAAAAACCGCGAGGTAATCCATACCTCAACCTTATTTTTATTTTCTTCAATTTTTTCTTTACGGAAACCTGTCATGATCGCGAGATTTTTACCTGTATCTCCACACTTCGACAAATCAAATGTGCCAGCAAAGGGATTAGCCAAATCTGATATCTTGAATTCAATCATCCCGTCATTGTTGTTTTTGTTCGGCCTATAAACCAATTTACCATTGAGAAATTTCTTTAAAATCTCCTCATGCCCTGTGACTCCATACCATGCATGTATGCAATCCTTCATTTTGTGGCCTATGTTTTGGTAGGAGGCCACTTTTTTTTCATCCTTTCCCCTATCGAGTTCTTTTGTCCATTCTTTACAGATAAGACGCAGATCGCTTGGCTTGGTATCTCGTGCAGCATACACCATAATCAAAGCCTTAACTTCAATTGGCAAGCGTGAGTTAAAGCCTATGCTACCGTGTTTTTCCATGCCATGGGCAAAATGGGAACAGTTAAGACTCAACAGCACAAGGAGAGCCATCATTGTTTTCATCGTTTATACCATTATTTTTTCAAGTATATTGCTTATGGCAAATCTTCTGCTGTTAGAATCTTTTCCAAAAATTTTCTTTAATTTAACTTAGTCTCTCAACGGTTGTCATTAGCATTCTCACCCCCTTTGCTCGACCTTTTTCTAGTGAGGCTAGGCGCAAAACTCAAATTTTGTTTGTTGGGGTGCCGGACTAACCCTAACTGTTATGGAAATACCGAATTGGAAGAGGTTTGAGGCGTAACATCGCTTCCTTAATCGCGACAAATAAGTTCCATTTCTGCGGATAAAACCTTGTCAGAGCTAATGATAACCTTGATTTCTTTGTAATAATATCCGATTAGGGTGATGGACGATACAATTGGATAGCGCAAAATAACAATGCCGCATGAGCCGGTGGGTTATCTGATCCTCTCGCGACCTGCTCTCAACAGGTGGGCGTCGTATTTCTAGGCCACGGCCTAAAAAGGGACAACTCCCGAGGATAAAATCATGGGTCCGGGGATACAAACCCTATCGCACTCTGCAGCATTCCAAACGTAGTCATTCTTCTCTATGTTTTCAATACTATTCTGTGGTCTTAACCTTCTTTGTTGGCCCGGATTTAGCAGTACCTGCCTTTGCGGGTGCTTTCTCAGCTTCCCTCTTTACAGACAATTCTTTTCTCAAGGTCATTATTTCAGCTTTAAGATCATCAAGCGCTCTTTGTACTTTTACTTGACCATCATCCTCGTTGCTTGATGGTGTTTTTTCATCGACGGCCTCTTCAGCATTTTGCAATGCCCCCACAATCACACCAATAAAGAAATTTAAGATTACAAAGGACATAGCCAGGTAGTAAGAATAAAAGTAAATCCACGCATAGGGGAAGTGTGATGTTACTCCACGCATGACGTTGTACCAGTCATCACCAGTCAACACTTGAAACAAGGTATGAAAGGCAGCCGATAAACTAGCGAATTGAGCCACCTCGGGGTGAGCAAAGAAGTTCACCCCTATAATGGCATAGGCATAGAAAACAACCACCATGAGCAAAACCACATGAAAAATACCATTAAAGGCCATGGATAAGCCGTGAAGAATGTGGCGCATTTTCTTTGATATTTCAATGAGATAAAACAACCTGAAAACGAGAATGGACCTTAAAATTGTCGCCCCCCCTGTATAGGGCAACAAAGAACCTATGACGACAATAAAGTCAAATACGTTCCAGCCATTGCGAAAATATCGCAAACCATGTCCTAGTAACCTGAGCAAAATTTCAACCGTAAAAACCGCCAAAATTACATGGCTAATGAGTTCTAATTTTACAAACATCAACTCGTCAGGTTTATAATAACTCATCATACCGAGCACTACAGCATTGACAATCACTAATATCCCTATGAGCCCATGAACTGCTTTACTATCCATCATTCGTGCTAGTACATTAGGTTTATCGTCCTTATGATGTGTCATAACGAACCTCATCCCATAAATTCCATATCCCAAAATATAGATTAAGAGGATTAATGAATCCTTAAGACCGCAAAAATATTAGGTAAATTATAGAGAAAAATTGCACAGGCAATCATTGACGAAACTTTTATAACAAAGGTAATGTGTTGTACAAATAACCTCGTAGATGAGATGGTAAAATTGAACCTTAACTGTACCGACCTTGCAAACGCCATTCGTTTTCTCTCTATGGATGCGGTTGAGAAAGCAAAATCTGGTCATCCTGGTATGCCCATGGGAATGGCTGATGTCGCCACTGTTCTTTGGAAAGATTTTTTAAAGTACAACCCCAATGACCCTCAATGGCCTGATCGCGACCGTTTTATTCTATCTGCAGGCCATGGATCTATGCTTCTCTACAGTCTGCTGTATCTAACCGGCTTTCCAGATATCACCCTTGAGCAGATAAAGCAATTTAGGCAGTTGGACAGTCGAACAGCAGGTCACCCTGAGTACGGTCATGCCTTAGGTATTGAGACGACCACAGGTCCCTTAGGTCAAGGTTTGTCGACAGCTGTGGGAATGGCTTTAACAGAAGCTATGTTGAACGCAGAGTTTGGCAAAGAATTATTTGATCACAAAACCTATGTTATTGCCAGTGATGGCGATTTGATGGAAGGTATTTCCCAAGAAGCCATTTCTCTTGCAGGGCATTGGAAATTAAAAAATCTCATCGTGCTTTACGATGATAATGGAATCTCTATTGATGGCCCCACCTCTCTTTCTTTTAGCGATGACACCCTCCAACGGTTTAAGTCTTGCCACTGGAATACCTGTCGCATTGATGGTCATAATCCCGAGGAAATCTATCAAGCCCTTCAAAAGGCCCAAGACGCTGATAGGCCAACTTTAATTGCTTGCAAAACCACTATTGCTTATGGGGCACCGACCAAAGCAGGTACCTCCGCTTCCCATGGATCACCTTTGGGAGGAGAAGAAATTACCGCAACCCGGGATCGCCTTAACTGGCCCTATCCAGCTTTTGAAATTCCAGAACACATTTTGACGGCTTGGCGAACCATCGGCCAGAAAGCCGCTGCTAATTACTCACAATGGCACGATCGATGGAATAGCTTGCCTCTAGAACGACAAAATGAACTCCATCGGCGTTTGGCCAGAAAACTTCCTGAACAAATAGAACGTATTTTCACGACACTTAAAGAAGAATTTTTAGAAAAGCAGGAAGCTATAGCAACTCGTCAACTTTCTCAGAAAGTTTTGGATGCTATTGCCCCTCACTTTCCAGAGATGGTCGGTGGATCAGCAGATTTAACTGGATCAAACAATACGAAGACAAAACTTGCCGTCCCTCTTCATGCACCGGATTATCAAGGACGTTATATCTATTATGGCGTTAGGGAACATGCAATGGCTGCGATCATGAATGGGATGAGCCTTCACGGAGGATTTCGCCCCTTTGGCGGCACATTCTTGATCTTCAGTGATTATTTGCGACCCGCCTTAAGGCTTTCGGCTATCATGGAGCAACCCGTCATTTATGTGTTGACTCATGACTCTATTGGTTTGGGTGAAGATGGCCCCACCCATCAACCCATCGAACATTTAGCCTCTTTGCGGGCCATACCTAATGTGAACGTTTTACGGCCAGCTGATGGTGTGGAAGTTGTCGAATGCTGGCAATTGGCCTTAAGCACACCTTCGACACCTTCTGTAATTGCGCTCACGCGCCAAAATATTATCCCTATTCGTGACAAAAAGGATAGTCATAACTTGTGTGCTCGGGGTGGCTATGTTGTGCGCGAATCAAAGAAGGAACGCCAAATCACTCTCTTAGCATCAGGATCTGAGGTAGGACTCGCTCAGCAGGTATACGATCAACTTGAAGCCATGGGATATGAAGTAGCACTAGCATCCATGCCGTGTTGGCGGTTATTTGATCAGCAAAATGAATCTTATCGCCGACAAGTTTTAGGGCTCACTGGGATTCGCATCGCTATTGAGGCAGCTTGCTCTTTTGGTTGGGAACGTTATGTAGGTGATAATGGTCTTATTTGTGGTATTGATCATTTTGGCGCCTCTGCTCCTTATCAAAAATTATACGAAAAGTTTGATCTAACCCCTGATAAAATTATCGATAAAATCCAATTACATTTAACTCAATTAGGAATAGCAGCATGACAATAAGAATTGCCATTAACGGATTTGGACGTATTGGTCGCATGGTTTTGCGAGCCATTGCTGAGACGAAAAGAACAGATGTACAAGTCATTGCCATCAATGATTTAGGTGCTATTGAAAGCAATGCCCACCTGTTCAAATATGACTCAGTCCATGGACGCTTTCCTGGAACTGTTCAAGTTAAAGACAATACGATCGATGTGGGCATGGGCCCTATTCAAGTTTTAAGTGAACCCAACCCTGAAAATCTTCCTTGGCGGGACCTGAGTATTGACATCGTCATGGAATGCTCTGGCCGTTTTACCGAGCGCACCCAAGCCGCCAAACATTTGAATGCTGGCGCAAAACGGGTTCTTGTTTCAGCCCCTACCACCGGCGCTGACAATACCATCGTTTTTGGTGTCAACCATGAAACACTCACCAAAGATCAATGGGTTGTCTCTTGCGGATCTTGTACAACCAACTGTTTGGCTCCTGTTGCTGACGTTCTTCATCGGGGCGTCGGCATTGAATCCGGTTATATGACCACCATTCATGCTTACACGGGAGATCAACGCTTGGTTGACACCCTTCATTCAGATTTACGCCGTGCACGCGCTGCGGCTATGGCTATGATTCCATCATCAACAGGGGCTGCAAAAGCTCTTGGGCTTGTTCTTCCTGCCCTTAATGGTAAATTAGATGGTTGTGCGATCCGAGTCCCTGTCGCCAACGTTTCCATGGTCGATTTAACTTTTACCGCAAGCCGTTCGACAAGCGTATCAGAAATAAATCAACTGATGAAAGATGCTGCACACGGGCCTATGAAATCCGTGTTAAGTGTCGTGGATGAACCTCTGGTTTCCATCGACTTTAATCATTCTCCGTATAGTTCGTCCTTCGATTTGACTCAAACCCAAGTAATTAATGGTACATTTGTTCGTGTTGTTTCTTGGTATGACAATGAATGGGGTTTTTCCAACCGCATGAGTGATGTAGCCGTAGCCATGGGTAAATTCCTTTAACCACGGAGAAACGTCCCTTACTTTCCATAGTAAGGGATTTCACCTAAAGCGTGTGTTGCATATAAGCAACACACGTTAATATCGAATATTCCAGACTTTACATTCCTTGACAGAATAAAAACGCTTCCTTATAAGATTTCTTCGTATTCCTCGGGTTTAAATATAATTTTATGACCATAATCATCCCAGGAAACAAAATATAAGGAAAAAGTAGAATGAAGAAAGTAAGTTTAAGCTTATTAGCATTAGCTCTCACATCCACTGTAGCCTCAGCTGCAGGTCAATTTCAAGGGTTCTACACTGGAGCCAGTACCGGTTACAGTCGACATAAACTAGATGCATCAGCAAAACTCAACACCATCATTGGCAATGCAAAATCAAAGTCCGATAAAACAAGCCATGGCGCCATTTTTGATGCCTTCTTTGGTTATGGTGCTACCCTTGGCCAAAGCGGATTCTATCTCGGTGGTGAATTGGGTCTGGGTTATGACACAGCTCATTCCAGCAGCACCAAGAGAATGCTAGGCAATTCGGTGAAGTTTACGACAAACAATAGCTTCTTTTATAATGCCTCAGCACGCTTGGGTTATGCCATCTCTAATCAAACTTTGATTTATACGCGCCTTGGTTACCAAGTTTATAACAAGGATGCTAAGAGTTCTGTGAATGGTGGATCAAGCAAAAAGTATAAGCGCGATGGTATGATTCTTGGATTTGGCGTTGACCATGCTTTGACCAAAAATGTATTTATCCGTGGAGAATACAAGCACAACTTTGGACACCGCTATACCAGCAAACACACTTTAACAGGAATTACCAGCGTTAAAACTAAGGTTGAAACCTCCTCCCATGCATTCTTGCTTGGAATCGGCTACAAGTTCTAATTTCCCATTTTGGGAATTTAAAAAGAGGGCTTCAAGCCCTCTTTTTACGTTTCATTAAACTCAGTTCTAATAGGCACGACCTTTTCTTGTTGTTGCAACAATCGAAGAAAGCTGGTCGCATCAATAGGACGGCTGAAATAGAACCCCTGAATAAAATCACACTTGTATTGTTTTAAGAAATTAAGCTGCTCAAGGGTTTCCACCCCTTCTGCTACTACCTTAATTCCCAAGTTGTGGGCCATGGCAATCGTCGCAACCACAATCGCTACATCATCGGGATCCGTGCTTAAAAAGTTAATGAAGGATCGATCAATCTTCAACTTATCAATGGGAAAGCGTTTGAGGTAAGTCAAACTGGAATAACCTGTACCAAAATCATCAATAACAATCTTGATTCCTAAACTTCTCAAAATCAAAATGGCATCAGAAACATGTTGAATCTGCTCTAAAATCGATGTTTCAGTAAGCTCAAACTCCAGAAATCGAGCATCTAATTGAGTTTGTTCCAATGTATTCTTAATCGCATCGACAACATTATGTTGTTTAAGCTGGTTGCCCGATATATTAACGGAGATATAAAGATTATCAAATCCCTGATCATGCCAATCTTTTGCTTGCTGACAAGCGTTTTTGACCACCCACTCTCCAATTGGGACAATCAAGCCAATTTCCTCTGCAAGAGGGATAAATTCTTGGGGCGGCACAAGACCTAATTTAGGGTGTTGCCATCGAATGAGCGCCTCGGCGCCTACTATCCTACCATATTTAGTTTCATAGATCGGTTGATATTGGAGAACAAATTCCTGTTTTTCCAACGCTCGAAACAGATTAGATTCAATTTCAAAACGCTTTATACTTCGGGTATTCAAATCTTCACTGTAAAAATAAAAAGAACCTGGATGGTTTTCTTTGGCCGTATACATAGCCGCATCCGCTTTTTTCAAGAGGGTATCTACATCATCTCCATTTTTAGGATAAATACTGATCCCTAAACTGCCCATTACGGTTATTTCTCTTCCTTGAATGTTCATAGGGGCTGCCAAAGCATTGAGCAGCTTTTGAACCATAGAAATACAATCTTCTTCCTTCTCAAGACCATTCATTACTACCACAAACTCATCCCCACCCATCCGGGCAATTGTGTCGCTCTCCCGCAAGGATTCCCGGATACGTTTGGCAACATTTTGAAGGAGGAGATCCCCAAAATTATGCCCGAAGTTGTCATTAATATTTTTAAAACGATCCAAATCAAAGAATATTAGTGCAAACATTTTCCGATTGCGTTTATTTTGTAAGATTAATTGTTCCACGCGGTCGCGCAGTAAAGTTCGGTTAGGCAAATTGGTAAGAGCATCATGGGTTGCTTGATGGGTCAATTGTTGCTCCATCCTCTTGCGTTCCGTTACATCTCGGAAACTCCAAACGCGACCAATGGTTTCCCCATTTAACTTATGGGGTTGGGAGTAACGTTCAAAAACCCGCCCATCTTTAAAACGCACTTCATCAGTTGTTATCATCTCTTCATCTGCGACCACTTGTTTAATGCGTTGAACAAATTCATGGGGGTTTTCTAATTGGGGTAATACAAATTCTATTCTTGAGAAACCATCATCATGATCTATGATTTCTTGAGGCATCTGCCATAATTCCAAATACCGTTGATTGTAAATCGTCACCTTATTATTCTTATCTACCACCAAAATTCCATCGTTGGTCGATTCAAGAGTCGATCTGGCAATGGACAATGCTTCAAACAATTCAGAAGTTCTCTGCTCCACACTGATCTGCAATTCATCTAATTGCCGCTTTACTTTCTGTGTCAACTTCCATTTTTCCGTAAGTGTGCTCGCTAATTGGCGTACTTCTACATTGTCAAAAGGTTTTTTTAGGATGAGCAATCGATCAGTAGAGCCTAGCTTCCTGGTAATATCGTTCCACGAATAGTCAGAGTGAGCCGTACAGATCACAACCTGGATCTCTGGGTCCACTTGCCAAATATGCTGAATGGTTTCTACACCATCCCATCCAGGGGGCATACGCACATCTACAAAAGCCAGAGCATACGGCATATTTTCTTCCTTGGCTTTCTGAACTAACCTGAGTCCTTCCTCACCTTGAAAAGCTGAATCAATATTTATATTTGGCAGCCCAGAAAAATCATTCTTTTCACTTTGCTCATCGCCAAATAAAGATGCTTCTAAAGAAGCAAGAGTCCCACCATCTCGAGTATGATCAGGCGCAATCAAAATTTTTCTGAAATCCTCATGGATAGCAGGGTTATCATCAATAACCAAGATTCTGAAGTAACCCGGCTTCCTCATTTACTCCCTCCCTTCTCTTTTATGAGGGATGTAAGGAAGCTGGAGGGTAAAAGTTGCTCCTGTGTAAGGTCCATCGCTTGTCACAATCAACTCTCCCCCCATTTCTTTGGCTGCTAAAGCACAATAATGCAGTCCAAATCCATGTCCATTTTTCTTCGTTGTAAACCCATGATTAAAGATCTTACTCAAATTTTCTTTTGTAATACCTATACCATTATCTTGGACACTGACAGTAACCCTATCTTCTTTTAGACGTTTAATGGTTATAGTCATGACTTTATGATCTTGTTCAACATCCATAAGGGCATGTTTGGCATTTTGGACTAAATTCATAAAGATTTGGTACGTCTTTACGCGATCCACCAAGGATGGATCTAAATCTTGAAAATCACGAACGAGTCTAATGTGAGCCCCTTCAATGGCCTTGGCCTGCATTAAGAGAACATTTTCCATAATGGAAGATAACTGGGCAGGCTCAACCATACCCGAGGTTCCTGCAAGAGATTGTTGCATAGCAATGCAATCTTTAACGTGCTCGATATTTTGGTTCAATAATGTTAACTCTTTATGAAAAAACTGACTTTCAAGTTCCCAGTATTCTGCTAATTCTCTTAAGTAAGTGGGTAAAATCTTTCCTTTCGGATCATGAGCGACAAAAGAGGGAAAATCTTCTTTGTGAAGTTCAAGTAATTTCTTTAATTGGATCAACCCAGAAACTTTCGAATGAGTAATCCGCTCTGACAAAATGGTGGCAGAAGTATTAAGGGTGTTTAAAATATTGCCAATGTTATGCAATACATTGGTTGCCACCTCAGCCATACCGGCAGCACGTGCTGAACTTGCTAACAATTGACTTGCTTCCTGGAGCTTTGCCTCATCTTCTTTTCTTTTGGTAATATCTGTCTGAGATCCAGCCATCCGTATCGCTTTTCCACCTGTATCCCTTGACACGATCCCTCGAGTCAAAATCCAGACAGGATGGCCATCCCGATGGATCACCATATATTCACATTCGAAACGCTCCTTTTGACCTTCTAAATTTTCTTGTAAAAGGTTTTTAACGGTATCAAGATAGTCAGGATGAATCAAAGAAAGCCAGTCATCTAAGCTTTTAAAGTTTGTTTCCTCTTCATAGCCGAGCATTTCCTTCCAACGCGGTGAATAATAAACTTTTCCCGACCCAATATCCCAGTCCCACAAGCCATCATTGGCACCATGAGCAGCCAGAATATATCGCTCTTGCATAGCTTTAAGTTTTTTTGCTTCAGATTGTAACCCTTGATTAACTTCCAAAAGTTCTTGACTCATGAGCGCCATGGAACGATCAGTCAACCGTCTTTCCTTGTCTGCCTCTTCGTAAGCGTTATCTACCAAACTTAATAAGATATCTATATTAAGTTGACCGTTCTCAGTGCTGGATTTTGCTAACTGTCGCTTGAGTAGGTTATTCTTAACGTCTACAACCATGGGCTAAAAAACTCCTGCCTTCTATTCACACAAGGTTGTAATTGTCATGGTTTGATTATGCAAACCACACACACCTGTTTCTGCATGAGGAGAAATTTCCCCATAGGAGTAGAACCCCACTAAAGGAACGGATTGCCCCCAGTAGTCGTAGACAATTTGCAATTCATCAACTGTATGTTGTCCCATGAGCAATTTACGACCTATACAGCTGATGATGAGAGCAAGTTTTGGACTATTTTGCCCGGATATGGAAGCTTGACGCGCTGACTCTCCCGCCCCTTCTACCAAACGATCAAAATTGCCATGCATCAATTGAGCAATATATCCTTCGGGAATATCACCTGCAAAAGTCATGCTTTTGTCTTTCTCATCTACACCTAAGATGGTACGAACCACCCATTCTTTTGAGGATTGTTTTTGACGAATGGCGAGAGGAAACAAAAGTGCACTACCAGGGAGTTTTTCAGCCTCTTCTCCTAAGTATTTTTTATATAGTTGAAGTGCGGGTTGGCCATCCAGCTCATAAAGAACATTACCCGAAGACTTGGTCACAATTCTCTCAGGCCCAAATACATCCCATCCCCCCATACTACCGTGACCAATTTTAATATGGTCACCATAAAACCCCACGGCAGCGATACAACCTGGTATAGGGTTTTCATTGATTCCAACTAACGTTTTCTGAAATAGCTCGCCATCCCCTGCTAAGCCTCCTGTTAACGGCACATTGTAGCCGACTTCACTGGTGATTCCTCGCACCAACTCACTGCCATTAACATTTAACCCATCTGAAAGTATAAAAATCCCTTTAAGCTGAGGGTCATTTAAATCCTTAGCTATTTGTCTGCCTGCATTAAAGGAGTCATCACTTGTATTGACTAATGTTTTGGTAGGTCGTATTTCGGTCTTTTCAAATTTGATCAGTGTTGCAACGATAGAATTGTCTAAAATTTGATTATTAAGAATCTCTCCCCCCCCCACTACAGCCTAAAATATTAGCCTTTGAATAGAGTTCTCTTATGCTCTTGTAAATAGGCTCAGATTCCAAAAGGTGGCGGAGCCAAAATATATTACTAAATCTGGTTGGGCTAATTTTGCCTGCGGATTTAAATCATTCCAACCTTTGCTTGGTGTCCAAAGGATTTGCGTTATATGCATCAATACCTATCCACATCCTAGAAAAGCCTATAGATACTTTAGCTAATATTCATTAATAACCTCTTAAAAGGGCAGGAAAAGGGGCATAGGAGGTTGTATTTTCCTCCCCCTTCACAATAAAATTAATGATGAGAAAGGGATGAGAACTAAGCAGCCTTGGCAGGCTTTGAATCTTCCTGAACGACTGGAAGTTGTTTGCTTAATTTAAGACGAGAAAAAAGTTTGTCCATGAGCACAGCAAAAGCACCATTACCCATGACATTGCTGCATGTTCCAAAGGGATCTTGCAACACATAGATGGTGGTCACAATGCTAATCATGGTTGAATTAAAACCTAAAAACTCTTCCAAAACAGGTAAAATCACCAATACGCTGGCGCCAGGAATACCTACACAAGACAACTTGGCAAAGCTAAAAGCACAAGCGAAGAGAACAAAAGTCATAAAATCTGGCATCATTTGCCCATCCATAAGCATAAGGGCCATGGCGGTTAAAACGATGGTTAAGTCATCGCCAATCATATGGATGTTCGATGTCGCTGGCACCACCAAATTGGTATGCTCTTCATTATCAATGTTTTTAACGGTTGACTTTAAAGTTACAGGAAGGGTAGCTGCACTGGACATGGTACTGAAGGCTGTTAGACCAGCTGGAATCATATTGTGAATCAGTTGCCCCATTCGCCTCAAACTAAAACCACTGGCACAGACATACAGGAACAAGATATAAGAGATAACCACACCAAGGCTCAAGCAAAAGACAGGAGCATAGTACTCCAATAAAAGAACGATAGATTTCTCATAGCTCAACTTTAAGCAAAACCCTGCGATGTACAAAGGCAGCAAGGGAATAAAGGTCTTCTGCAACCCTAAGGTTACACCATCTCGTGCTTTCAAGGCGTAGTGATTCAGGGTGTGTTTCAAAGAAGAAGTTTGAGGCAAAAAACTTGCTAATATACCGACAGCAAACCCTATCAGCATTGCTTTATCGGTGCCTAAAAACTTTGGTAAACGATAAGCCCAAAGGGTGTCAATCTTACCTTGGGTGTTTTGTAATATTTCCGCCACATTGGGCAAAGAAATCCAAGGTAATATTGTTAAACTCACACCATAAGCCGTAAACAGAGCTAATAGATTGGACAAGGTTACTGAGCCCAAAATAAGACCGACAAATAAAGGTGATCGACGATCTAATCCAACCATGGAACAAAAAATATAAATAAAAATAATCCCTGGCAAAATTGTCATTAAGATATCGATGAAGGTAATGCTTAAAGTGTAGAATAGTTGCACGACAAAAACACTTAAATGGGGAGCTAAAATAAAGCCTAAAGATACACATAGCAGCAATTGCATGGGCAAGCTTTTAAAAGCAGAGAAAAAGCGATTCATCGGTAAAATAGCCTCTCGTCCAGAAATCTTAAGTCCGTCAATGGAAGTGCTGGAACGCTTGATTTTCGTTACATTACAGATAGTTATCTGAGACAGGAAAAGTCAATGTTTTATTTTGTCACATTCAAACAATTGTTGCTTTATTATATTTTTCAAATTTTTAACAACACCATTTGCTACCCCCCCCTAATGCCCCTTCTAATTCATGCCCCTGCCCCCTTTATTGCTTATTTAAGCACACCACGCTATGAATAAAGAAAACGCTACAATAAAAAAAACCTGATCTTGATTTGCAAAACAATGAAAAACACCTTAATTTTCTTATCCCTTTGTCTCTTAAAATCTGCCTTAGCTATGAATATACCAATCCATGAGGACGCAAGTCCGACCGCCTTACCCCATCGAGAGTCATCACAAACAGGATGGCAGAAGATTCAAGACCTTTACCAAGTCTATGAGAAGATTCAAAGCCCACCGATACGAACTGAGATCATCCATGGCCTCAATCACCTGCTTTTGACCCGTCAGTTTGACCTCATTCAGAAGGAGGAAGCCTTGGTGATGGCTGATGCTTTAAAGGCTCGTCACTTAGCGCTGAGACTTCAGCAGGATCAAGCACCAAAAGAGTATGGGGACTTCAATAGTCTGCCCCAAGAAATCTTCCATGAGGTTATTCAAAACCTCAAACAAGATTTAGGTAACATAAAGGATCTGAGAGCATTACTTCTAGCCAATAAATCCTTTCACATGGCTATGGCCTCAGCCTCTGTACATCTTACCTTAACGCCTTGTAGGGCTAAGATGCCCGATACCATCTTAGCCCAAATCATCGAGATATTCCCTAACATTGTCTCTCTTGGCTTATCTGGGTACCGTCAAATCAGCGATACAGTATTGGAACAGCTAATGCCGTTAACCAAGCTTAGCTTCCTTGATTTATCTTATCTTCAAATCACCGATAGAGGGCTCCTATATCTGAAAGGTTTGGCTTACCTGACTACCTTGAACTTAAGATTCTGCGCTAACATAAGAGATCAAGGTTTGGAAAATCTCAAAGCATTACCTAACCTAACTACCTTGAATCTAATAGACTGCTATCAAATCACCGATGAATCCAAACAATCCCTTAAAGCAGCTTTGCCCATGCTTCAGATCATTGGATAATATACCATGGAAATAATTGCATTTCCCCTCTCAAGTAGAGGGGACCTTTCCATCTAAAGGATAGATGAATACCTGCCCCCCCTGGTGTCCCCCTTAACCGTTAATTAATATCAACCCAATATAATTAAGGAATAAAGACCACTCTTTTGGAGCTTGAAACCATGGATAGAATTTTAATGATCGTATCTCTATACCTATTAAGTTCTGCCCTTGCCATGGAGACACCAACACAGGATTTCATAGGTCAGGCTGAGGTATCGAATCAGAAGACTCAACAAATATCATGGGATAAAATCCAAGAACTTTACCAAGTCTATGAGAAGACTCAAAGCCCATCGATACGAACTGAGATCATTCATGACCTCAACCGCCTCCTTCTAAACCGTCAGCTTGACCCAAGTCAGAGGGAGGAAGCTTTGATTATGGTTGAAGGATTAAAGGCTCATCATTTGGCGCTGCGACTTCAACAGGATCAATCACCACAGGAATATGGAGATTTAAACGCCCTTCCCCAAGAAATCATCCATGAGATCATTCAAGCCCTAGTGCAGGATCAAGTGAGTTTCAAAGATCTGAAAGGGGTACTTTTCGCTAATAAAAGCTTCCATAAGGCCATGATGTCCAAACCTGTGTATCTCGATTTATCTCCCTATATGTATGAAGTGACCGATGACATTTTAGCTCAAATCATTGAGATATTTCCCAACATAGTCTCTTTGAACTTAGCTGGATGCTATCAAATCACGAATGATGGATTAGAACATCTAAAAACATTAACCAAACTTACCGCTCTTAATCTGAGGGACTGCTATCGAATCACCGATCATGGATTAATACATCTTAAATCATTAACAAATCTTACTTACCTTAACCTAAATGGGGTCGGTAGACATACCGAAATGGATTTCAATGGGCTGATGGCTCATGGAATATATAATTTCCCGATGATAACGGATGCTGGACTAGAACATCTTAAAGAGTTATCTAACCTGAAATTCCTTGGGTTATCCGGGGCTAAGAACATTACTGACGAAGGAATTGCTCATCTCAAGGCATTAACTAAGTTGACTAGTCTTAATATTTCTGGGTGCGATAAAATCACCGATGACGGACTAGAACATCTACAGGTGTTTTCTAACCTAACCTCCCTTGATTTATCTAATCTTGAAATCACCGATAGGGGACTAGAACATCTCAAGAGATTAGCTCGGCTTACCTTACTTGAATTAAACAGTTGTTATGAAATCACCGATGACGGACTAGAACATCTCAAGGAATTACCTAATCTGAGTACCTTAAATCTAATATACTGCTATCAATTAACCGATGAAGCCAAACAATCCCTCAAGGCTGCTTTACCCATGCTTCAAATCACTCCATAGTACATGATGGGAAAGATAAAGGTCCCCTCTCAAGTAGAGGGGACCTTTCATCGTAAAGAATGTGAATACAAGAAAGACCTCTCCTAACATCACCTTTAACCCTTGATTAATCACAAACACGCTACAATGAAGGCAGATGATACTGACTTTGGACTCAATAACCTTGAACAAAACCTGGCAGATCCTATCGCTATATCTAGTAATGAGTGCTGCCCTTGCCATGGAAGCACCAACACAGGATTTCATAGGTCAGGCTGAGCTATCGAATCAGAAGACTCAACAAATATCATGGGATAAAATCCAAGAACTTTACCAAGTCTATGAGAAGACTCAAAGCCCATCGATACGAACTGAGATCATTCATGACCTCAACCGCCTCCTTCTAAACCGTCAGCTTGACCCAAGTCAGAGGGAGGAAGCTTTGATTATGGTTGAAGGATTAAAGGCTCATCATTTGGCGCTGCGACTTCAACAGGATCAATCACCACAGGAATATGGAGATTTAAACGCCCTTCCCCAAGAAATCATCCATGAGATCATTCAAGCCCTAGTGCAGGATCAAGTGAGTTTCAAAGATCTGAAAGGGGTACTTTTCGCTAATAAAAGCTTCCATAAGGCCATGATGTCTGCTCCTATCAATCTTAATTTATCTCCTTATAGAGAAAGGATCACCGATGATGTATTGGTACAAATTATAGAGATTTTTCCAAACATTGCTTCAATTAACTTAACTGGATGCAATCAAATCTCGGATACAGGATTAGAGCATCTGAAGGTATTAACTCAACTAACTAAACTTAATTTAGCTTGGTGTTCGAAAATCACTGATAACGGACTCGCTCATCTCAGGGGTTTACCTTACCTGACTACACTTAACTTAGCTTGGTGCAATCACATAACAAATGCAGGATTAGAATATCTGAAGGTGTTAAACCAACTGTCTTTCCTTAGCTTGGTGGGATGCAATTTAATCACCGATGCCGGATTATCTCATTTGAAGGAATTAACCCAACTGACGACTCTTATCATATCTAAGTGCGATCAAATTACAGATGTAGGCTTAATGCATCTGAAGGGTTTAAACAAACTGACTAAACTTTACTTAAAAGGTGTTACTCAAATCACCGAGGTAGGTAAATCATCACTCATGTCTGAATTAAGGTTATTAAGAATAATAAGTTTGGAATGAAGTAAAAAGGGAAATGTAAAACTCTGATAAAAGTAAGAAGAAGAGTAAAAGGACTTAATAAGCTTGGCAGCGACCTACTTTCCCGCGTCTTAAGACG
>CAZITL010000014.1:0-54715 GCA_964542195.1 uncultured Verrucomicrobiales bacterium
AAGACAACAATACCACGGTCCGTGGCTATATGCAAAGGACTAGCTGGCATGCCAGCAAATCCTTTGCCTAAAGTCAAAGACCGTAAATTTGTTGAATTGGATCGAGATAACTTTAATGAAGTTATGGAATCTCTCAAACCAAGATTAGCCCTAAGGGTTGATAACAAATTGACCAATGACAATACGCAAATGAGTGCTGAACTCTTTTTTCACAGTATGGACGACTTTTCTCCATTAAACGTGGTCAAACAAATTCCAACCTTGGCAAAACTTTATGAATCTAGAACTAAATTAAAAGATCTACTTGCCAAATTGGATGGAAATGATGCCTTGGATGAACTCCTTCAACAAGTCATCACGAATACTGAACAACGCGACGGGCTGAAAACGGAATTGGGCATTCCCGATGCCGCTGCTCCCGCTCAACCCCCTTCCGCTTAAGCAGGGATAAAGGAGAACAGTCATGGCTGACGCAACCCAAGAAAAAATCACCCTAGACGTCCTATTCAGTAAAGGACGTTTGGCTCGAGATGATTCTCAAAAGGAATTTGCTAAAGATTTGGTAACCGAATTTGTGAGCCAAGTTTTAGAGCAAGGTAAAGTTGTAAGTAACGACCCCGTCGCATTTATAAATCAGCGTATTCAGCAATTAGACGATCTTATCGGTACTCAGCTGAATGCCTTTATGCATCATCCAGACTTCCAAAAACTGGAAGGATCATGGCGTGGTCTCCATTACTTAACCTTTAATACAGAGACAAGCACCCACTTAAAGTTACGCCTTTTAAACATCACGAAGCAAGAATTGCTTAATGACTTAGAAAAGGCTGTGGAATTCGACCAAAGTCAACTGTTTAAGAAGGTTTACGAGGAAGAATATGGCACCTTTGGTGGCCACCCTTTCAGCTGCCTGATCGGTGATTATGAGTTTGATCGCAATCCCATGGATATGGAGTTACTGTCCAAAATTTCCCAAGTGGCAGCTGCGGCTCACACCCCATTTATTGCCGGTTCCCATCCAGGTCTGTTTGACCTTGATCGCTGGGAAGATTTAGGAAAACCACGTGATCTTGCTAAAATATTTGAAAGTTTAGAGCTCATTAAGTGGAATTCTTTCAGAGATTCTGAGGATTCACGATATGTATCCTTGGTTCTCCCTCGGGTTTTGATGCGCATGCCTTATGGAGCGAATACGAACCCTGCAGAAGGAATGAGCTTTGAAGAAGATGTGGCAGGTGCAGATACCTCCAAGTTCTGCTGGGCCAATGCGGCTTACGTTCTTGCTCAACGGATTGGTCATGCTTTCTCCCTTTATAAATGGACAGCTGCCATTCGTGGTGTTGAAGGTGGCGGTTTGGTAGAAGGCTTGCCTGCATATACCTTTAAAACGACCGATGGCGACATTGCTCTAAAATGTCCAACAGAGACAGCCATCACCGATCGCCGTGAAAAAGAAATCAGTGACTTAGGCTTTATTTCTCTGTGTCACTGCAAGGGAACAGACTATGCTGCCTTCTTCGGTGGACAAACCACACAACGTCCAAAAGTCTATAACCTAGATGATGCAACAGCAAATGCGAACCTTTCGGCTCGTTTGCCATACATGTTAGCGGTCGCGCGCTTTGCCCATTATATCAAGGTTATTATGCGAGATAAGATTGGTAGTTTCTTAACTAAAGATAACGTTGCGCAATATTTGAATACCTGGATTGCCAACTATGTGTTGCTTAACGATGACGCGCCTCAAAGTGTCAAAGCTCGTTATCCTTTGCGTGAGGCACGCATCGATGTCTATGACATCCCAGGCCAACCTGGCTCCTATCGCTCTGTGGTTTATTTAAGACCTCACTTCCAAATGGAAGAGCTGTCTGTCTCACTTCGCCTTGTGGCCACCTTACCACCACCAGCAGGGAAATAGATCAACAGGTTGTATAGAAAGATAGGAGAGTAGAAAATGGCAATAATTGATAGCACGAGAAGTCTTGGACAAAGTGTCACCACGGGGGTAAATGGCCACGCCATCACCATCCCCACGGTGGATCCAAATATCGGTCACCAAAACCGAATTTCCACCCCAACGTGGATGATCCTTATCGACGACTTAATGTCATCGTCCATTGAAAATTTTGAGGATCATGCTGAATTGTATGGTTGGTATGCAGAGCAAGCTCGCATCACGGAAGGAAGTGGAGCAAACAACTTGTTCTCAACCTCTGCGGTTCAGCACTCCAACGTGGTTGTTGTTATCCCCAATAACATCTATGGCCCCACCCTGGAGTTCAAGATGAATTCTGGCGCCAATATAGCCAAAATTCATATTGTTCGTTTGGGTAACTACGGGGACTTGAAATTATCCATGCAGGAGATTACCTACACTAACTGTCGCATTGAATCGATGCAGCAGGAGTTGGATCGTCTTATCTTAACATTCCGCCCTGAAACACGGGAGAATAAAGTGATTAAGTATAAGCAAGATGGCACCAAAGAGGGACAAGCGGTAACCAAATATGATTACACTACAGGTGCTGGTGAATAATCATGACAACAGATTATTTTGCTAGCGCACTTGCGGAGCCTCGTCGTGAGAAGGGGGCTCCCATTCCATTGTTTGAAAGATTAATCGACGATGACGTCGGCGAGACAAGCGAAATCCCCCCTCGCCGTTTTTACAATCGCTTTGAACTCATTCAGTCTATCGAACGAGAAGTTTATCGAATTCTAAATACTCGCTCTACAGCTAAGCGAGGTGAATATAATTTTTTAGATCAAGAAGCGCAAAATTTTGGCCTCCCCAAGATGTTTGGCCTCATGGATTTTTCCCAATATGATGGTGCGAACACCGGACATTGGTCCAAAATTGCAAAGTTGGCAGAATTAGCCATTGAAACCTATGAGCCCAGATTAAAAAACGTTCGTATTTCTATTCATTCTTTTGACCGTCAAGAGCAATCTTTAATGGCTAATGTGGAAGCGGATTTGAATATGCCCTATTTTCAAGGAGAAGTGACTTTCCCTATGGGCATTAATACGTAATCTTTACAGTCAAACCACCATGTTTAATAAGCCAGAGGACCTCTGGCTTATTTTTTAGTCGTCTATTACTACAGACAGCAACCCAAAAAGAACCACATGTTAGCCTTAGAGTCTCTTTCCCCAATGAGATATCCTTGGCACTTAATGGTTATGCCATCTGTAAACTTCTCATGACTGCAGAAAATTTAGCACAGGTGGCCTTGAATTATATTTTTTTAACCCCAAATACACATTGTTAGCAATTAAATTGTACTATACATAATAGGAGATATTCAAATGAAATTAAAATCAAAAGCTTTGCTGGCTCTTTTAACAACCTTACCTTTTGCTCACCCTAGCTTTTCCATGGAAGAAGGGTTTGAAAAGGAAACTCCAAAGATGAACCTGATGGCTCATTTACCTTTGGAGATTAGTCAAGAGATCTTGGATTATCTGCCCGTCTCAGCCGCAACATCTTTGGGCATGACGAGTCATGAAATGCGTGCTTTGACAGAAGATGATCAATACTGGCGCCATCGCGGCGAAAAGCAATATGGGCAAGGCTTTATCGAGCGTGGAGAAAAAATCGGTAATGATCGCACCTGGAAAGATATTTTTGCCCATTTTAAGGATCTTGATGACTATGATCACTTCGACAAAGCTATTGACCATCCAGGTTGGGCTGTAAGCGTTCCTTTTCACTATGTTCAGAATTCGGAATCTCGGAATTTGTATCGAAACAATCATTCTTTTGATGTGCGTTACAATGCCGATAAAAGAAATTTTTTGGCTTATGTAAGTCAATTCTCCAGCGAGTCGATTGAGAAAGAACGGGCCAAGAGGAAAAAGAGAGCCTTAATCAATCAGATTATTAATTAATTTTACCCCTTAGGGATGAAAAATTTGGACTGGTTCATCAGGGAGTTAAATGAATTAAACTCCCTGCAACGTCCAGATCAGACAAGGATATGAATAAAGAAATTTCTTTATAACTTCTTTTTAGTATTGTAAATATCCTTGAAATATATTTTTTATAAACTACATACAAAATGTAAGCAATTTTATTGTAATCAATTTAATATAAGGATACGTTCAAATGAAATTAAAATCAAAAGCTTTGCTAGCTCTTTTAGCAACCTTACCTTTTACCCAACCTGCCTTGTCCATGGAAGAGGGATTTGAAAAGGAGAATCCAAGGATGAACCTGTTGGCCCATCTACCTGTGGAAATCAGCCAAGAGATCTTGGATTATCTGCCCATTTCAGCAACAACTGCCTTGGGCATGACCTCAAAAGAAATGCGCGCCCTGACAGAAGATGATCAATACTGGCGGCGCCGGGGGAAAGATAAATGTGGGCCAGATTTCCTTGCCCAAGGTGAAAAGATAGGAAACGATCGCACCTGGAAAGATATTTACTTCCATTTTGATAATCACGGCAAATATGACAAGTATGATGCCATGCTTAAAAATATGGATCTTAAGCAAGGTTTTTGTATCTCTAGGAATTACTTAAAGAGTCGTCAATCCCTTATGGCATACCGAGAAGCCCACGCACCTAAGGTAAAATACTACCGTGATAAAGCAAACTTCTTTACTAATATAAGTCGATTACCCAGTAAATCGATTAAAGAATATAAAGAAAATCAGGGACACCAAAAGAAGACTAGCAACTAATTTTATTCCCTTTGGATAAGCAAAATACACCGTTACGATAAAGCCGGGACTTTACCTGGCTTTCTTTATTGTCATGTTTCCTGCAAAACCATTTACATAAGTTAGGCACCAAGCCAGACTTAAGAATATATGGGTGACTGGATAATAATCTTGGACCCAATACTTTTTCCCCTTTTCACTTAGCTGACTCATAAGTACCAAAACCAGCCTGTCTAAGAGGTCATTGCGAGAAGCGAAGCGACGAAGCAATCCAGATAACTGGATCACCACGACCACTTCGTGGCCTCGTGATGACATTTTAAAAATGATTATCTTATCATTCTACCACTTATGATACAGGCTCTAATAATCTGAGTACTTTAAGTAAAAGCAAATAATTAAGTTGTAGAACCAGAATTTTACTTATCACCAAAATTTTATTGTATTTTTACAATAAAAATCATTGATAAATATTTTTTCACTACTAAATAACGGTTATAAAACTTTTACTAGGGAAATTAGGAAATGAAATTTAAACATATGATGATGCTAACAGTTATTACAGCTTCTTCTCTAACTTTATCAGCGGGTGCTATGGAAGTGGGCGATGAAGATGAGGCTTCAAAGGTTAATCCTTTAACAACGATGGCGAGTCCTTTAACAGCGATGCCTCATGAACTTCAAGAACTCATTTTTGATGAACTTTCAGGCAAGGATTTAGAGAACCTTTCTCAAACCTGTAAGACGATCCATAATGCCGTGGAAAAAGATGAATATTGGAGACAAAGAGGCATGAAGGAATACGGTGAACCCTTTGTAAAGTATACAGAAAAATATGGTAACCAACGTACACACAAAGATCACTACTATACTTATTTAAAACGCGAACTAGAACAGGCAGAAGAGGCGTACAAATTTAATCCCCACGCTCAGCACATGGGTGTATTTGATTATAATTCTATCAAATACTCGGCATCCTTAAATAGCTATCGGAAAAATCATGCCCCCAAAACTCGGGATAATTATAATAAAAAGAATATGCTTGAGACTCTAACTAAATTTTCTCAAGATGGGTATGGATCAGACTGGATTCATGAGACGCGTAAAAGCAACCTTAAAGCAAAAAAGAAGAAAAAAGATCAAAAAAAGAAGAGAGAACAATAATTAAAGTTACTTTCTATTCATAGGAAGAATCCTTCTTAGAAAAAAAGCCAGGGTTAGACCCTGGCTATCTTTTTCTTTGGTACCGTACCCTTTTATGAGCAGCCACTGGTTGCGCCACAGGTATTACACTTTAAACAGGTGCCGTTACGAACCATAGTAAAGTTACCACATTCGCCACATGCATCTCCCTCATACCCTTGAAGACGTGCTCTCCTTGAGCTTTCACTTCGGGCAGAAGCCATGTGAGTTCTTACCTGACCATCCGTCCCCGTTGCCTGGAGAGTAGTCTCCGCATATCCTCTCAGCACCACAAGATTGGTTGCTGATTCTGAGGTAACTTCACTAACCACTTGGTTTTCATGAACCAGAGAAGGATAATCGGCGAGTTCACCAATGGTGTCTGGCAACAAATCTTCAGGCTGAACATGGGCCAGATCATTGCGTCCTAAGTAGGTTATGGCCAATTCACGGAAAATATAATCCAAAATTGACGTCGCCATTTTAATGGTTTGATTGCCTTCCACCATGCCTGAGGGCTCAAACCGGGTAAAAGTAAAGGCCTCTACATATTCCTCTAAAGGTACGCCATACTGCAAACCAATGGAAATGGCCATGGCAAAGTTATGCATCAAGGAGCGGAAAGAAGCCCCCTCTTTATGCATATCGATGAAAATCTCACCAATACTACCATCCTCATACTCACCCGTACGCAAATAGATTTTATGACCACCCACAGAGGCTTTTTGGGTGTAACCTTTGCGGCGGCTTGGTAATTTTCGTCGTTGAGCCTGGTGATAGACTTTCTCAATAACCTTCTCCACAATGCGCTCGGCAACGATTTGAGCACGTTGGGTGGCGGGTTGAGCCATGATGTCTTCCACGTCTTCTTCATCCACCACGGACGCGTTCAATGGTTGGGAAAGCTTGGATCCATCGCGATACAGCGCATTGGCTTTCAACCCTAAACGCCATGAGAGCATGTATGCATCATTGCAATCTTGGATTGAGGCTTGGTTGGGCATATTGATGGTTTTGGAAATCGCACCTGAAATGAAAGGCTGAACGGCAGCCATCATGCGGATGTGACTTTCTATGGACAAAAACCTCTTACCAATCCGACCACAGGCATTAGCACAATCAAACACAGGTAGGTGTTCTAAAGCCAGATGGGGTGCTCCTTCCAGGGTCATGGTACCACAGCAATAATGATTTGCTTCTTCAATATTCGATTTGGTAAAGCCAAGGGCCGCCAACATATCGAAGTTAAAATCATTGAGCTGGTCATCACTAAATCCAAGAACAGACTTACAGAAGTCCTCGCCAAGGGAGCATTTGTTAAAGGCAAACTTCACATCGAAAGCTGATTTTAAAGCCTCAGTGAGTTTGGTTAATGCTTCTTCCGTAAACCCTTTTTGCTTTAATACCTCATAGTTAATACCAGGGGCATGTTCTAGAGTTCCATGACCAACGGCATATTTGATAATGTCGTCAATCTGGTCTGGGGTGTAACCCAAAACTTTCAGAGCATGTGGGACCATGCGGTTAATAATTTTAAAGTATCCACCGCCTGCAAGCTTCTTAAACTTAACAATGGCAAAGTCTGGCTCGACACCCGTTGTATCACAATCCATAACGAGACCAATTGTGCCCGTCGGAGCAATAACAGTGGTTTGGGCATTGCGATAGCCGTGCTTCTCACCCAAAGACAAAGCTTCGTCCCAGGATTTTTTAGCCGCATCCATTAATCCAGGAATGGGGCAATCCTTGGCAATCAGCGGCACAGGAAGAATGGAAAGATTCTCATAGCCTTTGGGTTCTCCATGAGCTGCTCGACGATGGTTACGCATCACCCGCAGCATGGCCTCTCGGTTTTTCTCATATTCCACGAAGGGACCATGCTCTTTAGCCATTAAAGCTGAGGTCGCATAACTAGCTCCGGTCATAATTGCCGCTAAAGATCCTGCAATCGCCCTTCCCTGATCACTGTCATATGGAATTCCCATGGACATTAACAGTCCGCCAAGGTTGGCGTAACCAAGGCCCAAAGTACGGAAGTTATAGGAACGAAGAGCAATTTCCTTTGAAGGGAATTGAGCCATCAAGACAGAAATTTCAAGAACGACCGTCCAAAGCGTAATGGCATATTGATAAGCTTCTATGTCAAATTTGCCATTGGTATAAAATGTGGCCAAGTTTAAGGAAGCTAGGTTACAGGCCGTATCATCCAAAAACATGTATTCGGAACAGGGATTGGACCCGTTAATGCGACCACTCTGAGGACAGGTATGCCATTCATTGACCGTGGTATCAAATTGAATTCCAGGATCCGCACAAGCCCAGGCCGCATAGCCAATCTCATCCCATAAATCGCGCGCTTTCACAGTTTTATGGATGGATCCATCACTGCGTCGGCGTAAATGCCAGTCTTGGTTCTTCTCAACCGCATGAATAAATTCATTATTGACGCGCACAGAATTGTTGGAGTTTTGGCCAGACACGGTGAAATAAGCTTCAGAATCCCAGTCCGTATCATAAACCGGAATATCCAAATGGGTTTTACCCAATTTAGCTAAATGGACGACCCGTTGAATATAATTTTCTGGAACCATGGCTGTGCGTGCTGAACGCATAGCAGATTTTAATGCTGAATTTTTGCGGGCATCAAAACGATCATCTCCTTCCAAATCTTCTCTTTGGCAAGCTTCCATGATCATGTTAAGATGGAGGCGATTATTCTTTGACCCGGTTACCAGAGCAGCTACTTTTTGCTCTTCAATGGTTTTCCATTGTATGAATTCCAAAATATCAGGGTGATCAATATCCACAATCACCATTTTTGCCGCTCTTCTTGTGGTACCTCCCGATTTGATTGCCCCTGCAGAACGATCCCCTATGCGCAAAAAGCTCATGAGTCCTGAGGAACGGCCACCGCCGGATAAGGGCTCTCCTGCACCACGCACATTAGAAAAGTTGCTGCCCGTTCCTGAGCCATACTTAAACAAGCGTGCTTCACGGACCCAAAGATCCATAATGCCACCCTCATTTACCAAGTCATCTTTCACCCCTTGAATAAAGCAAGCATGGGGTTGAGGATGTTCATAAGAAGAAGCAGAAGCCGTTAATTCACCCGTTTTATGATCCACGTAAAAGTGTCCTTGAGACGGACCATCAATCCCATACGCCCAATGAAGTCCAGTATTGAACCATTGAGGTGAATTGGGTGCAGCCATTTGCTTACACAGCATATACCGCATTTCGTCATAAAAGGTTGATGCATCCTCTTCGGAATCAAAGTAGTTACCTTGCCATCCCCAATAGGTCCAAGCCCCTGCTAAACGGTCAAAGACTTGCTTTGCCGAGGTTTCAGCCCCCAATTTCGACCCTTTTTTGGCCTGGCGACGCCACAACCATTTGGGCACACCTTTTTCTTCCACAGACACTAATTCATTAGGCACGCCTGCTTTGCGGAAGTATTTTTGCGCCAAAACATCTGAGGCCACTTGCGACCATTCAGCTGGCACCTCAATATTTTCCTGGCGGAAGACAACCGATCCATCAGGATTACGAATTTCACTGCTGGTCGAGCGAAATTCAATGTCTTTATAAGGACACTGGCCAGCCTTGGTAAACAAGCGACGAAATTTCATTAAACGCTCCTCTAAGACACAAAATGTAGTTTTATAGAAAAAGTAAAGCACTATATGTAGTTAAATATTTTCACATCAGCGAGAAAAAAAACAGACTTGAAATTTATTTTTTTTCGTGTTTCAAAGAAACCTTTTATCTTTTACAAAGGAATTTACAGGAGACAAATAAGCACCTAACTTTATAGAAAACAGAACAATCTTTCCCCACATTCACCCTACCCCGTCATTATGAGGATCATCTTAGCTGTAGTCGTATTTTATGCCTTAACAACCTCCCCGTGGCAAACCTCCCACGACAGACAATAATGACCCAACAGTGCTTTCTCATTTTACACGATCAAGGAGAGGTCCTAAGGGTTGTGCAGGTTGCAAATCCACAGGCGTCAATACAAAGGGCTCCCTTTTTCCTGATTTTAAGAGATGCCCCGCTTCTTTATAAGCGATTGTACGCCAATTTTTTCCATATAAACGATCGAGATAAGGCTCTGGTTGATGGGGACCGAAAATCTCAATCTTTCCAAATTGATACTTCTTTAAAGGATAAAGCTCATCCTTTGTCACATTATTAGGCCACTTCACTCGAGCACCCTTGCGATGGTAAATGCCTTGGTCAGCTTTAAAGGTTACAACAAACACATCACACTTGGGTAAACTCCTCTCACTGCTTGCCTGTTGATAAGAAGCGGGTGATAAAGTAATGGTATAGCCAAACCCTGAGGACTCAACAACATAACCTAACTTTTCCAAGAGAGGGATGGCTTCATCTTGAAACTTGACTTCATCTTCTAATGGAATCGAAATATCCAAATCATCATCCCAAGGAATAAGTCCTTTATGGCGGATCATCCCCAATAATGTCCCCCCATCTGCCCAATAGTCAATTTTTTGCTTTTCAAGAATTTCGTGCACATCCTTCATAAGCTGATAAAATGCTAGGACAGGCTCTGAAGCCAAAACCTCTGTTTGTTTGACAGAGCTGGGTAGTATAGTCTTAATAAGGCTTACATTTGATAAGTCATGATTGATATAATGTTTAAGACTCCGTTTCAAACTCTTATAGGCAGGACTGTCAATCATTAGAATAAAATTAAAAGCAAAGGAAATAAGAGCAATTATTTTCCAAAAATTTCGATCTTTTTTCATCTTCTTAATCATCATTTATTTTATTTATTGTTGTCGGTCGTTGTCAGGAAAGTGCAGGGTAAATTCCCCTGATTTCAATCCCACCTGAGAATCGCAGATCATTGAGAGAATCTGGGGAAAAATTACCATAATTTGCACAACGCTTCTATTAAAATGCCAGGAAGACCTCATTAATCATGAATCTCGCAATAAATAACAATGGTAAGATTCCGTTACAACCTTTCAGCTTTCGAAGATGGAAGAAATATAGTTATAGCGAAATTTCCAAAAAAGCGCTATAGTGACCACCAGTAATTTTGCACTTGATTAACCCATAAGAAATCATAATTAAATAATCAATACGAAAAGAATTTATTGGAAGGTTCACCATGGATCGCATTCCTATGACAGCAGCAGGATATGAAAGACTTCAAGAAGAACTGCGTCATCTCAAGCACGTTGAACGTCACGCGGTGATAAAAGCCATTGCAGATGCACGCGAGCATGGGGATTTGTCAGAAAATGCTGAATATCACGCAGCTAAAGAACGTCAATCTTTCATCGAGGGACGTATCTTAGAATTAGAAGATAAGATTAGTCGTGCCGAAGTCATTGATGTAACCAAGCTCTCTGGAAGTGACATCAAATTCGGAGCTACCATTACTTTGGTTGATGAAGATACCGAGGAGGAGCACATTTATCAAATCGTTGGCGGCGATGAATCTGATATCCGGAGGGGTTTACTTTCCGTTACATCACCTCTTGCACGTGCTCTCATTGGGAAAAATGTCAATGATATGGTGGAAGTCACCACTCCTGGCGGTAGCAAAGCCTATTCCGTTCTCAAAGTTGAATACAAATAACTTTTTCCCCTCATTTTCCATTTTTTAATCTTTGCAAGGGAACACTTTTACGTTCCCTTGTTTTTTTCTCTGACATCCTCTTAAAGAATTATATTACATTTAATTTTATTTTTTTTGAATACAAAAATAATTTTTTCTTTGATTTTGAAATAAAGTTTACTAATTCTAGTTATCATCTGTTCGTTATTAAGGAGAATAAAAATGAAAACAAAGTTGCTCGCAATCACTGCTTTATTGAGCTTGCCAAGCTTTACACACGCCTCAGAATCTTCTCCACCCCCCAGAGACACCTTAGATCATCCGCTGGGTTACCAACAAAAGTCACAGGAATCAGATATCATCTCTGAAAAAACCTTTCAAGCCAGAGAAAATACGGGAAACAACAAATTGAATACCGCGCCCCTTGAAGACGCAAGGAAATCCATTGACAAACTAGACAAAGATTTGAAGGATTTACTTCTTGAAGACGCAAAAGAATCCATCGATAAACTAGACAAAGCGCTAAAAGAGTTACTTCACTCTAAGATCAAGCAGATATCAAAACCTTCCCAATCCCCTGAAGACGTTCTTGGACTTCCCACCCTAATTCAAGAAATCCAACACGAAGTCGGTACAATCTCTGAAAAACTCATTTTAGCCGGTGAGAAAATGGAGGAAAAATCTGCTTTTTACAGTAATGTCAAAGAAAAAGTAGATACCATCGAATCTAAAAAATTGCGTGAGGAAGCTTTTAAAAAGATTGAGCAATTAGAAAAAATTGCTGCAAAACTCGTCTTAAATGATGCTCAAACGCTCTCCAATAATCTTTGGCAATTCCCTCGAGGTGTGATTGTTCAAAAACAAAGCATTTTTGAACCTATGACACTCTTTCCTCAATTCACAAGCCTTGGCGTCTCAACTCTTATTCTCAATAGTTTGCGGGACAAAAATCATCAGAATTACGACCGTTATACCATTGAAGAAAAAGTGGGCATGGCTCAAAATATTCTAAAATTTAGTGCAAGTATGGCAAGCTATGCCGCTAAACATTTTATGCAACCCCTTTATATGTCTCAAGGGTTTTTGTTTGAAGAAGCTCATAGGGTGAACCACCTTGCACAGCATCTGATTGCAACGAAATTTGCGGACAAATAACGCTCAAAACATAAAGGAATTTGAGGGGGCTCTGACCCCCAAATTCCTAATCAATTCCCTTTTAAAAACAGGCTCACCCCTGGATCTAGATGCCATGTATCCCCTTTTTTCAGATTTTCCTTTCGTTGGTAAAGCAGGGCAAACTGCGTTTGATAGCGATTAAATACCTTATCTCTGTCCTGGCTTAAGATAAGGGCGGCTTCATCCCGCCCACCTGGATCTTGAAAGTCGGTCAAGACAAGAGGAGCAAAGCTACTGACCATTCCCAACAGATAAGGTTTGCCTTCTCTTACACAAATTAGCGGCGAACCACTCGAGCCAGGAAGAGCCAGGGCATAAGGGGGTTTACCCAAGCCTTGCCAACGTTTGAAAGCTCGGTTTGAACGAATCACTGTTTCAGTTTGATCTTTGGGCAAAAGTTTTGGGGTAAAGAAAATGGATCCCACATTTACATTTTGGATCGGATGCCAAAGTTGAGAATCGTACTCATGTAACGGTTGTAGTTCCAACTCAGGAACACAAAAAGCTCGTTTAGGAACAGCTGATCTTTGTGGCCAATCAAAGCTCCCAAAAGTGATCACCACAAAGGTATCCTTCTCCCAATCCGGGTCAAAAGTAGCAACAGGCGTGATGGGCGATACATCTTTGACGGGTTTTTCTAACTCCAAGACGGCAAAATCATATTTATTTTTCTCATGGCGGGATGCTTTTTGATAATCATCATGCAACCGAAGAGACACAACTTTATAGCGAACCCCCTCTTGAGCATTTGCGCCAAAATGAACATAGAGGCGCCCCATTTTCAAAGAGGTATCAGGATTGCCGGTAAATCCGTGAGCGGCTGTCAATACTTTATTGGGGGCTATGAGAATTCCTGTTAAGCTATGATGAAGCCAATCATCCACCACAAGACAAACAGCATCAGCTCCTGGTTGTTTTTGTGCATAATCCACGTAATCTTGAACTTGATGAATATTATCAGAGCACATGGCATGGGCCACGACACTGAAGGTCAAAAACATCAAAAGGGCTAAAATTCTCGTCTTCCACATGACATATAAGTTTTGCTCTTTACCTAATCCCAAACGCCTTAGCCTTATCATGCAAGCTATACCCCTTACAATTCACTTAAATCATTGTTTCTTATAAATAATAGCAAAAGGAAAAAAAACAACATGAACGATGAGATTTAAGCAAAATTTGAGCAAATTTCTTGAAGGCAGAGGCCCATTCAATAGGGGTGGTTAATCCCTTTTTATTGGGAACGACCGCTCATCAAGTAGGGTTTTAAATAGTGACCCGTGTAGCTTGCCGGGTTGGCGGCCACCGTTTCAGGCGTCCCTTGAGCGACAATTTGCCCGCCACCCTTTCCTCCTTCTGGGCCCATATCAATAATCCAGTCGGAGGTTTTAATGACTTCCAAATTATGCTCAATAACAATAACCGTATTGCCTTGATCGACAAGGGTGTGAAGCACTTCCAAGAGTTTGCGGATGTCTTCAAAATGGAGTCCTGTGGTGGGTTCGTCCAAGATATAAACCGTTTTGCCAGTGGCTCGTCTTGAAAGTTCCTTAGCCAACTTAACCCGTTGGGCTTCTCCCCCTGACAAGGTAGTTGCTTGTTGACCCACGTGAATATAGCCTAACCCTACCCGTTGAAGGGTCGCTAATTTGGTATGAATACTGGCATGGGCATCAAAAAATTCCACGGCTTCATCCACAGTCATATCCAAAACATCAGCAATGGATTTGCCTTTATACTTTACTTCTAATGTTTCTCGATTATAGCGCTTACCATGGCATTGATCACACTGGACATAAACATCGGGTAAAAAGTGCATCTCAATTTTAATGACACCATCCCCTTGACAGGCCTCACAACGTCCTCCGCGCACGTTAAACGAGAAGCGCCCTGGTGTATAGCCACGGGCTTTACTTTCCGGCAACCCTGCATACCACTCTCGAATGGGGGTAAAGCATCCAATGTACGTGGCCGGATTTGATCGCGGCGTACGCCCAATGGGAGATTGGTCAATATCGATGATTTTATCAATGTGTTCAAGCCCGCTTAGCTGATCATACGCCCCTGGGTTTTCCCGTGCTCCTGTTAATTTCTGAGCGAGCGCTTTGTATAGAGTTTCAATGACCAACGAAGATTTGCCGCCTCCAGAAACCCCTGTCACGCTGATAAACTTACCCAAAGGAAAGGTAACATTCACATTCCTTAAGTTATTGACCCGAGCCCCCAGAAGTTGAAGGACTTTTCCTTTATGACCTGGGCGACGCTCGAGGGGAATGTCAATGGTTTTAACGCCGTTTAAATATTGGCCAGTTAGACTTTTTTGACAATTCATAATGTCTTGGGGCGTTCCTTGAGCGACAATTTCTCCACCATGGATGCCTGCCCCTGGTCCCATATCAATTACGTAATCCGCAGCTCGAATGGCATCTTCATCGTGTTCGACAACGATCACCGTATTACCAATATTTCGCAAGTGCTTCAAAGTAGCAAGTAAGCGATCATTGTCTCGTTGATGCAATCCAATGGAAGGCTCATCCAACACATACAAAACACCTGTAAGGCCAGAGCCAATTTGAGAGGCTAGGCGAATTCTTTGGCTTTCACCCCCTGACAAAGTTCCCGAAGAGCGCGATAGCGTTAAGTAATCCAACCCCACATTAATCAAAAATTGGAGACGATCATTAATTTCTTTCAAAATCCGGTGGGCAATTTCGTGTTGCTTAGGGGTCAGATCCAAATGGGCAAACCATTGCCCTGCATCTTGAATGGATAAATCACAAATCTCGCCAATAGATCTGTCATTGATTTTAACACAAAGCGCTTCAGGTTTAAGACGATAACCATTACAAGCCGAACAGGGGTTGGTCATTTGATAACGGGCCAATTCGTCCCGGACCCAATCACTTTCTGTCTCCCGCCAACGACGCTCAAGGTTAGCTAGCACCCCTTCAAAAGGCTTTTGGGTTTTAAATCGGCGAACACCATCTTGAAAGATGATGGGGATGGGCTCAGATCCAGAACCATTTAAGATAATCTCTTGAACCGACTCAGGCAAAGTTGAGAAAGGTTGTTTTAAACTGACACCATAGTGTTCTGCAATTCCCTCTAACACTTGAAGATAATAATCATATACTTGAAATGTTTTCTTGCTTGAGCCACTTTCTGAGGACCACGGGGCAATGGCCCCATCCTTTAAAGACAAGTTGGGATTTGGGACAACAAGACGTGCATCAAACCGCACCTCAACCCCTAAGCCATCGCAAACGGGGCATGCCCCATGGGGACTGTTGAAGGAAAACAGTCGGGGTTCAATTTCTTTTAATGTGAAACCTGAAACGGGACAGGCAAACTTGGCTGAAAAGGTCAGAACCTCACCACTATCCGCATTTTCCACATACAGCAAACCATCACTTAAAGAAAGCGCTGTTTCAATGGAATCAGCCAAGCGAGTCGCTAAATCACTATTAACGACAACCCGATCAACCACCACTTCTATATCATGTTTTATTTTCTTATTGAGCTCTGGAACTTCATCAATATCATAAATTTGGCCATCGATTTTGACCCGCTGAAATCCCTTTTTGCGTAACTCTTGAACTTCTTTCTTGTACTCCCCTTTTCTTCCTCGAACAATCGGACTTAACAGCAACAACCGACTCTTTTCAGGAAGAGAAAGAATCCGATCCACCATTTGGCTGACTGTCTGCGCTTCAATGGGAAGACCCGTTGCTGGAGAGTAAGGCACCCCTATGCGGGCAAAAAGGAGCCTTAAGTAATCGTAGATTTCCGTTACCGTTCCAACGGTAGAGCGGGGATTTTTCGAGGTGGTTTTTTGTTCAATAGATATGGCAGGGCTCAAACCTTCTATAGAATCCACATCAGGTTTTTGCATCAATTGTAAAAATTGGCGGGCATAAGCCGAGAGACTTTCCACATAGCGTCGTTGCCCCTCAGCATAAAGGGTATCGAAGGCTAAGGATGATTTTCCTGAGCCACTTAACCCAGTAATGACTACCAATTGATCCCTTGGAATGTCCACATGAATGTTTTTTAAATTGTGTTCCCGAGCACCCCTGATACTAATGATGTGGGTCATTCCTTTTCCTCCTGACAAGAAGCTCGCTTTAAACGATCATTAATCGCCAATCCTAACCCGTGTTGAGGAATAGGGGCAATCGCCATACCTCGATAGTGAGGCTGATCTAAAAGGCGCATAAAGCGAAATAAATTGGCTGCCGCTTCCAGCAAATCTCCTCGGTGACTTAAATTATAAGACCCATGATCATATGTCCCAAACCCCAAGTACACCTCCCCAGCTTGGGGACTTACTGCATTTAATCGAACCGGTATGTTTGGAGCGTAATGACGCTTAAGCATTCCCGGGGCTTTAATGGTTTGACCCGGGGCCGCCACACTAATTTTACCAAGAACAGCTTGGAGTTGTTCGACCGTAATACCCCCAGGCCGAAGTAGCACGGGAATATCACCCGTTAAGTCCACAATGGATGACTCCAGCCCAACGCTGCAAGCTCCTCCGTCTAAAATTAGAGGGACACGATCTTGTAACGAACACGCCACGTCTTCAGCTGATGTTGGGCTAATGGTGTTAGATCTATTCGCACTTGGTGCTGCCAAGGGTCGACCATAGTGCGCCAAAAGCTGTTGCGCGACCGGATGTTGGGGGACGCGCACTGCTAAGGTGGACAACCCAGCTGTAGCTAACAGAGAAATTTGAGAAGCTTCCTGTTTAGGTAAAACGAATGTCAAAGGACCTGGCCAGAAATTTTCAGCCAATAATTCAGCCCATTTATTGATTCGTACATCCTCTTTGACATGGGTGAAATCAGGATAATGAATAATCAAAGGATTGAATTGGGGACGCCCTTTAACCTGGTAGATCCGAGCAATGGCCTGATCTTGATAGGCATCCGCGGCTAAACCATATACGGTTTCCGTGGGAATAGCCACCACCTGGCCTTGTGCAAGAAGGGAACAAGCCTGATCTAGAGATTGAGAATGAACCGCAACAATGGCCATGATTTTTTTCTACCTGTCAATTTCAGAAAACCTTTGATGATAACGAACTCAAGCCTCATGACAAGGCTTTATTCTCCTATGATCGCTTCAAACGCAGCGACTTGAGGGGCGTCATAATCAATAGATCTCACGTTCTGAACAACAAGACCTCTAGTACCCAGTCTGCAACCGCTCTACCAACTGCCCAACGGTGGGGATAAATCCATTGGCATAAAACGGATCTTTGCCAAATCGATAAGCTTGGTGTCCTGCAAACATCAATTGATTTTCCGTATCCTCACTATGACTAATGGCCTGGAGAGTTTTTTGAATGCAGAAAGAACGGGGATCCGCTTTTTTGCCTGTGGTCCATTGGTCATTTTGAGCCCAATTACTAAATAAACACGCCGATAAACAGCCCATACAATTGATTTGATCTGTCAAAATTTCATTGGCTTTATCAGGAGTGACAAAGACAAGGGTAGAATCTGGAGTTCGCATGGCCTCTGTATACCCTTGGCTCACCCATTTTTCTGCTTGTTCTTTGTCGTGAACCGTCAAAAATACTTGTCGGCCACGAGCTCCAACCGCAAAAGCCTCTGTATGATCACCGACCGCGTTCAAGCTATAAGCCACTTGCCGCTCTGAGCGCCCTTCCAATTCTTGCAAAAAGTCATTACGGACCGCTGAGGAATAAAATCCTGTAGGACTAAAACGATTCAATCGGATATCCCCTTCCTTTAAGGATACCAACTTTTTCTTCCAATTGTCAGAAATGGGACTTTCTTGAGTCAACAAAGGGCGAGTTCCAAATTGGAAGGCAATAGGACCTAATTCAGGGTTATCAATCCAATCTTGCCATTCGCTTAACCACCAAACGCCCCCAGCCATAAAAATGGGAATATGGCCCATACCACATTCTCTCATAGCGCGACGCAATTCGCGCACCCGAGGATAGGGGGATTCAGGAACCAAAGGATCCTCGCTATTGGACAGTCCATTGTGCCCACCTGCAAGCCAGGGATCCTCGTAAACAACGCCACCTAGATAATCAGAAAAGCGATTATATGCCCGCTTCCAAAGAATGCTAAAGGCCCGAGCTGAAGAAACAATAGGGTAATAATATACGCCATGTTGTACACAAATTTCCGCCAACTTATAGGGCATTCCAGCACCACAGGTTACCCCGTGAACCAGTCCTTTGACTTGAGACAATACACCGTGCAAGATCGGCTCAACAGCACCCATTTCCCACAGGACGTTCATGTGAATACGTCCCTGACCGTTGGAACGCTCATGTGCAATCTTCGCCTGGGTCACACCCCCTTGAATAGAAAACCGAATCAACTCCTCATGACGCTCCCGGCGTGTTTTTCCATGATAGGTCACAGGGATCAACTGACCATTCTCATCCAAAGCATCAGCATTAACCGCAGAAAAAGTTCCAACGCCTCCAGCAGCTGCCCAAGCACCAGAACTTTCCCCGTTTGAAACAGAAATACCTTTTCCACCTTCGACTAAAGGCAAGACCTCACGCCCGGAAATTGTTAAGCTGCTTAATGGTTTCATGATTAACCCTTAATTGTTATAAAGTTGCGCCAAGATATTATTTTATTACTTTCTCAAGGTCAAGAAATGAACAGTGTGTATACATCCATCAAACCCTCTTTACGATCATTTGAGTAGGGTTCACCAAGAAAAGCCATAGAAAACATCAATTCAAGTTATACTTATAAAAACTAACGTTATAACTTTTTATCTCGAATTGAGACTTTTAGCAACTTTTATCCATGAATCATTTGATTTATTCGGCTTAAGGCGCGCTGGAATTGTTCTGGCGTCATTTTTTTTGCCACTTCATCTCGAAAGCGAGCGGCATCTTCCACAAGCTCATCCAAGTCGGCGCGGTTCAAAGCAGCTAAACTTAGATAAACATAGGCTGATTCTAAATCTTGAGGAATTTTATCCCCATTTTTATTCATAATACCTGCATTAAATTGCGAAGGTCCATAGCCTCGGTTGGCAGCCATTTCATAATAACGCAAGGCTTGAAAGCGGTCTTGCTTGACAAACTCTCCATGAAGGTAAAGTCCAGCTAAAGTATCCATAGCTGGATTAAATCCTTTATTAGCTGCTTCTTGCAAAAGGTCAAGACCTTCTGTGGGACTAGGATTTTCACCAAAAAGCTTAACCAATCCGGCGAAAAAGCAAGCTTTAGGATCCTTATCCTTCAACCCATCTTTGAGCTCAGCAAGGGCATCGTCATATTTACCTTGATAAAGATAAAGCTCAGCTTGATTAATGTCAGCCCAAGCATGGGGACTTAACAGCATTAATAAGGCTACAATTTTACCAGTCATTACACATACATTATCTCTAAATTTAATCTTATCATAAATCACAAATCATTCCCCTTAAAGGGCTTTAATTTATTAAATAATTCTCTTAAATAACGTGACAACCATCTATCATGGATGTACTTTTAATAAGCTTCACCAACCATTGACTTAATTCATCAGCATTTGTTAGCCGTGTGAGAGCTTTTTCTCCGCGATAAACGGTAAACAAATGGTTTGCTGGAGACGTTATATCATGAAGATCATTATGAACAATATAATTAATTGCCGAATTCTGGCTCAGCTTTCTCACCGCACTGAGTCGTTCTTCCAAACTTTGAGTGACTGTCAGTTTGAAAGCCACCAACGTAAATTGAGGAAATAGCGCATTCTCTTTAAGATGATGGATAATTTTCCTGGTAGGTTTCAACTCGACAGTCAAATTTTTTTCGGATGAAATTTTTGTTATTTCATGGGGCAACCAGGATTGTTCTTCTTGATGAATAGACGCCACTGTATAATCACTCACCGCCGCCAAGTGAATCACCACATTGAATTGTTCATGACTCAAAAGATTGGTTAATAAGCTTTCCAGACTGGCATGGTTATGAAATTCACGCTTAACGCAATCAAGTTTAGGTAAAATTGCTTGAACACCATGAGCATAAGTGACCTCAGCCCCTTCTTGGATGAATGCATCGGCGATGGTGGCAGCTGTCCTGCCTGTGGACATATTGGTGATCACCCGCACTTGATCAATAGGCTCTTGGGTTGCCCCTCCGGTAATTAAAACCTTCATGCGGTTTTCACCATGAAGTCGCTGAGAAACGAGAGAATAACACCTGGATCCGCTAAACGTCCTGGGCCATGATCACCACATGCTTGGCGCCCTACTTCGGGCAAAACAAAGGAAACCCCCCAAGACATTAAGGTTTTAACCGACTGCTGTGTTGCGGGATGTTGCCACATGGCTTGATTCATGGCAGGGGCTATAATATAGGGCTTTGTTTTGAAATCATGGGCAAGAAACAATGTTGTCACACTATCATCGGCCAAACCTTGAGCCATCTTATTGATGATGTTCGCCGAAGCTGGGCACAAAACCGTTAGATTTGCCCATTTGGCCAAATGAATGTGATCCATAACTTGCTCACAGGCATAAGGATCTACAAATACAGGCAACCCTGTCAGACCTTCAAGGGTCGCCGTTCCAATAAACTTTAAGGCATTGGGGGTACAAACCACTTGCACACGATGACCTTCTTGAACCAGCTGGGAAATGACAAAACAGGCTTTATAAGCAGCAATAGAGCCGCTTATTTTAAACAAGATATTACAAGGTGATATTGTCAATGAGCCGCACTCCCTCTAAATACACCGCCCCATAGCGTCGTCCTAAATGGTCTTCTATATAATCCACTTCAAAGCCATGTTGTTTCAACTGCTCTTTTAATTGGTGAACAGAACACTTGCTTTGTAACAACTGATAAAAAAGAGGTGCTTTAGCACGAGCCTGCTCAGACAAAAGCCGATTTCGTGAACTTAAGGCCAGACCATCTGGCTCACGAATCGTGGGACACGGAACAATTTTGGTCGGCATAAAAAAGGCTTGCACCAGACCTTGAACCAATTGGAGTTGCTGATAATCCTTCTCACCGAAATAGGCTCGATCAGCCTGAATGATATTAAGAAGTTTCATAACCACCGTCAAAACACCGGTAAAATGACCAGGACGGCTGGCACCACACAAACCTTTAGATAAGTTATTCTCATGAATTTGGTAAGAAAAGTGGTCAGGGTAAAGCTGCTCATATTCCGGCAATAAAACAAAGTCAGCCTCTTGTTGAGCTAAGAGATTTAAATCCTCTTTATAAACACGTGGATATTTTCGTAAATCTTCTGGCTGATCAAACTGAGTTGGATTAACAAAAATACTTACAATGGTTATATCATTCTCAGCTTTCGATCTCTGAATCAGGGATAAATGCCCTTCATGCAAAGCTCCCATAGTTGGAACAAACCCTATGGTCTTTCCCTGTAAGGTTGAGCGGAAAGTCAACCACTCATCAATTTTTGAAAACACTTTAGGCATATGGACCGCTATTTCTTAAGAGAATTTTCGTAAACTTCTTGGGATCAAGGGGAAGGTCATTTAACCATTAGGAGAGCTTCCCTCTTCTATCATCGCGCGCCTTTACCATCCCTTTAAACCCCAGGTATCCAGACTCTGAACCTTTGAAGATTCCAAGAAAGGGCTATTAAAGATCGCAGCATCGGATCACTTTCCTATGTCGCGAGAAAATATAATGCTCCTACGTTATAATCCTGTTTGGGACATTATTCAATGGCATTCAAGGTTAAATGATTCCAAAATCATTAAAAAATATATTTAAATGATTTGGGAAATATATAATAATGTCCACAAAAAGGACGCCAGGCATGGGGCTTTTTTATTATATTATTTTTCTGTGCCTTATCTTAAGTAATTGTCACCCCCCACCACCTCTCAAGACTAAAATTTCATCCCAGCTTAACTCATCTTCATGGACTACACCGCCTGTTGTTCAAGAAAAAAAATTAGTTCGTCCTAAAAACCCCTCCTATCCATCAAAATTTTACCGAAAAGTTTCCATTGCTATTGGTGAGAATATTCCATTAAAAGATGCCCTGTTTAAACTTGCTCAAGAGATAGATATCGATATCCAAATGTCCACGCTGTCGGACAAAAACCTTATCTTTACGGCTCAAGACCAACCTTTTATCCATGTGATTGAAGCTCTATGTGACCTTGCCCATTGGCGTTTCCAACTGAATCATGGTGGGCTAAGAATCGAGGAAGACACTCCTTACCCAAAACATTACACCATTCCTTTTCTCAATTTTGTCCGCACCAGCGATCACCAAATTTCTGTGGATACTGACGTTTTTTCTCACAATGCAGATACACGCAAAGCAGGAGATAATGGATCAAATAGTCACGTTACAGTTAAGGGAGAGAGTAATTTCTGGAGTGAAATAAAAAGCAACCTGACAAACTTATTAGGAGCAGAATCTTTTACTGTACATCAACAAGGGGGAATTATTATTGTCAATGGAACAGCAAAGCAACATGCTCAGGTAGAAGAATATTTAAACTCCCTCAGGAAAGCCTCCCAAGCTCAAGTTCTAATTGAGGCCAAGGTAATTGAAGTTCATTTAAAAGATGAATTTAAAAGCGGTATCAACTGGCAAAAACTTATGGACGGCGCTTGGCAATTAACCTTACCTTTTGGCGATTTTGCCCAGCGCGCAACCTTTCTCCCTCCCCATGGGGGACAAGGTGAGTTATTAACGGTTGGATATCACACGGGCAGTTTTAGTTCTCTGCTAAAATTACTAGAGGAGTTTGGTGTATGTAAAATATTATCGAGCCCCCGACTTACGGTTATGAACAATCAAGTGGCCATTTTAAAAGCAGCTCAGAATCAAGTTTATTTTCGCCTTCATTATGACAAGCAATTTTATGTGAATACAAATCGTGAAAATGTCACTGTGACCAGCGATATTCAAACGGTTCCTGTTGGTTGGGTATTAACCGTTCAACCTTCCATCGATCCTGCCACAGGATCTATCCTTATTGCCTTAAGACCCACCATCTCTCGATTGAGTCATTCCGTTTCAGATCCCGCGGTGGACTTAGCGTTCCACACCCATGCCTCAACAGGTCAACCCTTAAAACCTTCCCTAGTTCCCGTGATGGAAGTCAGGGAAATTGAATCAGTTCTACGTCTACAATCGGGAGAAACAGCAGTTTTAGGAGGACTTATGGAAACCCGATCCTCTCAAAACAAATCTCAGGTACCGTATCTGGGCGATCTTGCTTTAATCGGGCCTTTGTTTCAAGCCCAAGCCCACTGGGATGAGGTCATCGAATTGGTCATACTCTTAAAAGCAACCATTCTTGATGCCCCAACCATATCATAAGTAATGACTTAAAACTTACCCAATGGTTATAATCATCCATTGTTATTGCATGGCAAAAGCCAATACTCCATGAGCATTTAATCCTTTAACTTCAAAGATGCGGATTAATGGTCACACTTAAATGAATCAAGATAAGAATAAGCAGAAAAACAAGCTAGCGGGCTTTGACTTCTTCGATGGGGACACCAGGGAGTTGCTTGGAGGTTCTAACGACTAATTTACTCTTTACATTTTTAACGTTTGTTTCTGTGGTCAATTCTGTGGATAAAAATCGCTGATATTCATCCCAGTTTCGTGCCACAATTTTAAGCAGAAAATCTGCATCACCAGCAACCATATGGCACTCTCTTACCAAGGGCCATTCGGATACTTTTGATTCAAATGATCTCAAGTCATTATCATTCTGACTATGAAGTCCCACTTGAGCAAAAACCGCTACTCCAAATCCTAGAGTTGCAGGGTCTACTTCTGCATGGTACCCTCGGATCACACCTGATTCTTCTAAAGCACGAACCCGTCGCAAACACGGAGGCGCTGAAATTCCTGCTCGACGCGCTAAATCGACATTGGTTAGACGACCATTATCTTGCAAATCAGATAGTATTTGTAGGTCAATGTCATCAAATTTTGTTTCCACGATGTGCATCCCATCCATTTTATACGAACTAAAGTCCTTAAGGTTGTACCACTACCAGCAATAAACTGCCAATATCTAAACTTATATCTATCACTTTTTCACCTGAATCGTGTGGTGAAATTGTCTCAAATTTTAACAGACCTTCTTAAAGGAAAAAAATATTATATTTAAGTCCCTAGTATATTTTTAAAAATTTCGAAAAAATTATTTATAATTTATTTTTTGGCTCAATTATTATCAGGTCTTAGTTTCCAATCACTATTGCTTTATAAAGCAAAATTGTTTAATAAATATTTTTAATAATGTAATTTATGATCATCGTTCTTGACCTTATTGCTTATATTGATAAATACCTCTTTAAAACTACAATTTGATCCTGGCCGAAGCCTTCGTTTTTGAGGGGGACAAGAGATTAAAAAGCAAGATACAAAGAGACTTCAAAAGATCGAATGAGGAAAATAAGGAGAGGCCTTTTAACCCACAAGAAAGGCCTCTTTAATTTGACTTTAACTTGAACGAGCCAAGGGTTTGTATTTGATTCGATGGGGTTGATCGGCTTCCATCCCAAGGCGACGGCGGCGATCCTCCTCGTAAGCTTGATAGTTTCCTTCAAACCACACCACTTCACTATTGCCTTCAAAAGCAAGGATGTGGGTAGCAATACGATCTAAAAACCAACGATCATGGCTGATAACAATCGCACATCCAGCAAACTCTAGAAGCCCTTCTTCCAGGGAGCGAAGCGTCTCCACATCAAGATCATTGGTTGGCTCGTCCAGCAACAGCACGTTGGCACCAGATTTGAGGATTTTGGCCAAGTGAACTCGGTTACGCTCACCACCTGACAATTGACCAACCTTCTTTTGCTGATCGCCTCCTTTAAAGTTAAACAAACCGCAATAGGCCCGACTTGACATGGTTTTTTTACCCAAGGTAATTTCATCATGGCCGTTGGAAATTTCTTCCCATACCGTTTTTTGATCACTCAAAGAATCCCGGACTTGGTCCACATACCCCATAACCACGGTCTCTCCCACTTTTAAGGCACCCTCATCAGGGCTCTCGTGGCCAGTTAACATGCGAAAGAGCGTTGTCTTTCCGGCTCCATTGGGTCCAATAACACCGACAATCCCCCCTTTGGGTAGGCGGAAATTGAGTTGATCAATGAGCAAACGATCACCAAATCCTTTAGTCAGCCCCTGAGCTTCAATTACAACATCTCCAAGCCTGGGGCCTGCTGGGATAACAATTGCGCCATCCCCGCGACCAGCATCATAATCTTGATTAAGTAGATTTTCATAAGCTTGAATACGTGCCTTGCTCTTACTTTGACGAGCCTTGGGTGATTGACGAATCCATTCCAATTCTCGAGCCAATTGTTTTTGGCGGGATGATTCTTGTTTTTGTTCAGTCTCTAATCTTTTTTGTTTTTGTTCAAGCCAACTGGAATAATTACCTTCGTAAGGAATACCTTGTCCACGATCCAACTCTAAGATCCATCCCACCACATTGTCTAAGAAATAACGATCGTGGGTGATGAGGACCACCGTTCCTTTATATTCTTTCAAATAACGTTCAAGCCAAGCCACTGACTCTGCATCCAAATGGTTGGTTGGCTCGTCTAACAACAACATATCCGGCTTTTGCATCAACAAACGGCATAAAGCCACACGTCGCTTTTCTCCACCCGACAATTTGCTTACATCAGCATCCCCTGGGGGGCACCGTAAAGCATCCATGGCTATTTCAATTTTGCGGGGTAAATCCCAAGCATCAAGGGCGTCAATTTTTTCTTGAAGCTCTCCTTGTTCAGCAATGAGCGCATTCATCTCCTCATCACTCATTTCTTCGGCAAAACGGGCATTGACTGCGTCAAAACGATCCAAAATTTCCTTGGTTTCGCTAAGGCCAGACATGATATTATCAAATACTGACAACTTAGCATCAAGTTCTGGTTCTTGAGACAAGTAACCTACCTTTACTCCATCAGCTGCCCAAGCTTCACCATTAAATTCCTTATCGATCCCAGCCATAATCTTAAGCAAGGTCGATTTCCCCGCCCCATTGGGACCAATGATGCCGATCTTGGCACCAGGGAAAAAGGAAAGCCAAATATCTTTTAAAATTTCTCGCCCACCAGGAAAGACCTTGGAGAGACTCTTCATAACGTAAATATATTGATAAGACATAAGTTTATGTTCCTAAGTTAATAATCTTGGTTTATGGATTTGCTAAAAGTTCATTATAAAAATAATACAGTTTTATAGATTAGATAGGCAACGACAGTATAAATGGCTGCCAAAACATCATCAACCATAATACCAAAGCCAGCCATCCGAAGGGATTGAGAACATTGACGTTCAATAAAGGCGATGGGAAAAGGCTTAAAAATATCAAAAACACGAAAGACAAAAAACAAAAAGAGAATGCCATCTAATGTCAGCTCGTGGGTCCAATGCAAAGCCAGAACAAAACACAAAAGGACCCCGGCAATTTCATCAATGACAATGTAACTGGGATCCAAATCATCCGGGTCTTGTATGACAAGAACGTGGCTGACCATCCAACCAAGACCAAAAGAAATCACTGTCGCCCAAATTAATCCCGAAAGACCGTAGAATTGTAAAAGAAAGATACCAAGAAAAGCACCGACCACAGACCCCCAGGTCCCCGGCATATAGGGTAGATATCCTGAGCCAAATCCTGACGCAATAAACCGTGTAATCATCTTCCTCCCTCTATGATAACCGTAGCCGTTGCCGTGGCTGCCAATCCCTCTTTGCGTCCAACAAAACCAAGACGTTCTGTTGTCGTTGCTTTTACACTAACTTTCTGTTCATCCAGGCACAAGATTTCGCTTAATCTTTTCACCATCAAAGCACGATAAGGTGATAATTTTGGCTCTTCGCCAACAATCGTTACATCTACATGATTCAAACGCCCACCCTTTTGCGCCACCAACTTTAAGGCATGATGAACAAACTGATCGGAGGATGCTCCCCTCCAATGGGGATCAGAAGGCGGGAAATGATGCCCAATATCTTCTGCACCAATAGCACCTAAAAGCGCATCAACGATAGCGTGCAAGGCCACGTCAGCATCAGAATGGCCTTTTAAAGATTTTGTAAAGGGAATAAATACACCACATATCCATAATCCTGTACCCTCGGTAAATCCGTGAACATCAAAACCATTTCCCACCCGAATATCTAAGCTCATCCGTTTACCTCTGTGATAATCCTCTAGGGTTGTTATTTTAAAATTGTCTACCTCTCCAAGACAGGAAGCCACCGGAATATCCAGACTTTCTAACATACTCGCATCATCGGTAAAATGAGTTTGATCCTTAAGACGATCATGCACCTCAAAGATCAAGGTAAAATCGAATCCTTGTGGTGTTTGTGCCCCGTAAAGTCCATCCCTGGTGGTGGTCCGGTGCACCCACCCCTGCTCACATACCTTTAAAGTATCCATGACAGGAACGACGGGTATGCAAGCCCTGTGGCATTTAACACCTTCGATTACTGAATCAATGAGCTTTGAAGAGAGAAAAGGACGAGCGCCATCATGAATAAGGACCATGTCAGGATCATAAGCTTTGAGAGCTATAAGCCCTTTGTAAACTGAACCCTGGCGATGGGAAGCCCCAATCACCGCAGGCAACAGAGAAAGACCTTTGACGGCTTCATCATATAAATGCTGATGATCTGGATGGATCACAACTTGTACCCCAGCCACAGAAGGATGACAAACAAAAGCTTTAACGGTGTGCCTTAAAAGAGCGTGACCGTCTATAGGCCAATATTGTTTTGCAAGGGTCGAGTCAAACCTTAACCCTTGCCCACCGGCCACGATAAGGGCATAAATTCCTGCCATTTAACATCCCTATTGAAAAATTAAAATTCTTGGGTGATCCAACCCCCACCTAAGACCCGCGAACCGTCATAAAAAACACATGCTTGGCCTGAGGAGATGCCATACTCCGGATTAATAAACTGGACTTCCGCTCGATCATTGGACCGAGAAAATACGTTTGCCTCGATGCCAGGGTGCGTTGAGCGTATTTTCACCACAACCCGCCGTCCCTCAAGAAACTCTTGTGGGTTACTCAACCAATTGACTTCTTTCACCCAAATACGGTCTTTTGCCAAAGCTTCCTTAGGCCCAACAATAACTTGCTTTAAGGTCGGATCAAGACGAATCACGTAAAGAGGATCACCAGCAGAAACCCCAATGCCGCGCCTTTGTCCGACTGTGTAATGGATTATACCTTTATGATGACCTAAAACCCGACCATCCATGTGAACGATCTCACCGGGATCCAAAGCCCCGGGACGCAACTTTTCCACCACACTGGCGTACCCACCTGAAGGGACAAAACAAATATCTTGACTATCAGGCTTTTCTGCCACTTTAAGACCAAAGCGATGAGCTAAAGCACGGGTTTCTGTTTTGGGCAAACCACCTAAAGGGAAATGCAAAAAATTCAACTGCTCTGACGTAGTCGTAAATAAGAAATAGCTTTGATCGCGTGTCGGGTCCACAGCTCGATGCATCTCAGCACCCGCTACCCCCTCAATCCGTTGAACATAATGACCGGTGACCATGGCAGCGGCTCCAAGATCACGGGCTGTTGTGAGCAAATCTTTGAATTTGACTTTCTGATTGCAGCGAACACAGGGGATGGGTGTCTCTCCTTGGAGATAAGTATCCACAAAATCATCAATAACACTTTGCTTGAAAATGCTCTCGTAATCTAACACATAATGAGGAAAACCCAGTTTATCAGCCACAGTGCGAGCATCATAAATGTCTTGGCCAGCACAACAAGCGCCTTTTTTGTCAATCATTTGCCCATGATCGTAGAGTTGAAGCGTGATCCCAACCACCTGATATCCAGCCTCCACCATGAGAGCGGCGGTTACAGAAGAATCCACTCCTCCTGACATAGCTACAGCCACTAAAGCTCCGTCTGGCACACCTTGTAATTTAAATTGACTTGTCATTACTTATTACTTCGATATCCTTTGTTTCTTTTGTACATGGGCATTCATCTCTGGAAAATCCATAATTAATGGGTATTCTTGGGGATTAAATAGTTGGTAATGCCACCATTCATTCATGTAACAATCCCAACCGGCGCTCATCATGATTCCGAGCAACATATAACGGTTCCTACTGGACTCAGGACTTAAGGAAAATGTTCCATGATGGGATGCTTCCAAAAAACTATCAAAGGGGGTTCCCATATCTAACTCTTCTCCTCGGGCATCAATCAGGGTCAGATCGACAGCCACGCCTCGAGTGTGATGAGAGCCACGCTCGGGAGGTGCAATGTAATTTGGATCAGGACAAATCGACCATAATTTTTCTTGAGCTACTTGAGGGCGATAGGCATCTAATATTTTCAATCGATATCCATGTTGAGCTGCCAAAGCCATGGCTTTTTCTAATTTTATTAAGGCATCTTGATGCAAGAAACAGCGATTGGTGTTATAAATAACTTCGTGGGTAAAGTTATTCGGCGTTGCATAACGCAAATCGAGTACGATATTATGATTAGATTCTGTAATTTCAACCAAACCCATAATGAACTCCTCAAACGATTTAAATGATTATGCAGGACAATAAAACATTATTAGCTTTTGATACAACCAGCAAAGGAACTTCTTTAGCTCTATATCATCAAGGCCATTTTTACGAGCTCACCTTACCAGAAGGAGGCAGTCAGCTGCAATCTTCCCAACTCGTCCCGGCTTTGCTTGAGCTGTGCTCAAAAGCAGAAACGTCTTTGTCAGAAGTTACAACTGTTCTCACCTTAGCAGGCCCCGGTTCATTTACGGGTATTCGCCTTGGTCTTGCCACAGCGATTGGCCTTAAAACCGCCTTAAAATGTGAAACCTTTGCCCCTTCATCCTTGCATGTTATGGCCTTTAAAGCTCTTAAAAATCATCCAAACCAAACATGCTTATCCTTAATCGATACCCAAAGAGAGGATTTTTATGGGCTTCTCGTAGATTCCAACCTCAAAGAATTACAGGAAGCGCAAGTCTACACCCTGGAGGATATTCACCTTCTTCAACAAACGTGTAAGAATCTGATCATCGTGAGCAATATCCCCATAGCCCAAGCGTTGAGCACCCCATTACAAGCCCTTGACATAATCCATTATTATCAAGAAGCCTCCTCCTTAAAGGATTGGTCAGCCTTATATCCTTATTATATCCGTCATCCAGAATTTGTTAAGCAAAAGCGTTATCAAGATGATCATTCGTGATTTATCCCGAGAAGACGCTCCCCTTTTAGCTTTGCTCCATCACCAAACCTTCCCTAAAGGTTGGTCGCAAGAAGAATTTGCAACCCTTCTTCAAAACTCTGGGATTTGTGGTTTTATAGCTTATGAGTTAAGTCAACCCATAGGATTTATTCTGGCTCAATGGATATGTGACCAAGCTGATATTTTAACTTTTTGCGTTTTACCCACCCAACAACGAAAGGGAATTGGCCGCAGTTTACTAACGGCTCTGATCGATTTTCTCAAAAATCAAGGGATTAAGGAACTGATTTTAGAAGTAGCCCATCACAACCAGGCCGCCATTAATCTTTATAAACACCAAGGATTCACTCCCATAGGACGTCGAAAACACTATTATCAGGAACCATCGGGCGAAAGAAGTGATGCTATCGTCATGGCAAAAACCCTTTCCATGGAATAATCTCCCCTTGATAAAGCGAGCAAGAGCATTGACAAGGATCATTTTTAAGTGTTAATGACCTTTCCTACTGATAAAAATAACCCTTTTGATATTTTTTTGATCTCTTTACTAAATAGTTACTTGAAAAGTATTGTTAATTTGTGTGTTATTTTTTATAACTACCACATGAATAAAGTTTTATTGGATTTTTGAGGATGAATGATTTACTCCACACCAGCGATATTCTGGAATTTACTACTCACATTGTCTCTTCTTACCTACAGAATCACACTGTAGCCGTTGAAGATTTACCTCGTGTAATTCAGTCCATTCACCAAACGGTAGAATCCATCGCCCTTGGTCAAAATCGTCTACGTGGACAAGGCAGCACACCCCACAAGCCAGCTGTTCCCGTCGAAGAATCTGTTTTTGATGATTTTATCATTTGCCTGGAAGATGGCAAACCCGTGCGTATGCTCCGCCGTTACCTCAAACGTGTTCACAATATGTCTGTTGAGGAATATAAGCATCGTTGGGGCCTTCCGGCCGATTACCCCATGGTTGCGCCAAAATATTCTGAAAGACGCCGTGAAATTGCCAAGTCCAGTGGTTTGGGAACCACACAGCATCGACGTCGATTAAAATTGGTCGAATCCAAAGCTGGATAAAGGAGCTCATGCCACATCCTTCCCGCATTGAGTTGGTATGTCAGGAAAAAGGATTACGGATGACCGAGCAACGACGGGTCATTGCTCGGGTCCTCTCTGAGTCCCATGATCATCCGGATGTGGAGCAACTTTATCATCGGGCGGTTGCCATAGATCCGGGCATTAGTCTTGCCACCGTTTATCGAACCGTAAAATTGTTAGAAGAAGCCAATATATTAGAACGTCACGATTTTCGAGATGGTCGTTCTCGATACGAAGAGCTGAGTGATCAGCATCATGACCATCTCATTGATATTCAATCCGGTAAGGTGATTGAATTTCGCAATGAAGAAATTGAAGAATTACAACGATTAGTTGCAGAAAAATTAGGCTATCAACTTGTAGATCATCGCCTCGAACTTTACTGTATTCCCTTGAAAAAATAACTATGACGAAAAAACTTTATATTAAGACTTACGGCTGTCAGATGAATGTTTATGATTCTGAAAAAATGGCCGACCTTTTAGCTCCTCTTGGTTACAGCTTAACGGATGAACCATATGAGGCCGATTTAGCCATCTTAAATACCTGTCACATTCGCGAAAAGGCCGAACAAAAAGTTTACTCAGACCTAGGTCGCTTAAGGGATACCCGCCAAGAGCGGCGCCAGGATCTAAAAAAAGATACAATTATTGCCGTCGGTGGATGCGTTGCCCAGGCGGAAGGTGCTGAAATTATGCGTCAAGCACCCTATGTAGATATGGTTTTTGGTCCTCAAACTTATCACAGGCTTCCAGAAATGATAGCCCGCGCCCATCGTTCTATGGATGCTCAATCCGGTAAAGGCCGGGGTATTATTGATGTAGACTTTCCCGCTGAAAGTAAGTTTGATGCCATTCCTCAAACCATGTTTAGTAAATCCGCTGCTTTTTTGTCCGTACAAGAAGGGTGTGACAAATTTTGCACGTACTGTGTGGTTCCCTACACTCGCGGGGCTGAGTATTCACGCCCTGTGGCAACCATCTTAGCAGAAGCTAGAAATCTTGCCCTTTTAGGAACCAAAGAAATTACACTTTTAGGCCAAAATGTTAATGCCTACCATGGTGAAGCCCCCCAAGGAAAAGGGGAATGGGGACTTGGGCGACTGATTCAAGAATTAGCCCAAATCGATGGTCTAGAGCGCATTCGTTATACCACTTCCCATCCCAATGATATGGATGATGAATTGATTGCAGCCCACCGGGATGTCCCTCAGTTGATGCCATACTTGCATTTACCGGTTCAAGCGGGAAGCAACAGGGTTTTGGAAGCCATGAATCGCAAACACACAAGGGAAAGCTATATAAAGGTCATCGAAAGACTACGCCAAGCACGTCCTGACATCGCCTTGTCTTCCGATTTTATTGTGGGATTTCCAGGTGAATCAGAAAAAGATTTTCAAGAAACTTTAGCGATTGTCCATGAGATCCAATACGCTCAGGCCTATTCTTTCAAATATAGCATACGCCCTGGAACGCCCGCCGGTGTGATGGACTTACAAGTTGCAGAAGAGGAAAAGTCAGATCGACTGCAACGTCTTCAAGAAGTTATTAACCACCATCAATTAAATTTTAACAAAAGAACACTCGGTCATACCATGGCCGTTTTGTTGGAAAAAGTTGGCCGACATCCTGGCCAATTGGTAGGTCGATCCCCTTACATGCAATCGGTAATCGTTAATGCACCTGAACGACTTGTAGGACAAATAGTTGACGTTGTCATTGAACAGGCTCATCCTAATAGTATAGTCGGTAGAATTAATACCGAAGAAACTGTCCTAGGAACATCGCCAGTTGTATAACATGATTGAGGATGATTTGATTAAAGAAGATTCCCAAACCCATTATCTAGAGATTGCTGATAACCAAGTATTATCAGCTCTCGTTGGTCCCCATGATCGACATTTAACCCGAATTGAACAACGTTTAGGCGTCAATTTAGCCCTACGGGGCAATTTAATTGTTATTAATGGCCCGGAGCCTGAAGCCTCTTATGCACGAGGCGCTTTGCAATATTTGCATTCTCAATTATTAAAAGGGTTTTCCATTGAGAATGAAGAGGTAGAAGCAGCCATTCGTATGGCCAGCGCCACCATGTCATTGAATAAAGATTCTAGTTTTCCTGAAGCGAATGATGAACTTTCCATTGCCACCAAACGTCGTATGGTGTTCCCGCGTACAGCCCGCCAAGCTGAATACATTCAGGCCATGCAAAATCATGACTTGGTGTTTGGTATTGGCCCTGCAGGTACTGGTAAAACTTATTTAGCAGCAGCTGTGGGTGTTTCCATGCTTTTGGCAGGCAAAGTCGAACGCATCATTCTCTCTCGACCTGCTGTTGAAGCAGGTGAACGCTTAGGATTTTTACCAGGAGACATGCGCGAAAAAGTAGACCCTTATTTGCGTCCTCTTTATGATGCCTTGTATGACATGTTACCTCCAGAACAAGTGGTCAAACGATTAGCCAGTAATGAAATTGAAATAGCTCCTTTGGCTTTCATGCGTGGACGCACCTTGAGCAATTCTTTCATTATTCTAGACGAAGCGCAAAACACCACTCCCGTCCAAATGAAAATGTTTTTAACCCGCTTGGGGAATAATTCGCGAATGGTAGTGACAGGTGATCTTACTCAGATTGACCTTCCACCCGGTATTCCCTCTGGCATTAAGGATGCACTGCGCATCTTAAAAGGCGTCGAGGAAATAGCCTTTGTCGAGTTCAATGAGAAAGATGTGGTTCGTCATTCTCTTGTCTCCAGGATCGTTCATGCCTATGATGTTTATCATAAAAAACGCCATGCATTAGAGACACCACCCCATGCCTGATCGACCGAGCCATGATATTGCTATAATTGTGGAAGAAGAGGCATGGGAACATGTAGGCTTTGCGTGCGAGACGTATTTGGTTCAGGTTATTGAAACCTCTTTAGAACAATTGGGTATGGTTTGCCCTTTAGAAGTCAGTGTGTTATTAACCAATAATCAACATATCCAAGTTTTAAATAAGGAATATCGAGGACAGGATAAATCCACCAATGTTTTATCCTTCCCCAGTATAGATCCTGAGGAGTTAAGCACTTTTCAAGAGCTGAAAGAACCTCTTATCATTGGAGACATTGTCCTAGCCTATGAAAAAATTATGACAGAAGCGCATGAACAAGGTAAAACATTTCAAAATCATTTAGCTCACTTAACCATTCACGGATTACTTCATCTTTTAGGATATGACCATGAAGTGGATGAAGAAGCAGAAATTATGGAAGCTCTCGAAGTGAAGCTCTTAAATCATTTTAACATTTCTAACCCCTACCAATAACGGGAAGAGTATGCAAAATAACCCCCTAGATCCGGCACCTTCACCTAAAGACCGATTATTGATGAGCTTACGTCGTCTTTGGCGTAAGCTCACCGGCCAAGACTCTGAAAACACCCTGAGAGAAACACTAGAAGAACTCATTGAAGAAGGCGTGGATGAAGCTTCATCCATTGATTCTGATGAACGAGAATTGCTAGGTAATGTGTTAAGTTTGCGCGACTTAACTGCTGAAGATGTTATGGTCCCTCGTATTGACATTATTGCTGTGCCCCAAGACACAACGGAAGACGAATTACTGGGAACCATGATCCGTAACCGCTTAAAGCGAGTTCCCGTTTACAAAAATACCCTCGATGAAGTCATAGGGATGGTTCAAATCAAGGATATTCTGGCTTGGAAAGCTTCTGGCAAGCCACTCAATATAAAATCCCTGATTCGAGATGTTTTGTTCATTTCACCGACAGCCCGAACTCTAGACTTATTGTTCCAAATGCGGGAGACGGGAACAAAAATGGCTATGGTTGTGGATGAATACGGGGGCATTGACGGTTTGGTCACTTTTTCCGATTTAATTGAAGAAATCATCGGCGATATTCAAGATGCTCAAGATCGGGGCGTGCCTCAACAATTGATTAAGCGAAATGATGGATCCATTATTGCGGATGGACGGGTCACACTGGAGGAAATTCAGGAAAACTTCGGCCTTATCCTTGCGGACAATGATTTAGAGGATGAGGTAGATACGATTGGTGGATTGGTAACAACTTTAGCTGGACGCGTTCCCCATCGTGGTGAATTAATCGCCCATCCGCACCATAATATCGAATTTGAAGTCTTAGATGCCGATCCGCGTCGTATCAAACGTCTGTGCCTTCGGGAAAAGAAGGAACAGAATTAGGTTAAGGGGTGATTTCTAGCCTTTTTAAAAAGGGATTAATGAACTGTGTCGGTTTATTAATCCCTCCTAATAATCTCAGTATTGCGGCTTGTTTGATTGTGTAAGTTAAGTACTCACCTTATGAAGTCGCGCTCCTGGCCTCAAGGGTTAGTTTAAAGAGAATCAATTTGTTTCGGGCCGCTAAAATTTGCTTTCTGAGATACTGCGGTACACGACCACTATTATGGGACTGATCCCAGCGAGGTAGCGTCAATGCGCCGCCAAAATCATTAAGCACAGTCACAACATGGTTATCTTTCGTAAAGATTAACGCTCTTGGAAAAGATAGCTTCTTGTGACGCCCTCCCTCCTTCTTTTCGCACCCCAGGCACGTAAAATAATGAATCAAATCATCACGACTAAACTGCCATGTATCATTTTCAATCTCATCATCCACTAATCTCGCCCCACGTGTTAGATCATAAACATCTCTAAGCCATGGCAATTCTTTTGGTTTATCCTTTAAATCTTTGTGAGAATTTGAATTTGACAGGTTCAAAAGGGGAGAATCAGCTGGCTTGATTTCAACCTGTTCTGCTGCTTCTTCCGCTCTTCGCCTTTCAGCCTCAAGATGGCGCTGTTGTTTCAATTCTTTATTCTGTTTGCTCGATAGCGACTCAGGCAAGAAACCCAGGTCGTGCCTAACGTCATGGGAGTTATAAGTCTTCCCCTGATTCTTGTGCTCGTGACCTGATACCGACTGACTTGATTTTTCTACATCTTGATCTTGTATGGCTTTACTCTGATGGAATTTAATCAGTTGAGCCATTTGCTGCTGGCGATTATCTCTTTTCTTTTGTCGTGCTAATTTCTTTTTTTCCACTGCTTGTGACATTTCTTTCTCGAAAGCCACCCATTCTTCATGATCACTCAAGAGGTTTTTTAAAGAGGCTTTGAGAAACCGTGTCATAACGGAGATATTCCCAACCTTTTTCCTCTCAAACTCAGCAAGAATAGTCATGCGTTCGACAGCCTCTTGAATCTCTCCTGTCTCTATTAAAATCCTTGACATAATGATCTTAAAATTAGTCGTAAATGCCTCGACTCCCAAGTAAACTTGAAGTTGTTGATAAATATCACAAATGCCCGCTGGCTTTCCTGAGTCTTCTAAGATCTCCTGAACTCTTTTTTCAAGATTTTTTAAACAAAAACGAAGCGTCTCAGCACTTTCTTCCTCGCAAAAAGCAAGTAAATAATTGTAGTATTGGTTAATCTCTACTTTAGGTATCAAAGTTTTATTTTCTTGCTTAAAAACAGATCCTTCGTTTTGCTCAAGGGTTTCATATGCTTGTTTTTGAAGGATATTAAATTTCTTTGCCCGCATTTTTTGAATTTTCTTTGATCCAGTTTGCTGGCTTCTAGCAAATACCTTGTCTTTTTCAATCAATTGTCTAAAAAAGGAAAGATTTTTTTTGGCTTTTTGCCAGTGGCTATTGGCGCCTGAGGTACGATTCCTTTCAAAATCCTCAGCAATACGCCTAGCCTGCTTAAGATATGCTTCTTTATCCTCTAAGTTGGCCAAATTGATCAAATTTCCATATAAATTAAATAGCTCAAGTTGAACATCAAAAATGATTTCTTTAGGAAGGGGAGTCCTAGTCTGAGGTAAATAGAAAAGCGCAAGTTTATAATACTTTTCAGATTTTTTATATAAATCCGACACCTTCTCCCTTTCAATTTCATTATGACAGATTTGAACATTGCTGTTTAAGGACCCTAATTGATAAAAAGTATCTCCGGCCTCTCTGTAAACAACGGCTCGATGGTCTTTCATATGCTCCATATATGGAGACACTTGACTATCTATATCTCCGAGACAGAGAATATAGTCCTCTAAAACTTTACCAGCCATTTCAAACTGTTCGAGACAAGTCTTAGGGTCTAAAACCGTCTTTTTTGCTTTATTTAAATGATATCTGGCCAGAGCAAAAGACGTATAAAAAGAATAATTTTCATAATCTAATAAAGATATAGGAGAAAAAGAAGTCGCCCAAAATTGAGGGATAAGCGAGTAAGCTTCGTCATGTTTTTCAGCCATAGTTAAAACGAATACTTCTTGCCCCAAACTGATCATTTCCAAGGGAGAGGAGAATAGGCGCACCTGTTGACATGTCTGTAAGACAGGCTTACCATCTTCAGCCGTGACCTCCATGGCGTTAACGTAAGAACCACACAAATTTAGGAAAGATAATAACAATAAAGAGTGTTTGTTGATCATCATGTTCTTTTCCTTTCAACCGTGCATTAAATTTTTGCTATCGGGAGTTCTTTAAAAAGATTGATGGATCTATTTAGCTTATTTTCATCATCCCTTTAGGAGATTATCTATGTGAAAATCTTATCTATTTTCATTTTTGGGATAATGAATCTGAGTCTTGGTAGGCTTCGTATATTAGAGGATGCACAAGGACGAGGTGGGGTCAATCGTAAGAAGCGCAGCAACCTTGCATCTGCGCTTCTTCAAACATAAGAGGTTTTAGATAATCTGACACACCTTATCAAACTCAAAGCGTGGGCTTCGGGGGTAGAGTTTTGTTGCATCTCCATAGCCTAAATTGCACAAAAAGTTAGACTTAATGGCTGTACCGGCAAAAAAGATATCATCAACCATTTTGCTGTCAAAACCAGACATGGGACCACAATCTAAACCCAGGGATCGAGCTGCCATGATAAAATACGCACCTTGTAAACTGCTATTGCGGAAAGTCGTAGCTTCAATTGCTGCAGGTTTGCCCGCAAACCAAGATCGAGCGTCGGCATGAGGAAATAAAAAAGGCAATTCTTCATAAAACTCATAATCCATCCCAATAATGGCTGTCACAGGAGCTGTCATGGTTTTCTCCACATTGCCAGGGTCCAAACAGGGCTTTAGCTTTTCCTTAGCTTCTGGTGATTTGATAAAGACGATGCGCATGGGGGAACAATTGGCACTGGTAGGTCCCATCTTGGCCAAATCAAAAGCTTGTTTCAGTAATTCATCACTGACCGGTTTATCCAACCAATGAGCATGGGTACGCGCTTGCGTAAACAAGGTCGCCAAAGCTTCATGAGAGATCATTATTCATCCTTTCCAGTTTAAGTCTTCCTCTATTATTAAAATAAAATGACCACTATTGCCTAGACTCCTCCGTCATCCCGCACCTTAAAAATTCATTTGCAGGAGCCCTCTGGTGTTTCTAAGGAAAATGGTTATAATAAATTATAATTAATCTTTAATAAAATTATTGGCGTGACTCAAGCTCAAGAAGATCGTTTTCTCTCCTACTACCATCGCGAAATGAGTTATTTACGCAATGGAGGTAAAGTTTTTGCCGCCAAACATCCCAAAATTGCCCGTCGCTTGGATTTGTCGGGTCATGAATCAAGAGATCCTCATACTGAACGACTTCTGGAATCCTTTGCGTATTTAACAGCCCGTCTCAGTCAAGAGATTGATGACCGTGTGCCGCAAATTTCAGCCGCGCTCCTTCAAGTGCTATACCCTCATTTAACCAATCCGATTCCCTCAATGGCCATTGCTCATTTTCAAGTGGATCCAACCAAAGGAAAATTAACTTCAGGCTTTGATATTCCGCGCCACACACCATTATTTTCCTATGCTGAAGAAGGAGTTGCGTGTCGCTTTCGTACCGCTTATCCCGTAACCCTATGGCCCATTGAGGTGGCTCATGTGGATCTTGTTCATGGAGATGAATATCAATTGGTTAATGATCAAAAAAAATACCGTTGGTACTTACGGCTTCGTCTCAAATCAATAGGTCTTGACTTTGGCGATCTTGATCTCCACCGTCTTGTCTTTCATATTGCCAGTGATAGTGTAGGTAGCAATACCCTTTATGAAGCCATATTTGCCCAATCTCAGTTTCAAGTTTTATGTTCAAGTGATGGTCAAGCAGCTGTATCTTTGCCGCAAAATTCCTTAAAGAACATCGGTTTTGATCCAGATGATGTTATTCTGCCTAACCCCGATCATGCTCATCCTTCCTACCAGCTCCTTTTAGAGTACTTCCATTTTCCAGAAAAATTTTTCTTTCTTGAGATTAGCAATCTCTCTTTTAAGCAGGCAGGTCAAACAGCCGATATTCTTATAGGTATTGAAGATGTTAAACAAATAGAAAAAATTAGTCTGGATCCATCTCATTTTCGCCTTGGGTGTACGCCCATGGTTAATTTATTTCCCAAAATTACCGACCCTCTTCGTCTTGATCATCATAAATTCGAATACAATCTTGTCCCTGATCAACGGCGTGAGCGAACCACAGAAATATACTCCATCTTAAAAGTCACCTCTGCTTTGGATGACACACCCAATACCGAAGAATTTCTCCCCTATTTCTCTTTTGATCACAACGTTCAAACCTCTAAATCAAACGCCTACTGGATTGCACGGCGAGCCTCTAAAGAAAGTTTAGACATTCCAGGAACAGAAATTTTGTTATCCTTTGTGGATCTTAATTTTAATCCACGCGTCCCACCTTATCAAACTGTATATGCGTATACGTTGTGCACCAATCGATTCTTAGCAGATCAAATCCCAGCTGGAGGTGACTTGCAATTGGAGAGCAAAGCTCCCATTAGCCGAATTACATGCCTTAATAAACCCACATCACAGATCTACAGTCCCCAAGATGGTGAAACTTTGTGGCGACTTATCTCCAAGCTATCTGTAAGTCAACTCTCTTTAACTCAAGGGGATACTTCTCTTGAAGCGCTTAAAGAGACCTTAAGGCTCTTTTCAGGATTGAGTGAACGCTTAAAACATCCTGAAATCGAATCTCTTGTCTCGTTAAATTGCACACCTATCGTTCGGCGATTAGGCCATCAAGCTTGGCGGGGGTTTGTACCCGGGTTAAAAATTGATTTGACGGTTAATGAGCGTACCTTCTCAGGAACCAGTATGTTTTTATTGGCCTCGGTTCTAAGACATTTCTTCGCCCTTCAAGTTTCTATTAACTCTTTTGTTCAAGTTCAACTAAATGGCACTCAACGCCATGGAGAATGGATGCAATGGCAACCCCTCAGCGGCGACCTCAACCCTCTTTAGAGGCAAAATTTTTCGCTCAACCCTATGAGTTTGATTTTCATCAAGCTGTGCGGATCTTGGAATGGTTAAAGCCCGGATGTACGCCCATTGGTGAAGGTGACAACCCTAAGAATGAAGCTATGATCTTTCAATCTCGGGTCACGCTCTCTTCATCCTCATCAGACATTTATTCTTTGAAATCAAATTACCAGCATCCCGACCGTCCGATAATGACGGTTAACTTTCTAGGACTTGGGGGCATTCAAGGACCTTTGCCCACGCCTTATACGGAACTACTGATTGACCGTTTAAGGCAAAAAGATACGGCCATGGCGGATTTTCTGGATATTTTTAATCACCGTCTAATTTCATTTTGGCATCGGGTTCGTAAAAAGGTTGTCCTAGGCATTGCACAGATTCCCCCAGAACAGACAGGCATGGGAAAATGTTTACTCAACCTCATGGGTATTGATGGGGCATTGGAGAAAAAAACGTATCCTGTTCCGCTTCGCTCCTTAATAAAGTATGCCCCCCTCTTTTGGCAGCGCCCCCGATCCTTGGGTGGTTTACTTACCATTTTAAGGGGATATTTTCCCCATAAGATTACCATCAAACCTTTTGAGGGGGGATGGAATCAAGCCATCGATAATGATTTATCCCGTATTGGGTCAAAGGGACAATACAATCGGCTTGGCCAAAGCTTAGTATTAGGGAGAAGAACATGGGATGAAGCCCAAGGAATTACCATTCATCTTCATCACTTACATTGGCTGGATTTTGTAAGTTATTTACCTGGTGGACGCGGCCATAAAGCTTTAAAGTTCTTGTGTGAACTTTATTGTGAACCTACTTTAAAAATTAAACTCAAGGCGACCCTTCAACCTCAGACCATTCCTCCCTCACGATTAGGTAAAAAACATTTTCTAGGGTGTACAACGTTCTTAACCCGAGGGCAAAGCAAAGGATTTACCAACCCGCCTGAGGTAACGATTCTTTAGTCTATTATGCCCTCAGAGGTAGGAGAATATTCTTAACCATTTGTTAGCAATTGGCGCAAAACTTGACGTTCAAGGTAAATGATCGTATAAATGGGCTTAATTATGTTTAAATTTCAACAGTAAAAAAATATAAAATCGTGTTTATTCAAACAGAAGCAACTCCAAATCCTGATAGTTTAAAGTTTATTCCTGGTCGCATTGTTATGCCCCAAGGAACAGCCTCTTTTGCCTGTTTGGAGGATTGCCATAATTCTCCTTTAGCCCGTCGTTTGATGGGAGTAAACCAGGTGGTCAGCGTTTTCTTTGGCAATGACTTTATCACTATTACCAAAGAACCAACAGCCGACTGGTTTGCGCTCAAGCCACTCATTTTAGGCATTATTATGGAACATTTTGTGGCTAATCTACCTGCGATTGAGGAAGGACAAACACCATCTTCCTATGATCAGGCCGTAGATGATGATCCCTTGGTTCAACAAATCAAAGAATTAATCGATACCCGTGTTCGACCTGCCGTTGCCCAAGACGGGGGTGACATAACTTTCCATTCTTTTGTAGATGGCGTGGTTTATTTGAAAATGCAAGGAGCCTGTGCAGGGTGCCCGAGCTCAACTGCGACCTTAAAGTCAGGTATTGAAAATATGCTTAGATATTATGTACCTGAAGTTCTTGAGGTTCGTGCTATCGAGTGAGTGTGACATGAGATCTTTAGCCTTAACCCTTCTATCTATTGTTGTAGCGACGTTTCCATGTTATGGGGAAACTTCCGTATCCTCTCAAGGATGTCGCAATCATATTGGGGATGTAGAGCGGCAAAAAGGCATTCCGGAGGGACTTTTAGAAGCCATCGCTCACATTGAATCTAAGTTGAACCCGTTCATTGTGAATGCCGGGGGTAAAGCCCACTTTTTCTCATCAAGCCAAGCTGCAGCTGATTTTGTTCGGGAGAAACAAAAACAAGGTTACAAAAACATCAGTGTAGGTCCGATGCAATTACACGTACCCTCCCATAAACATAAGTTTAAATCCCTTGAGGATATGCTTGATCCTAAGCAAAACATTGCTTATGCAGGATCTCTTTTAAAGCGATTAGAAAAACAACACGGTTCTTCTGAGGCAGCAGTGCGATACTATCATTCCGCTGATCCCACCGCCAATCGTCGCTACAAAGACCGAGTTTTTGGTGCTTGGGCAAAAATCCGAAGCCAGCGCAAGCTGACCCCTATTGCCCACTCGGACAAAGGAAAGGGTACCAACCCCCTTAAAAACACCGCCCCAAAGGTCAAATCAAAACCAAAAATTAAGTTCAATTATGGTTTGAGAAAAAAGACTCAGCATCCATAACACTTCCCTTCTTAGCCGCTAAGATACCGCTCACCGGCAAAGTGATTTTGAAAAAATGTATTTTTCATGCCCTTCTGCCAGGATTCTATCGTTACAGTCGGAAAAGTTAGTCCTTATTCATTGATTTATCATTAAGACACGATGATTTTAGGATTTATTGTTTAAATACTCAAAAGAGAAGCCCTGCCCTCCTTTGGAGGGAAGGGCTTCATAACATCGTAAAGAGAATTATTTATACAATGGATAGAAAACACTATAAAACCATGTACATAATATATATGTTACAATTATATATTTTTTTCAAGTATTTATTTCTAGATAATAACTCATAAGACTTATTATGGTCAAAAAGTATAACCCCCGGCCTCAGAGAGACCAGGGGGAATACACATCGTAAAGAGGATTATTTATACAATGGATAGAAAAAATTTAAAGAACCAATGTACAATATAAATATACGTATTTAATATATTTTTGTCAATACTTTATTTTGTAATTGGATTTTTTTGTGAAGGATCTTGATCGTTTAATAACAAAACATACAAAAGAAAATATTTCTTTTCAACCTAAGCTTCTTGCAAAAAACCCCACAAGAAAGTCTCGCGGGGTTGATGGAGGAAAATCTTAAGATAAGAAAAACTTATCCTTCGTATAAAAGCTCATATTAGCGCATAGTTTTAAGCTTTTTATTTCTCATGCCACAGGTCTTCTTACTGTGTGTTTCAATGATTCATTGAATATTTCATCTCTTAGCTTGATCTGATCTTCACGTTCATTGAAAGAGATAACTTACATCTAATAAGTTATTATTTTTTAGGCCCACTTGCGCCTTATTATTGTTTTGTGTGAGCTACCTTTTATTCAAAGGTATTCTTAATGTAACCATTCTTTAATGATTTACAAGGGTATTTTTTTCATTTAATGAAAAAAAATTTCATTTACATTTAAAATATCTGTTTTTCAACCCTGTGACAGGGCTTTTATGAGTTATCTACAAATAGTATAAATTTATCCTTGAAGATGCCCAATTTCCAATCGATGTCTTAAGTGCGATCTCACAAGGTTGAGAATAAATGGTCGAAAACTTTTTTGATTAAGAGATTTTGGTGATTTACGATTCTACCTTATAAAGCCGAATGAGAGCATCCACTTTAATATCAAAAAGGGCCACAACACCACTTTCTCTAACTTAATCTAATTCCTCAGGGGAGTGATCAAAAAGATCCTTTTTATTAATGAGCACCTCTCCTCGTTGCCAGCCCTTGATATCCAAGAGAATCTTCCTCATGGAAATGACGGGTCTAACAGTCATGTACTCTTTACCCTTTAAAAACTTTTTAGCGAAAACTGCGCTAAAACCATGCAATTTCATGGAAATTCTAGGATATTTAGAACCATCCTCTATAAAACTGATGGGATTTCTAAAAATTCCCCGGTTTGAGTATCGATTGGTGTCAGGATTATCTTGCAATCTAACGCTTTTTAAAAGGTTACCATAAGACTCATAGAAATCTTTTAAAGGAAAACATTTTTCTGCATTTTCGATAAAAACAAAGCGGCCTGTAATGGGTTTTTTTGATGCGTAAACCACATAATGGTGTCCATCAAAGCTTAACGAAAATCCGGCAACACCTTCGCCGACACCCTCAAGTGCATCAACAACACTCGGCCTGCTGTGGATGACTGCATCAAGTTTATTCATATATTCGATGTATTCCTGTTCATTAAATCCTGTAACGTCTTTTACTTTATCAAATAGAATCCAAACTCCCAGCTTACTTGATAAAGCCAGTACTTTCAGTAGCCCTCCCCGAGCACTTCCTCCTATTAGATCAGAGCATCCGGCATATTGACGCCATTTCAGTTCATTGTCACTCTCAACTCTTTCAACCCCAAAATAGACTATCTCTTCACCTATCTTCTTTTGACCAGCATAGATGCCAGGGGCAACTTCTTGAACCAGTTCATCAGTAGGTTTAATTGTAGGAATTTGATCCATGGGAGAACTGGAGAGCGAAGGATCTTCCATAGCATGGACATAAAAAGAGAAGAGAGCTAACAAGGAAATAAGGTTTTTTTCATAACTCGACCTTTAACTCTTAATCTCAATAAACAAACTTAGTCTATTATAATGAAGAAAGAACTAATAATCAGGGGTAATTTTTTAACCCCTTACTGTCACGAGTTTATGTTCATTCCTCTTTTTGTGACTGGCGCAACTGTTGATATACCGCCTTGGGCATATAATTTTCATCATGCTTGGCTAAAATTTGATTTGCTATAAAAATACCAGTTTCTTCTTTTTTCCCTTCAGCAATAACGCCCTGACCTTCTTTAAACAAATCAGGGACAAAGCCTCGGTAATACACTTCTTGATCAGCCTTATGATCAGTGATGGTAAATTGGATGGCCAAACCTTCTTCCAATCGTTTAACTGTTCCTTGTTTAACGATTCCCCCTAAACGAATTCTTTTATGATTCATTTGCTCATTCCATTGGCTTGGAGTTACAAAAAAGAGCATTTGTTGATTGAGACTGGTTAAGATAAAAGCTAAGACAGCACCCGCTCCCACGAAAAGGAGGCTCAAATTCCAAAGGCGATTTTTTTGTTGATTAGTCATGGAGCTGATTTAATCGCTCACACACTTTACGATGCTGATTAAAGAAAAACATCGTAAAGCCTAAGAGCATCACACCTGCCACACCATAAGCACTGTAAACATAACCAAATTCCATGCCTTAACTCCTCAATAAATGGTGCAGCCATCGCTTGTGGAGCAAAAGAGTGCGCAATCTGTACAAAAAGAGACTGATCCCCATGACCACAAATGCTCCAGTCATCACCATTAACGGGATAAGCATATCACTATGTATAGATGGTTTGCCCCAACGCATGATGCTGGCGGGTTGATGAAGTGTGTGCCACCATGTCACCGACCATTTAATTATGGGTAAGTTTAATGCGCCAATAAGGATGAGCATAGCGGCTGTGGTTTGCCCTCTTCCCTCTTGACGATTAACTTGGCACACAATGAAATAACCTAAATACAAAAGGGCAAGTAAAAACATCGATGTCAACCGCGCATCCCAAACCCACCATGTTCCCCACGTAGGCTTGCCCCAAATTGATCCTGTGGCCAGACTTATTAAGCAGAAACAAAATCCTACAGGAGCAATCGCTTGAAGCAAGATAAAAGCCATAGGGATCCGCTTAATCAGCCCGTAGCCTGCAAGAAGTGTCATGGCAGCATATCCAGCCAAAGCACCCCAAGAAGCGGGTACATGGATATACATGATCCGCACATTTTCCCCTTGCAAATAGTCAGCTGGAGAACGCCCCAATGCCAAATATAATCCTAAGGTTAGCAGAATAACGCTAAACACAGTCCATGGCGCAATCCATCTGCCAATGAAATGAATAAGTTGATCTGGTTTGAAATTAATCACGTAATGCTTCCCTCAAAGCCAAAGGTGTTATGGCTAAAGCCCCAACAATGGTCGCGATGCTTAGGCTTATAAATAGCACAAAGAGATTGTTCTGAGGGAAGATAAATTGTCCCGCCTCCAGAACCCCATAACTTAATAGAACCACTGGAACAGCCAAGGGAATCAAAATCACCATTTGCACAATAAAGCGCCAATAAGCTCGCGCTTTGAGAAGAACACTGGAGATAACCATGTGAAGAGCAGACAAAGTAGCGATAGAAATGGCTTGGATAACCAAAAGCGTGATTAACATATGTCTGGTCATCATACCCCAACCAAACAGGGCCGTCACAGCCAAGAGGACCGTTATCATTAAAGACCCGTGGGCCGCGTATTTCGTTATCAAATAGCCTCTTAAATGGGGTCGATGTACAGCGTACCACTCTAAAAAACCATCTTGATAGTCCTGCTCAAATAAGGACACCTGTCCGACTAAAAGACAAATAAAGATGACCCCCATGAATAAATAAGGCCACAAGGGCTTTAATTCTTCAGGATAAACTTGCATTAAAGGCATAAAAATTAATCCTACAACACAAGCATATACCGCGCCCATCAATACCATATAACTTCCTTGTTGCCGGATCACTTGATTAATTAAGTTCAAGATAAACCTCACGAACCTGAGATATGGCTAAGGGTGTGTGGCAGGCAATCAAGGCAGCTCCGCCATTTTCTTGGTGGCCTATAATCTTTTGCGCAAACCACTCGGTGGTTTGATCATCCAAATTACTGACAGGTTCATCCAACAACCATAATTTGGCCGGATGGAGAAGAAGGCGCCCCAAAGCTACTCGCCGTTGCTGACCACAGGATAAATAACCTAAAGGAACATGTCTTTTGCTTTTAAGCCCCAATTCATCTATTAAACCGTCAATCCAATGTTCCGCATGTTTCTGTTGAAGCAGCTTTGCGAAGAAAGATAAATTTTGTCTGACTGTTAATTCACGTTTTAAGCCATTACCATGAGCTAAGTAAGCAATCGGCACATAAGGCGCCAAGGTTATGGTTCCACCACTTGGATGCAAGAGTTGAGCGCAAAGTTGCAGAGTGCTGCTCTTACCACTCCCATTCGCTCCCTTCAAGAAGATAACCTCCCCTTTCTTCAAGGAAAAGGATAGATCTTTCAACACCAATTTATCACCACGAATCAAGGATACCTGATCAAATAAAATCCAGGGTTGTTCCATTCTCTCATCCTAAAAATCGATACATCGACCTTTTTTCACCCAATCACCATAACGGGTCGGATCAAGGGAGGGAAAAGAAGCTTGATCATTTGAAGATAAGTTCTCCTTTTCCTCAAATTTAGACTCACCCACTGGCTGATCTGGGGTCTCATTAACTTCAGGTTTCCTAGAAGGGCTTTCTCTTAACATAAAATTGCTTCTGTGTTACGATTAAGTGAATATCATAATACCTTTTTAACAATTAGCGCAGATGTTGACCATGGCTAAATTAATTCTTATCTCTGTTGCGCGTTTAAGCCAGTTTCCCTTCAGCCTTAGAGGCCAACCATGTCACATCCTCTAGTTGCACCTTCCATTCTTTCTGCTAATCTTTTGCATTTACAAGCAGAAGTTGAAGCTGTCACCAAAGCAGGAGCGGATTGGCTCCATGTAGATGTGATGGATGGCCGTTTTGTCCCCAACATTTCCTTTGGTATACCTATAGTTGAAGCATTAAAAAGTATATCTTCTCTTCCCATTGATGTTCACCTCATGGTCAGTCAAGCCCAACCTCATCTCCAAGCTTTTGCAGACGCTGGAGCTGATATTCTCACGGTTCATCCTGAATCAGATATCCATCTTCATCGCTCTTTAAGCCAAATTCGCGCTCTTGGTTTAAAAGCCGGTGTAGCTTTAAATCCTCACACGCCGCTTGCTATGATTGAATCTATTTTGCCGGAAATTGATATGATTTTGATTATGACAGTCAACCCTGGCTTTGGCGGACAAAAATTTATTCCTAATCTTATTGATAAAATCTGCCAAACCCGGCATATGATCAATGTGTCGCAACAACCAATCTTATTACAAGTGGATGGAGGGATAACCCCCTTGAATGCTCAAAACGTTATCCAAGCCGGCGCCGATGTTTTGGTTGCAGGGACAGCTATTTTTAAATCACCCAATTACCAAGAAGCGATTCAACAATTAAAAGCTTTCGGGAGATAGGAAGAATTGAGTTCATTTCTTGCCATAGCTCATATAGCCCCCGAGGAGGACAAAGCTCCCCTTCTTCAACAGGTCAATAGAAAGTTGCGTCTTGTTTGGCAAAAAAATCCAGCCTACCATTTAAGTCTTCTTGGAAAACCCCTGGAGCTAAAAGTTACTCCTGCTGATTCTTGGCCAGGATCCACCACTCTTGGAAGGAAAATTAGCCAAGGATTTATCCCCTTAGGCGGGTTTTCGGTAGCCATCGGCGATTTATGGAACAAAAACAATTTGTCCCATTCTCAACTTGCCCAACTTCACTGTTTTGAATGGCTTAGGGATTTAAGAGCGATTGGCGACAACGCTGCACGACGTTTAACCCGTCAACTTATTTTAGATTGGATCGAAAATCATCAAACTTGGCGTTCTATTGCTTGGCGTCCTGATGTTATGGGCCATCGCCTGAGCACGTGGTTAGGGCTTTATGATTTTTTTGGCACCAGTTCCGATGAAAGATTCAAAGCAACATTTTTAAAGAGCATTACGCGCCAGTTGAAGCATTTAGCTTATACTTGGCAAGACGCCCAGACCCCTCTCCAACGGTTGTGGGCCTTGCATGGGCTAATCATGGCCAGTGTTTCTTTAGATTTTGAGACCCATCGCTTACCCAAATATTTAAATCAGTTAGAGCAGTTGTTAGATCAACAAATACTCCCCGATGGTGGGCATGCTTCCAGACTTCCTATTGTCCAACTCATTGTCTTACGTCAACTGATTGACCTTCGGGCATTATTACGCCTTATCAAATATACGATTCCCCCTAAACTTCACCAAACCATCACCAAAATGGCCCCAGTTTTACGGTTGTTCCGTCACGGAGATGGGGGATTGGCTGACTTTGGATCCAATATTTCCGTTCCATCTTCACTTATTGATATGGTTTTGTCTCTTGCCGATGCCCATGGACGCCCTCCCTTAAGCGCCCCTCATTTAGGTGTGGAAAGGTGTCTTACCAAATCAGGATTAATTTTGGTAAACACATCCCCCAATCAATTACGGACCCCCCATGCCTATTTAGAGCCTGGCACAGGTATTTTCCAGTTTGAATGGAGTCTTGGCAAACAAAGAATTTTTACTTTTGCTGACCTCATTCTTCAAGCCGATACGGGGGAATATCTAACCTCGAAGCATCCTTATGACAATGATATTCATGTCCAACGTCATGTGTATGATAAAAGCATGATGTTAGAAAGTGGTTACCAATGCCATGATCATCTTTTGCCTTTTAGTCATAGTCGATATCTCTATTTAGATGGCGCAACTATTGATTTTCGAGGTGAGGAAATTCTCTATGGACCAGCCAATACGGCCTTTGCTCTTAGATTTATTCTTGCCCCTCAGATTGAAACGAACCTGCTTCCTAATGGTCGTGGTGTCATTTTAAATTTACCGACAGGCCAATCGTTGCGCATGCTCATCTCAGGGGCAAGGGAGATTTTAGCAGAAACCTTGCCCTACTACGATAATCGCCGGCAAATCTTGTTTATGGGCCATCTTTATGGTCATAAAGAGCATCAAATTCGCTGGGCCATCAAGGATATTACGTAAAAATTTGCTGAACATCATGTCAATCCAGATTATGATCTATTCTAAATGATATAAAGACGCTAAGGATACTCATGGAATTAGCCCTGCGCAAAGTTAATCTTGATGATAAATACACCCTTGACGATGGGCAAATTTTTCTCAACGGCACCCAAGCACTTGTTCGACTCCCTTTGATCCAAAAACAATTGGATTTAGCTCAAGGATTAAATACTGCGGGTTTTATCTCAGGTTACCGAGGTTCTCCTTTAGGAGGATTTGATCAAGCCTTATGGAAAGCTAAGGCCTATTTGCAAGAAGCTCATATTCGTTTCACTCCAGGAGTCAATGAGGATCTCGGTGCGACAGCCGTTTGGGGTAGCCAGCAAGTCCATTTATCCCCAGGCGCTAACGTAGATGGGGTTTTTGCCATGTGGTATGGCAAAGGACCAGGGGTAGACCGTACAGGAGATGTTTTCAAACATGCAAATGCGGCTGGAACCAGTCGGCTTGGCGGGGTGTTAGCTTTGGCAGGGGATGATCATGCCTGCAAATCTTCCACCTTACCTCATCAAAGTGAATTTGCATTTATAGATGCGTTTATTCCAGTCATGCATCCAGCCAATGTTCAAGATGTGTTGGATTTGGGGATTTATGGCTGGGCTATGTCTCGCTACTCAGGCCTTTGGGTTGGCTTTAAGGTGATTTCCGACACAGTGGACACGTCGGCCTCTGTACGCCTTTCTCTCAACCGATATCAAATTCAGCATCCAAACGATTTTATTCTTCCCCCGGGCGGTCTTAATTTACGTTGGCCTGATGCTCCTTTGGACCAGGAAAAACGTCTACATGAGTATAAACTTAAAGCCTGCCAAGCCTTCGTGCGCGCCAATCACCTGAACCGTGTTGTTTGGGATTTGCCAAAAACCCAGGCCCGCCTTGGTCTCATTGCTGTTGGAAAAGGGTATTTAGATCTACGCCAAGCCCTTGAGGATCTGGGCATCACCCAAGATGTAGCCCAAAGCCTTGGTCTCAAGCTTATGAAGATAACCGTCAGCTGGCCTTTGGAAAAAGAGACCATCCTGGAGTTCTGCCAAGATCTCCAAGAAGTGATTGTTATTGAAGAAAAAAGACCGTTGATTGAGGCTCAACTTAAAGAGTACTTGTACCACATACCAGCTGATCGACGTCCCGCCATTTCTGGCAAAACCACCCCTTCTGGAGAACCATTGCTGCCCACTTCATACGAATTAAGTGGGTCAAAGATTGCAGCTGCTTTGGCCAAAAGGTTTAGTCGCTATCCCGGATTTGAAGTTTTGGATTCTCGATTAAATGCAGCCCTAAAACGCGAGGAAGAAGCCGTTAACTATGAAGCAAAGCTTGTCCGTCTGCCCTTCTATTGCTCAGGCTGTCCCCACAACACATCAACAACCCAATTGCCTGAGGGCAGTAGAGCTCTCGCAGGTATTGGCTGTCACTACATGGCAACCTGGATTGATCACCGTACACAAACATTTACGCAGATGGGAGGAGAAGGCGTTCCCTGGATTGGAACATCCCCCTTTACAGATGAAGATCACATTTTTGCCAATTTAGGCGATGGAACCTATTATCACTCTGGCTTACTGGCCATTCGCGCAGCAGTCGCAGCAAAAGTAAACATCACCTATAAAATTCTATATAATGATGCCGTTGCCATGACAGGCGGTCAACCGGTCGATGGACCACTCAGTGTGGCAGATATCACCAAACAAGTTTATGCCGAGGGTGTTCGTCGTATTGCTCTTGTTGCTGATGATCCTCACAAATACCCGATGGGGATGAACCTTGCCCCGGGTACTACGATTCATTCACGGGATCAATTGATGGCCGTGCAAGAAGACTTAAAACAATGGAAGGGCGTATCTGCGCTCATTTATGATCAAACGTGCGCTGCTGAAAAGCGCCGTCGTCGCAAGCGTGGATTGATGGAAGATCCCAATAAGCGCATTTTTATCAATGAAACCGTGTGTGAAGGATGTGGCGATTGTGGTCAAAAATCCAACTGCTTATCGGTGATCCCCCTTGAAACAGAATGGGGTCGTAAACGCGCTATCGACCAGTCATCGTGCAACAAGGATTATTCTTGCGTTAAAGGTTTTTGCCCGAGCTTTGTTTCTGTCATTGGTGGATCCATTCGCAAGCCTTCAAAGCAATCCACACCCAAAGAACTCTTTGATCATTTAAAGGCCCCCACCCCTTTACCTTTGAGTGCTCAACCTTACAATATCTTTATTACCGGAGTGGGCGGAACTGGTGTGATTACTATTGGATCACTACTAGGCATGGCCGCACACCTGGAAGGTAAAGGGTGCTCGGTTGTCGACATGGCTGGTTTAGCTCAAAAAGGGGGCGCCGTGGTCACCCATGTGCGTTTAAGCCAACATCCAGATCAGATTCATGCCACACGTATTTATCAAGGGGAAGCAGACCTTCTTTTGGGATTTGACATGGTTGTCAGCTCTACCCATGAGGGTCTTTCTCGCATTAAGGCTGGTCATACCCAAGTGGTTATCAACGATCATGAAACCATTACAAGCCAGTTTACCAAAAACCCTGATTATGTGTTTCCCCGGGAATCAATGAGACAAGCTTTAAAAGAGGTGGCTGGAGATGACCATGTTCATTTCATTAATGCCACAGAGCTTGCTACCAGTCTCATGGGGGATTCTTTAATGACCAATTTGTTTATGGTTGGCTATGCTTTACAAAAAGGCTTAATTCCCCTATCCAGCCAAGCCTTAATTGAAGCCATTAAACTGAATGGCGTGGCCGTTGAGGAAAATATCGCCGCCTTTAATTGGGGACGTCTTGCGGTGGAAGCAATGGAGAGTGTCCACCTTTTCACCCATAAGAACCATGGCATCGATCCTGATCATATCTTTAGCGGATCGATTGAAGAAATGATTCAACGCCGGGCCCAATTCCTGATTAATTACCAAGATGAAGCTTATGCTCAGCGCTACCTCAAAGTAATGGATCAAGTCAAAACCTTAGATACATCGCTTCAACAGGAACGGCTGACCAAAACAGTAGCCCAGACTTATTTTCGCCTTATGGCTTATAAGGATGAATATGAAGTTGCCCGCCTTTATACTGACGGCGCATTTCTACGACGTCTTAAAGAGCAATTTGAAGGAGATGTAAAACTTCAATTTCATCTAGCGCCACCTCTTCTTGCTAAGAAAGATCCCAAGACCGGACATTTACAAAAAATGACCTTTGGCCCCTGGATGTTAAAAGCGTTTAAAATCTTGGCCCGATTAAAGCGGTTTAGAGGCACCAAATTTGACGTCTTTGGTTATACCAAGGAGAGAAAAATGGAGCGTCAACTGATTGTGGATTTTGAAGTCATGATCCAGAATCTGATGACCAAAATAACTCCAGACAATTACAATCTGGCTTGTGAAATTGCAGCCTTGCCCCAGAAAATCCGGGGTTTTGGTCATGTGAAAGAAAAAAACTACGAAGAGTTTGTGAAAACCCACGCCAACTTGTGGAGTCAATTTATCTCTCGTTAGTCACGAAAAAAGGAATGGAGGAGAGGAGAAAATTTCCACCATTCCTTGTTTAATTTTATCGCTTTTCATCAAAAAAGTTAAAAAATCAATGGACACTTTTCCTAGAATTTGGTAGTTCATGAAGATGTTGGTCCCCCTTATTCTCAAGGGCGCTTAGCTCAGTTGGTAGAGCAGCTGACTCTTAATCAGCGGGTCATAGGTTCGAATCCTATAGCGCCCACCAGTCCAACCCTGGGGTTCCGGGGAATCCCCTAAAAAAGGGCTCTATCCCAAATAAGGGGGCAAGAGGTCTATCCACAAAGCACTTGGCTCTATCCCAAATAAGGGGGCAAGGGGTCTATCCACAAAGCCCTTTAACTCGT